>JBDKRX010000137.1:0-34760 GCA_039683175.1 Phycisphaerales bacterium
TTCGGGTTTGGTCGCCCTTTCGGGCATCCTTAGGAGGTTTCTACCGCCGCGTGGGCTGCCGTCTGGCAGAGATTCTCCCACATCAGACCGATCGTGTCGGACAGACCGAGATTCTGCAGCACAATCGAGATGTTCGTGGCGGGATCGACGTTCGGAGCGAGATCCTGGTCGATCTGGTGCTGGAGGTTGATCACCGACGAAGCAAACTTCACACGGTTGCAATAGAGCAACGCGGTTCGGTAGTACAGATCGAGCGTTTTGGTGTCGTAGTGCTCTGTCGGCGTGATCAGGCTGAGGGCCTCTTGGGTACCACCTGTCTCGAACAACGAGACGGCCAACTTTGTGGCGGCTCGCGAGAACGTCGGATTGATCTGCAAAGCCGCCTGGAAGCAGTCACATGCCTCGTGCAGATGCGCCGCATTCATGTGAAGGATCCCCAGTCTGTAGCGCAGGTCCGGGTTGTTCGGGAACCGTGCGGCCTGGCGCTCGTGCGCCGCCAGAACGGTCTGTTCGAGGGTCCGGCCGTCCGTCGGGGCCGGAAGCAGGTTCGCTTCCAGCGCCGCCTTCAGAATGAGCTTGGCAGTCTCAGCGAACAGGAACGACGTGTTGGGCTGGATTGCTGCGGCCAGCGAAAGGGTGTTCATGGCCTCCGAGTCCTGGCCGGCAAGCTTCTGGGCGGCCGCCAAACCCATGTAGGCATCGACGATCGCATCGTTGATCTCAATGGCCTTGTTGAATTGCTGTGCCGCAAGCTGGTCGGCGTGCATCTTCAGATAGCTGGTGCCCAGCTTGATGGTCACTTCCAGGAAGTCCGGGCAGATTCGCAGGGCATGCTGATACAGGGCGACTGCATCACTGATCCCCCCCATCATGCCCACGATGTCAGCCTGCTTGGCAACCAGGTCCGCCCGATCGGGTTCCTCGGTCAGGAGCACATCAACTCGGTCCAGAGCCTCCTGGAACTGCCCATCGCAGATGTGCTGTTCGAGGACGTCGTCGCGTGCGACGAAGTTGTCGGGGTGGATCAGGATAGCCGTGTTGAATGTCGCAATCGCCTTCGGGTATTCGCCGGTTGCGATGTAGAGATGCCCCAGCGTCACCAGGGTGGAGATATCGTCCGGGTAATATTCCTTCAATGACTCATATTGCGCGATGGCGTCGGCGATCCGACCGTCCTTGAAGTAGATCGCCGCCAGACGCTGGGCGGGCAACTGGAGTTGGCCATTGAATTTGATGCAGTCCTGGTAGAATTCAACAGCTTCAGCCTGCCGGTCGAGCCGCTCATAACAGTGTCCCAAGGCATACAGCGCCAGCGTGTTGCTCGGCTGCCGCATGTAGATGGAGTTCAACTCCTGGATCGCCTCTTTGAGGTTGTTCTCCTGCAACAACAGCGCCGCGGCGACCATCCGGCCCGAACAGCTTGACGGATTGGCAAAGAGATAGATCCTTACCTGTTCCCTGGCCTCCGAGAATTTGCCGTGGCCCATGAGGTCAAGGATGTGGTCCATCTGCGGGTTCTCAGGCATCTCTGTGTCCACCTGAGCATGTCGTCGTTCGTTGAGCCAGTGCCAGATCAGCTCGGGGGGGTTGATCGTGATCGCCCTGCCGAGAATCTGCAATAAACCGCACATCCCTCACTCCTGAATATCGTGCCGTATCATGCCGGAAACAACGTTCTGATGAGGTATCGTCCAATTGACGCGGGGTGTTAACCTCGGTTTGAACACACCAGGAGCGCGAGGAGGCATCCCGGTCGGACAGGATGGCGATTGTGTGTACTGTAGGGATTGTCTGGAGTCTGAATGGTGTGTTATCGGGCAGTGCGTCGATGCCCTGATCCCCAAATCGCGACGGATCACGACTTGCGCGGGTGCCCCCCCCCAGGCTATCTGTCAGCGGGCTGCGAGGCCTTGTCTATTTCTCCCAGATATGCCAGAGTTCGATCCAGGCGATCCGTGAGGTGCTTGAGTTTCAGCATGGTGCGAATCCTGGTGAGCAATTCGAGCCTGTTGATCGGTTTGCTGACAAAATCGTCCGTTCCGGAATCGAGACCCCGCTCGATATCGCCAAACTCGTTCAAGGCAGTCACCATGATAACCGGGATGTCGCTGGTCTGGGGGTTGCTTTTGAGCCTCCTGCAGACCTCGAAACCGCTCATCTTGGGCATCATGACGTCGAGAAGGATCAGATCGGGCTTGTTCCGGGCCACCCTGTCGAGGGCTTCGATCCCATCGTGAGCCGCCTCCGTCGTACACTCGACGTCCTCCAGATAGGCCTGGATCAATTCGAGATTCTGCTGATTGTCATCCACCACCAGAACGGTAGACACCTTGTCCTGATTCTTTCTATCTTGAGCCATTCAGCACACTCCCGGTCGGTTCAACGCATTCTACTCATCCCTGCGCGGTTTCCAAACAAGCAGAGAGAGTTCGACTCTTCGCATCGAGGCGCCCACCTGCTCCAAAAAAACCGGTCGGCCGGGCGGGTAGGCCCTTGTACGACGACCGCTGCCGGTAGATAATACCGCGGTACGGACACCGATGATGGATTGTATACAAGGAGTGGGCCGTTGACAAGTATCATCGAGAAACGCCTGTCATTGCACCAGTGCCTTGCGCAAAAGGAACAAGAGAACGACGCGCTGAGGTCGCAAAACATGCAGCTCCAGGCTCTGGCCACGCTGGGCTCGGCCACTTGCATGATCGCACACGAGATCAACAATCTGCTGACCCCGCTGACTACTTACGCCGCGCTGGCCGTGCAGAACCCGGATGACGCGGAACTGGCGAAGAAAGTCCTCGACAAGACGGTGCGGAACTGCCAGAGGGCCTCCAAAATCATGCAGAGCGTGCTCGCGATGGCCAACGGCCAGAAAAACCAGCGGGAGGACATCAGCGTCAAGGCGCTCGTCGAACAGGTGTTCACGTGCCTGTGCCGCGACCTCAGCAAGGACGGGATCACCGTGCAAACGACTATCCCGGACGATCTCCGGGTGAACTGCGTGCCGGTTCAGATCGAGCAGGTGCTCATGAACCTGATCCTGAACGCCCGCGACGCCATGTTGCCCGGGGGGGGGATCCTCAAGCTGGTCGCGTCTATGGATGCCGAGTGCGTTGTCCTTGCAGCGAGCGACACGGGCAAAGGCATCCCGGCGGAGCATCTCGCAAGCATCTTCAGGCCGTTCTTCACAACGAAGACAGGACAGAACTCCCCTGCCGGTTCCGGCTCGGGCGTGGGCCTCGCCTTCTGCAAGCGCATCGTGGACGCACACGACGGCGAGATCAGCGTCGCGTCGCACGTCAACCAGGGAAGCACATTCACCATCCGGCTGCCTCGCACCGGGCCGCACGATCGGCCATGATTGCCCAAGTCTACCAAAACCTCGGCCACATCCTGCTGATGCTCGTGCTGCTGGGCTGTTCCGCGTTCTTCTCGGGATCGGAGACGGCATTCTTCAACCTCAGCCAACGGCAGATCAAGCAGTTCAAGGACTCCACACATCGAGTTCATCAACTCATCGTTCGCCTGCTCCGTAAGCCAGGGCACCTGCTGAACTGCCTGCTTTTCGGGAATATGACGGTCAACGTCCTGTTCTACGCAGCTTCCAGCGTGCTCGTGCGACATGTCGGCAGGCAATGGGGTCTCGGCGCGGCGACCATCCTGGCGCTCGCGACATTCATTATCCTGGTGCTGTTCGGGGAGATCCTGCCGAAATCTTTGGCGTACTCAAACTCCCGGCCCCTGGCGCTGGCCGCGGCGTTGCCCGCGTTTCTTGTGGTCCAGGTATTCGGGCCGATCACCTTCGTGTTTCGGGTCCTTTTCCTGGAGCCTGTGTTGCGGGTCTTTCTCGGGCCGGCCCGTGTGCCCAGGACGGTCACACTGGAGGAGTTCCGCTCCCTGGTGAATCTTACACGTCGGCGCGGCCTGATCACGGAGGATGAGAACCGGCTGCTCGACGAGGTGGTCGATCTGGGAATGCTGAAGGTCCGCCACGTCATGCAGCCACGCGTCGATATGATCGCTTGCGACGTGTCGGATTCCCGAGAGATGGTTCGCAACCAGATGCAGACGCATCACCTGACGAAGATTCCCGTCTACGTCGACAACATAGACAATATTGTCGGAATGGTCCACCTTCGACAGTGGTTCCTGAAGCCGGATGCCTCGATCGACCGGCTCGTCCAACCGGTGCACTTCGTTCCGGAACAGAAAACGGTGGAGTCCCTGTTGGAGTTCTTCCGAAAGACAGGGGTGGACGTGGCCGTGGTCGTGGACGAGTATGGCGGGATCGCCGGTTCGGTGCGGCCGGAGGACATCGCAGAGGAACTCTTCGGGAGAATGGACACAGCCGCCGGGATCGAGCCGATCAAGCAATTGGGGCCTTTCCAGTATCGGCTGGCCGGCGATCTGGCCATCCATGACTGGGCAGGCGTCTTTGGCATCGATATCGAGGAAACCCGCATCGCCACAATCGGCGGCCTGGTCACGACGCTCCTGGGGCACATCCCCCGCAAGGGCGACGTAGCGTGGCTGGGCAACCTGAAGTTCACGGTCGATCGCATCCAGAAACGCCGCGTCCAAACAGTGATCCTTTCGCTGGAGCCGATTTCAAGCCATGAATCATGAAGTCGTGTTCATGTTGCTGGCGGCCGCCATGGCGCTTCTGGCGGGGTTCTTCGCCGGGGCCGAGACAGGCATCTACCGCCTCAGCCGGCTGCGATTGCGATTGAACGCCGAGCGGGGGAAATTGCTTTCGATCCTGCTCGCTGAGGTCATGCGCGACAGCTCCGGCCTGCTGCTCTCTCTGCTCGTGGGGACCAATCTCTGTCACTACGTGGCTACCAGCGCCATTACGAGCCTGTTTCTGGATATCGCGCCCTCCGAGCATGTGGCTGAGGTGTATACCGCGCTACTGATGGCTCCCCTGTTGTTCATTTCTTCCGAATTGATCCCCAAGAACATATTTCTCCATCGCGCCGACATCCTCACCTCTCTTGCGGCCCCCCTGCTGTACGTGAGCCACAAGGCCTTCACATGGTGCGGGGTTGTGCCGTTGCTGAGACTGACATCGAACCTCTTCGCACGTCTGATCGGCTCGCCGGTTTCGTCCAGGACGATGATCACGTCGAGTCAGGGGTATCAGGTACGCGCCATTCTGCGCGATACCCAGGAAGAAGGACTCCTCAGCCACGTCCAGACCGAGATCATCGACCGGATCGTGAACATCCCCGGCCTGCGCCTGGGCACGGCAATGGTCCCACTGAGCCGAGTCCACGTGGCAGGAATGCAGTCGGACCGCTCGGTCCTGCTGAATGAGATCAGGAGACACACGTTCACGCGTCTGCTCGTGTGGCGGGATGCTCCCGGCAACATTGTCGGATTCGTCAATATCTACGACGTGCTGGCCCGCGATGAGGAATTCACGAACCTGGAGAAGTTCCTTGTGCCGATTCGAAACGTGGATGCCACTGCTCTCGTGATAGACACCATCGGTCTGATGCGGCGAGAGCAGATCGAAGTCGTCCTTGTGACCCACCGGCGGGGCTCGCGCGACGTGCCGGCGGGGATTGTCACGATGAAAGACCTGGTTGAGGAGCTCATGGGTGAACTCAGCGAGTGGTAAACGCAGGCAACAGGCCGAAGGCCTTGGACCGGAGACGCGTGCAGCCTCCCGCCCACAGCCTCCGGTCTTCGTGCCACGCATTCTCGTCTGGACGGTGGTTGTCGTGTTTGCCGCCGTGATCCTCGCCAACAGCATGACCAAGGAAATCGGGCGTGACGAGCAGATGTATTGCACCGCCGGGGTGTTGTCGGCCCAAGGCAAGATGATCTATCGGGACTTCTCGTACCCGTCGCAACTGCCCTACCATCCGCTGTTGCTGGCGGCATGCTACAGGGTCCTGGGCACGACGCACTATCTGCTTGTGGGCAGACTCATTTCCGCTGGTAGCGATTTCCTTGTCGTGCTCGTGATTCTCCTGATCTACCGCTTTGTCTTCTCGCCCCGTCGAACCGAGGGACTACTGTTTGGCCTCGCGGCGGCTGCGATTTATGTCTTCAACCCGTTCGTGGACTACGCCGCCGGATATGCCTGGAATCATGATGTGGTGATCCTGTGCGTCGCCGGGGCGTTGGGGTTGTTCGTGACCACCGATTTCCAGCAGAGGGCCTGTTGGCGTGTGGGAATCATGGGCGTGCTGCTCACCGTCGCAACCTGCATGCGCGTGACGACGGCGTTGGCCGAGGCCTTGTTCCTGGGGGCGATCCTCTGGATGGTGGACGGGACCCTGCGAAACAGGGTACGAATGGCGCTGCCCTTCCTCGTGGGAACTCTGGCGATGCTGGCCTGGCCGGCGTGGGTGATCCTACAAGCGCCCCAAGCGTTCCGGCTCAATCTCGTGCGAATCCCCACCCTCTATGGACGCTGGCTGCACGAGATCGGGATGACGTTCGGCAAGATCCCGCTCACCGTGAACGCACTCGTGATGCCTGGCTGTCTGATCCTTCTGATCCTTGCCGCCGGTCTGCTCTGGGTCGGATTGCGCTGCCGCTCGAGCCTGGCCGCACAGGAGCAACGAAAAGCCCTGGCAGCCGCCCTGCTGCCGCTGGCGTTCGTCGTGATTGCCTACATACCTCCGACAATGTGGCTTCAGTATCTGGCGGTTCCCGTTCCATTCATGGTGGTTGCCTTTGCCTACCCGCTGGCCGCGCTGCGGCGACAGGCGTCTTCTCACGATCTCGGCAGACGGACGGCGCCATTCGCCATGACCGCCGCCGTACTGCTGTGTGTCTTCACGTGTCCCGCCGCGCTGTCTCGAACTGTGTTTGTGCTCGTCCCGGAGAAGTGGGAACCTATCAGAGTGCACGCGGCATCACGAGCCGTGATGGAGCAGGTGAAGGAACCGAAACGCGTGTTGACGCTGGGGCCGCTCTACGCCCTCGAAGGAGGTTGTGACATCTACACAGAACTGGCCAGCGGCTCGATCGTCTATCGGATCGCCGACCGGATGACACCGGAGGAACGTCGAATCACGCACACAGCCGGTCCCGGGACAATCGACGAGATGACGGTTGAGCGCCCCCCCGCCGCTGTGATTGTCGGAGTCGAGCCGCCGCGATTCGGTTCCCTGGAGGAACCCCTCCGACGAATCGTCCCGCCGGATTGGCGAAACGTGAACGTCGAGCCGTTGCAGGCGTACTTGCGGCCCTGAATCACGCTGTTCCGCGATCAGTTCGGGGCTTTGTGCTCGTCGATGATCGCCTTGGCGATATCGTTGATCGCGTCGCGGCTGAGGCCCTTCGGCCCGTTGGAGAGAATGGAGAAGATGTAGGGACCGCCATCCGTGAAGCAGATGCCGGAGAAGGCACGGACCCCACTGATATAGCCGGTCTTGCCGTGGATCTTGCCCTGGTACCGCGGCTCGTTGAAGTACCTGTCAATGGTGCCCTCCTCCCCGCCGACGGCCAGAGAAACCCGGAACAGCTCCCAATTGGGGCCGCGATACTGATCGAGCAGCAGACGCGTGATGGCGTGGGTCGTGAGCCGATTCTGGCGGCTCAGCCCGCTGCCGTCATCGAGCTTGAACTCTTCGGCGGGGATGCCAAGGTCCGCGAGATAACGAGCGATGGCCTCGCGTCCGCCGGCCCAGCCGCCATTTCTCCGATCCGGATTGTCCTGTGCGTCGACTGTCTTGAGCAGCGCCTCGGCGGCCAGACCGAGACTGTCGGTGTTGGCCCTGTTCAGAGCATCGGCCAGCGGCGTGACGAACTCGACCAGTGACTGGAACCCCTCGTCTTCGCAGAATGCCCGCTCGATCAGCTTGCCCCTGGCGGTGATGCCGGCACGGGCAAAATGCTCGGCCAGCAGAAAGCCGAAGAACGCGGCCGGCTTCTCGATAGCCACCTTGAAAGGCCCATCCTTGGTCTTGCACTTGCCGAAGACCGTGATCTTGTTCGGCTGGGTCGTCCGGTGGGAACCGACGGCGCTTTCGCCGGAGGCAATCGCTTCGACCTGATTGGCGATCTCGACGAACGTGGTTGCCGGGTCCACTTGGATAGAGACGGTTCCCCCCACTCGGGTGGCGGTCAGTTCGATGCAGTTCACGTTGTAGTTCAGGCCGCAGATTTCACAGGCATACCACTTGTTATAGTCCTTGGCCGGCCAACTCGGATGCACCCGCTCGTCGTCGAAGACCGTCGTATCGATCACGATGTCGTTGATTTCGGAGACGCCCCGCTCGCGCAGCGCCTGTGCGATCTTCTCGAAGATCCAGCCATTCTGCCGGCCATACTTGCCGTCGGTTTCCCTGTCGCCCAGAATCGGATCCCCGCTGCCGATGATGACGAGCGTGCCGTTGCTCAGGCCCACGCGCGTCCTGTACTCGAAGCCGGGCCCGAGGTACTTCAGGGCGGTCGCCGTGGTCACGAGCTTCATGTTGGAGGCCGGGATCAGGGGCTTGTGTGGATTGTAGCTGTAGACGGTCGCTCCCGAACTCGGCTCAACGACGTTGACCGAGTATTCCGAGACCTTTTGCGGGTCTGCGATCTTCTGGATCCGCTGGGCCAGCGAGGCCGAAGCGACCCCGTTCAGACCGACGCTCAACAACAAGACACTCAGGCATTTGTTCATCGAAACGCTCACATCTTGCGGCATCTCTCAGCACCCTCTGGCTATCATTGGATGTAGAAAAGCACCCCCTGCGACGACGGGACGGCACAAGTCGTCACATTTTTGAGGATATTCGCAACCTCGTCAACCAGGAAATCCGATTGCGAAGCAAATGGGCAAAAGCCGGGGAACCGGGCTACGGCAACGCAGATTTGATCTCCGCAATGCCTACCCCGAGCGTAGTCTTCGCGATCGCGTCGAGCTGGGACTCCTCGCCGACGAAGTGGAAGGTCCGATGCGTATGGACGATGCTCGCACCCGGCGTCAGAGCGGCCGCAGGGGAGGACGTCTCCAACTCATAGAACGGGCCCATGGGCTTGGCGCCGGGCGACGCCGGGCCGTCGTTGTATGAGTTGACCACATCGCCTTTGAACGGGTGTTCCTGAAGCTCCCACATGGAGTTGACATAGTCTGCGGCGCCTTCGGGCTTGTCGTACTGCACAACCGTCAGGACATGGTTGGCGGCGTCGTAACTGCCGGCCACCTTCATGGCTCGCTGCGGCGACAATCCGATCTTGCTGCGGTACTGCCCGTCGGCACTGAAGAACAGCACTCCGTCCTTGATGACCAGCCGATCCTCAGGCACTTTGCCGAAATAGGCGTCGTTGACGATGGGGCCGAGTTCGCTTTCGGCGCCGGCCTTGAACGGGATCGCGATGGTCGTTTCCGGCGACGGGTTGAACATGCCCAGGATCCAGATCGACAGCAGGCCGGTCTCCTTGGTCCAGGGTTGCGAGCCCGTATTCACGACCTTGTTGTTCGATTCAAAGGCCACCATGTCCACGCCGGGACCCGCGGTCACACCCAGCATCTCCAGGGCAGCGCCCCGGTCCAGGACTTTGACTTCACGGTCCACTCTCAGATCGAACACGGTCCCGGAGTAGTTCGTCACCTTGATGGTCTTCTGCAGCTTCGCCGAATGGGCGGACTGGGAGGCCAACGTCCAGGATTCCGTATCGACCGACGCCGGCGTGAACCAGTGGTCGAGATCGAACGGGACGCCCTTCTCGAAGAAGATGGAGAATTGCCCGCCTTCGGGTCCCAGCCAGAAGCGGTCTTCACCGCCGAAGACGTTGATGTGCTTGGCAAACTGGCCGGAGGCAATCAGCTCCCGATTGACCCAGCCGAAGCTCAGACCCTTCGGGTCGGTCGCGGTGCTGGTCATGACGCGTCCCTGCATCTTCGGCAAAACGGCGACTTGCCCCTTCCCGGATCGGTCCTTCAGGATCAATACGTCGGTATACGCCCGCAGGAAGGCCACGTCATCGCTAAAGCCGCCTTGTTCATCGACCTGCGCCTTGCCTGCCGCAGGGGTAGCCTTGTGTGGGCGAATTGTCTCGCAGCCGGCAACGATCAGCGAAATCGACAGCAGCACAACCATCTTCAGATTCATGCGTAGCCTCCCTTTTGCCTAAACTACAGATCTTCCTGCCCTCTGCCGACGTCTCAGCGTCGAGGCAGACCAGTCAAGAGCATAGCCCATCCTCGTTGCCCTGGCAAGTCCTCCCGTTGAAATGTGTTCCATCCTCTCCGGGACTCCGAAATCCTTCTTTCCTGTTGATTTGACGGCATTTGCGTTTATCATTGAGCAAAAGCATTCACGGCCGCCGGTGCGGGAATTGTCGGGGTTGCATGTCGTGCAGGACGGAGAGGCGGACGCGCCGGGACTTCGACGAGAGGTCTGGGGTATGACTGAGAACGGGAAATCTGCCTGCAACCGATTGTTCTCCGCGTGCGGCGAAGGACCGGCCTGGGCGCTCCTGGAGATGGTGCTGGACTCACTCCCCCACCCGTTCTATGTAATCGACGCCTCGGACTATCGAGTTCTGCTGGTCAATCAGGCCGCCCGCCGGATGCACAACGCGGAGATCTCCACATGCCATGCGCTGATGCACAATCGCGACCAGCCCTGTCAGGAACCGGAACACTCCTGTCCATTACGGCTCATCAAGGAAACCGGGAAGCCCGTGACGGTCGAGCACGTCCATCAGGACGGCCAAGGCCGCTCCCACACCGTCGAAATCCACGGCATTCCTCTTCTGGATGGCCAGGGTCGCGTTGCTCAGATCATCGAGTACTGCGTGGATATCACCGAGCACCGACGCATCCTCGAAGAGCACCGGTGGGAGTTGGCCGTCGACGAGGCCCTTGTCGGACTGGCGGACGCCTTGATCGATCCGTCGTTTTCTCTGGAGGAGGTGGCCGGGACCGTTCTCGAACAGGCGCGACGGCTGACTGACAGCGAGCACGGATATGTCTCTTCGATAGATCTGGAGACCGGCGCCAATGTGGGCCATACGCTCACCAACATGATGGGAGAACAGTGCCGTGTGAAGCCCGAGCATCAGAGTATCGCCTTCCCGCGCAACACCGACGGCACCTATCCCTCGCTATTCGGTCACGCGTTGAATACCCGTCGCGGCTTCTACACCGACGCGCCCGCTCGCCATGCGGCCTCGGCCGGCCTGCCGGAGGGACATATTCCGCTGAAGAATTTCCTGACCGTTCCGGCTGTCGTATGGGGCCAGGTCGTCGGCCAGATCGCGCTGGCCAACTCGTCGAGAGATTACTCCGACCGGGACCTTGACGCCATCGAGCGCATGGCCAAACTGTATGCGCTGGCCGTCCAGCGAATGCGTCGACAGACCGCGCTCAAGGCCAGTGAAGAACGCTATGCGCTGGCGCAGAAGGCCGCAAACATCGGCAGTTGGGATTGGAACATGACGACGGGAAAGCTTGTCTGGTCCGCGGAGATCGAGCCGATGTTCGGGTTCGCGCCGGGGCAGTTCACGGGCGACTACGGAGCTTTCCTCAACTCCGTCCACCCCGACGACCGGCAGTTTCTGATCGATTCCGTCAAGGCCTGCGTGGAACAGCGTAAAGACTACCACGTCGAGCATCGCGTCGTCTGGCCGGATGGGACAGTGCGCTGGGTCTCCGAAACGGGCGACGTGATCCGCGACCCCGCGGGCCGGGCCGTCCGCATGCTCGGAGTCGTCCAGGACATCACGGACCGGAAGAAGGCTCAGATGGAGATCCGTAAACTCAACGAGCAGCTCGAACACCGGGTTGCCGAACGGACCGCCGAACTGACCGAGGCCAACAGGCACCTTCGCAACGAGATGCAGCGACGCAAGCACCTCGAAAAGGAGATCCTGGAGATCAGCGAAAGGGAACAGACGCACATCGGGCGAGAACTCCACGACAGCCTCGGCCAGCAGCTCACAGGCATTGCGATCATGAGCAAGGTGCTGCAGCAACGACTCGCCTCGCGGTCGCCTGAGGAGGCTGCGAGGGCCGGCGAACTGGCGCAGCTCACCAGCCGTGCCATTGAGGAAACACGACAGCTCTCCCGCGGGTTGCATCCGGTTGCGTTGGACGAGAACGGTCTGATGACGGCCCTTCAGTCGCTGGCCTCGACCACCGAGAGCATGTCCGGCATCTCATGCAGTTTCCAGTGCGACAGACCGGTCCTCGTCAGTGACGCCTCGACCGCAGTCCATCTCTACCGAATCGCGCAGGAGGCGGTATCCAACGCCCTTCGCCACGGCCGAGCCCGGCAGATCCGCCTGGCTCTCACCGCCGACCACAACCGCGCCACCCTATCGATTGTCAACGACGGGCGGCGCTTCCCGAAACACCCACCGAGGAAAAAGGGAATTGGATTGCAGGTGATGGGCTACCGTGCCGAGGTAATCGGTGGTATACTGACCGTACAGCAGGGACAGACCGGTGGGACCCAGGTCACCTGCGAATTTAACGCCAGGCCGAGAAAACGTAGAGGGGTCAGAAGGAATGCCACAAAAGACGCAGACCAGCGCTAATCGCCGGGGCAAGCGAACGGTTCTGATCGTGGACGATCACCCGATCGTTCGCCAAGGGCTTGCGCAGTTGATCAACCAGGAGCATGACCTGGTTGTCTGCGGCCAGGCGGAGGATGCCCACGAGGCCATCCAGGCTGTTCGCGAGTCCCAGCCCGACATGGTGATCGTGGACATCTCGCTCAAAGACACCAGCGGTGTGGAACTGATCAAGGATCTCCAGGTCCAGCACCCCAATCTGCCCGTTCTGACGCTGTCCATGCACGACGAGGCGGTATACGGGGAGCGGGCGCTGCGAGCCGGGGCGCGAGGATATATCATGAAGCAGGAGGCCACTGAAAAGGTGGTCACCGCGATTCGCCGGGTGCTGGCGGGTGAGATCTACGTCAGCGACGGCATGGCCGCCAAGATGGTCAGCAAGCTCGTTGGCGGCACGGGCAAGAAGACCGGGTCGCCCGTCGAACGTCTCAGCGATCGTGAGCTCGAGGTCTTTCGCATGCTTGGGGAAGGCTACAATACGCGAGAAATGGCGGAGAAGCTGCACCTGAGCGTCAAGACGATCGAGACGTACCGTGCCCACATCAAGGACAAGCTCGCTCTTCAGGATGCCAGCGAGTTGTTGCGTTCGGCCATTCAGTGGGTGAACACGGAGTTGCAGCCGTAGCAGGGCCAACCTGCGGTTTCGGGCTCTCTGAGCGGACTGCTCTTCAGCCGGCTGCGTCCCTATAGGGGAAACCCCGATACTCGGACAGGCAGTTCGGACTATGGCAAAAAGAGACTCTGCCCCGATTTCACAGTCCGACCCATTGTAGTATCGTGTAGATGTGTGGGCGAACTACCCGACGTCCCTTGATGGGACAGCCATGGTGGGTGAAAGGGGCAGGGAAGCCCAGGTTCGACGTGATTGAACAGGACAGAGAATGCTGACTACGTGTACTGACGCCTTCGAGGTGACTGCGGTCAAAGGACGCGAAGTGAGGACGGCGCGACGGTGCAGCAAGATACGGATGGTCCGGCGGCGGCTTGCCGAAGGTTGGTATGATCGGGACGATCTGCTGGACATCGTCATTGAGCGAATCCTCGCCGACGTGGTATTGGCGTAAGATTGGCTGTGCAGACGATGAGGCCGACCGCCGTGGCAATAGACGTGACGACACCCACACAGGGGATACGATGAGTGTATGCAATGATGAAGACGCCGCCATCAGGGCAAGAATCCTGATTGTGGACGATCATTACGTTATGCGCAGAGGACTGTGCGAGTTGCTGAACCAGAGACCGGACTTCGCCGTGGGCGCCGCAGTGGCCAATGCGCAGCAGGCCCTCGAAATCACGCGACAGGAACCGTTCGATCTGGCCATCGTCGATATCTCACTCGGAGAAATCGATGGCATCGAACTTACGGTGAGGCTCAAGTCCGAGAACCCCAAGTTGGTCATCCTGATCCTGTCCATGCACGATGAGGCCCTGTACGGCGCCCGTGCCGCCAGCGCCGGCGCCTCCGGGTTCGTGGCCAAGCAGCGGGCCGGCGAGATGCTCCTGCCCGCCATCGACTGCGTACTGAGGGGCGGATTCCACTTCAGCCATCTGTGACATCCCCCACTGAATACCTGCGTGTCATGCCATGCGCTGGCGTCCTGCCTTGCCGGCGGCTATCATAGGTGCAGATGGGACATCTGGTCCCACGGAACTACTCGCAGGCAGGCTGGAGTCATCTATGTCCGACGCGCGGCACGTTCTCAAAGGCCAATTCCCCGCATTCCAAACCGAGCCACCCGAGGATGCGGTGCAGTGGGATAATGGCAAGGTTGGGCTCCGTCGGACAATTCAGCGACTCTTGGGCGATATGCCGCCCGTGTTTACGCCACAGGCGAGCGTGCTGGAGAGAAGAGAGAAATCCGAATATACCGTCGAACGGTTCACCTTCGACAACGGCGCCGGTGACACCGTCTACGGCCTCACGCTCATCCCTGCCCGACAGGCAAGACCCGGGCCGGCCATTCTCTACCACCACTGGCATGCCGAGCAGTATGAGCTTGGAAAGGATGAAATCCTGACGCATGTACACCCTGAGTTGGATTTCGCGACCGGCGAGCAGCTCGTGCGGGAAGGGTATGTGGTCCTGTGCATCGACGCCTATGGTTTCGGCGAGCGTCGTTTCCAGGGGCCCGCGGGCCGGAGAGAAGAAGGAGCCGACGTGGAGGCCGCCTTGTTCAAGACCTTCCTTTGGGAGGGACGAACGCTATGGGGGATGATGGTCCGCGACGATATGCTGGCGATGAGCTATCTGGCGTCGCGGCCCGAGGTTGATCCGAGCCGAATCGCCGCGATGGGCGTGAGCATGGGATCGACGCGGACCTGGTGGCTGGCCGCGTTGGATGAACGGATCAAAGCAGCGGTCTGTGTGGCCTGCCTGACGCGATACCAGGACCTGATTGCGCAGGGCTCCGTAAACGCCCACGGAATCTACTATTATGTCCCGAACATGCTCAAGGAGGGGATCGATGCGGAATCTGTGGTCGGCCTGATCGCGCCGCGCCCGCTGCTGACGTTGACCGGGGACCGGGATGAAGGCTCCCCCGCCGACGGCGTGCGGACGATCAACGCCTTCCAGGAACATCTCTACCGATGCTACAACCGGCCCGAGAACTTCCGCGGGCTGCTCTACCCCGGCGTAGGGCACGCATATACTACCGAGATGTGGCGGGAGACCCTGCGATGGTTGCAGATGCACCTGTGACCGGCCCTCCCGTCAAGGCGCGACAAGCCGATAGCTGACGAACGCCACGAATCGGCTGTCCGGCGACCAGGAGGGCACATTGATCGTGCCCTGTCCCCCGTACAGTCGAGCCAGTGTTCTCGGCTTGCCGTCGGGCAGAGCCATGATCCGCAGGGCGACGTCCTTGTTGGCAGGATGCCCCTGTACGGATTTGTCGTACGACAGGAAGACGAGCAGCTTGCCATCAGGGGAAGGATGAGGGAACCAGTCCGCGTAGTCCGGATCGGAAGTCACCGGCTCCTGTTCGGAGCCGTCTGTCTTCATCCGCCAGATCTTCATCAGTCCGGTCCGGTCGGAATTGAAGTAGATGTACCGGCCGTCCAGGGAGTAGTCCGGTCCATCGTCCAAACCTGCCGCCTCGGTCAGCCGAGTCTCCGTTCCGCCCCCGACCGGGATCGTGTAGATGTCGTAATTCTCGTTTCGGGCCGCACAATAGGCGAGCGTCTTCCCATCCGGGGACCAGCCATGCCAGTAGGAGGGTCCGAGGGTCGTGACCAAGCGAGGCGCCCCGCCGCTGCTCGGAAGGACGAAGATCCGGGAATCGCCTTGGCTTTGGTCGCTGATCGCCAGCCACCTGCCGTCGGGCGAGAAACCGTGGTCGTTGTTGCACCGAATCGCGGCCCCTGTATCCAACAGGCGGGGCTCGCCCCCCTGCGCGGGAATCCTGTAGAGCCAACCACCGCCGTTGAAGAGAAGATCGCCGCCGTCTCGCGACCAGTTCGGGGCTTCGAAGTGGCGTCGTTCACGATAGATGATCTTGCGTTCGCCCGTCTGCGAGGAGATTGTCTCCAGAGTGCTCTCGACGACGCGGTCGTCTGGTTCCGCCTGGCCGAGGGAGTTGAGATCGACGTTCGAGAATACAGCCGTCTCGCTCGTGGAGTTGTCGTGCGAGCAGACGACCAGTCCTGCGTACGTCGGATCCCTCAGAACCACGGAAAGCGAGCCGATCGGTTGCCAGAGCACTCCATCGCGGGACACCGACAATGTGAAGACATCCGCATGGCGTTCCAGCAGCAACCTGGCCGGCGCGCGGACGGGTGACTGGATCTCCTCCGTGGGACCGCCCGGCAACTTTCGATATTGCAGGCTGATCAGGCCATCGCCGTGGACCACGGCATCTATATAAGGGGAGCCCGCATCGAGGTTCTGGCGGACCATCCACCCCGCTTTGCGGTGGGCGTTCTTGCCTTCCCCCTTCCAGCGAACGTCTGTATGCAGAGCCACGTCGCCTGTCAGCTTGCTCCACGCGAATTGGAAGGCGTCTTCAGTGCCCCAGATGTTCGCCCCGCTGCCTGTGAGGGTGTATTCACCCGTCTGCGGGTCGAACGCCGCCGCCCCGGGATGCCCCGCTGCGCCGACATCGTTGCTCTGTTCGAAGATCCCTACCGCACGAGTCTTCCCACTCAGGTCGGACATGCACAGCACCGCGACACAAATCCTCGATTTCATTGTCGGCCCCCCCCGCCCGCTTGTTCAACGGGCGATTTCGACGATCTGAATGTCCTTGTACCACGCCTCGGCGGGCAGACCACCGTGAATCTGGAGCCCGATTACGCCGGCCTGCTCGATCGATTCGTCCGGCTCGGTGTAATCGACGGTCTGAACGCCGTTGAGCGACAACTGGATGCGGCGGCCCTCGCATCGGATCACATACTGGTTCCAGTCACCTGGCTTAAGGGCCTTTCGCAGCAGCTCAGCATCCGGCTGGGCCAGGACCTTGTTTCGTCGCGACTCGTCGTAAAGGCACCCCCAATACTGCTGGCCCATGTCGGCTTGATAGCCGGAAACCTCGTTATGGTTCGGGATGCGCCGGCTGCGGATCTGAATCCCCGCGTTGGCTTGAGCCGGATCCCCCAGCAGCCTGACCTGCAGCCGCAATTCGAAATCCCGATAGGCCTTCGTCGTGCACAGAAACTCGTTGCGAGGCGCTGCCTTCTTCAGACTGCCCGCGACGATCGCGCCATCTTCGATGCGGAACCAGTCGAGATTGCCTTCCCAACCGGTGAGAGTCCTGCCATCGAAGAGAGAGACGCCGGACGAGTTTCCCTGCTGCAGGAACAGGTGGACGCCCTTCTTGTTCGCCGTGACCACATCCATTCGACCGTCGCCGTTCATATCGACGACCTCGAACTGGGTCCCGATCCCGGAGTTGTCGTCGATCACATGCTGGATGAATCTTGCCTTGCCCTTCTCCGGCCGCTGGATCTCGAACCAGACCACCAGGGCAGGCTCGAAGGCGCCCGGGTCCTTGCCGCAATGGGCGAAATAGCGTTTGCCCGTCACGAAGTCCATGATCCCGTCGTTGTTCATATCCGCCAGGCGGATTGCGTGAGTCTGCGAGAATGTTTTGCAGATTTCCTGCATGTGGAACTTCTCTCCGTTGCCGCCGGGGAGTTGCTCGAACCACCAGATGCCGTAGTCATGGGCGGAACTGGTAATCACGTCGTTCAGACCGTCCCCGTTGATGTCGTACACGACCATATCCGCGCACGGCGGGCCGAAATCGACCGCGTGAAACTTCCATTGTTCCTGCGCGCGGTCCTGGGGAGCCTCCCACCAGCCCTTGGTCACCAGCACGTCGTTGCGTCCGTCGCCGTTGATGTCGCCGACACCCAGGCCATGACCATATTTTTCGCTGCTCGGCGCCTTCGGGCCCGCGACGATGTGCATATCCCATTCCTTGTACGGGTCTTCAGGGATGCTGAACCACGCGATATACCCTTCCGGCTGGACACCCCAAACGGCCACAGGCTTGCCGTCGCCCAGCAGGTCGGCGAAGAGCGGCGTCTCGTTGCACGCGCTGCGGGTTCCGGTGTGGACCCTCCAATGGCCAGGCTTGTTCTGCGGATTTTCGTACCACAGCGATGGCTCGCCCATCATCGTGGTGATGACGGAATCGACCCACCCGTCGCGATTGACATCGCACGTATAGTTCGCGAAGGTCTTGCTGTAGCCGGTCGAACCGTCGTACTTGCCGGGGGGCAGGATCTCATGCATCTGCCAGTCCGGCGCTTCGTACCAGACCTCGCCCGCCAGGATGTCGAGCTTGCCGTCGCGGTTCACGTCGCTGACCGCCACGCCCTCCGAGCGAAATGTCCTATCGAGGACCACCTTGGTGAACTGCGCCGACCAGACAGGCCCCATGCCAACCAGGCTGACCGCCAACGACAGGAAAGCGACCCACTTCTTCTCACAACAACTGAACATTGAAAGTACCTCCATACCGGCCGTCGTTCTCTATATTACAGTCTGCCTACAATCATTGCCGCGGGCCGACAAATAATCAACACACATTATTCCCGTCAGCGGGCGTTCACCTGCCAGGCGAGATCCTTATTGGGACGTAGACCCATACCGAGTGTCCAAGTTCATGCGAATTTCCTTTGTTTCGTTCCTCCTCGTCAGAAGATCAGAACTTATAGTTTGGATGACGCCCTCTGTCGCCTTATGCACGCAGGGCATCAGGTCTTGGTATTGAGCCGATAAGCACTGTGGAGTGACGAATGATGGAACAGAAGAGATGGTGGGTTCTATTCTGGGTCGCATCCATCCTGCTCATGTTCTGTGTTGTTCGCGCCATAAGGAGCCCCGCTGCCTCCGACGCATCGCAGAGGATCGAGGTCTGTGAAGGCCGGGCCCAATCGGACGAGAATGAGATGGACGCGCCGTTCGAGGACATGGAGACCATGGCAGCGAACTTCAGGAAGGCTGTTGACGCCGAACGAGTGGTGCAACTGGAAGCCGCGAAGGAAGTGCAGTTGTAGCAACTGGGCGCTCCATGCCGGTTGTCGGAGATTTCGCATTTGCCGGCTGAAGCGGTGATCGGAGGCAGGACTGCTGTCCGTCAATCCATACCTGCTGTGTAGATTCCCGCTCTTCCGGGGACCTCTTACTGTGTTCTGCCCGGAATGGAGTATGATGTCCCCGGGATATCCACACCGGATCTCACCGCTTTCTTCTTGCCTCCCTCGACCCATTTCGTGATACTTGCTTGATGAAGCGGCGACGAAGTGGTCGGCGGCTCCGGTATGTTGGACAAGTCTGGCGAGGTCGAGATGAGTTGGATAGCCGTGCCAGTCCAAGTGTCGGGCGAAGATCTCTGCTGACTGCTCCGAGTAGGGAATTCCCTGGATTATCTATCCACTCTGCGTGCGCGCTCTCAGACTTTCGAGTTCCTTGTCAATGCGTTTCCGCGGCACCTCGCATATCTTGAACAACTGCTCTTGTATTTCCTCCGACCCGGCCTGCGGGTTACTCTGCCGTTCTTTGCTTTGCCGCATCGCCTCAAGGTCTGTCGAGAGCTTCACGGCGACGGTATCGATCTCGCCAGTGATAGCTTTCTTCATATTCTCCAAGCACCTTATCTGCACTTCTGTCTCGCGTTCTGCGAATTCCTTCACAGTGTGGAACTCGCCGACAATTTCGTTGCAGGTCTCAAATATCATATCCTGACACAGATCGCTGATCGACTGCTCAGGAAAGAGGGACTTCAGGCAAGCTATTTTACGCCGGTCACGAACTGCAAGGACGAATGTGTAGACCCCCCGAATGGTGGGAACCACAACCACGAACCCACAATCCTTCTTCTGAATCTTCAGGGACTCGGCGTTGCATTTATTGACGAAGTCTTCTATCTTCGCCATGATCTTATTGAGGGAAGGACTAACAGAACTGGGCCCGCCGCCCCAGGGGCGCAGATGTGGATACGCATGCAGTTCCTGCTCTTTGACTTGCGCCTGTCCCCCCGTACTGGTGGGAACCCCAAATCCCTCGGCGTTCCCAAGGATACTCCGTGCTATGACTACGGGATCGAACTGCTCCGTCTTCGGAGGACAGAAGAGAAGATACACACACTTGAACGACCAGAATTCCTGCATTCTCTTCACGACCTCCTTTATCGGGCCCTTAAAGAAGTCCGTCTCCGTCCTGTGGTTTTCGATGAACCCCAACAGCTCTCGCCGAAAGGCCGCTTCCGACCTTGTTCGGAGATCCGTATACTGCGACTCAGCAGACTTCTCAAACCGATCTAGGTTGGGCCGCAGACAGTCGATCTTCTGTTTCAACTGTGACCCATCTACCAGAAACACTGTCTTGGCCCCTGTCTTGGCCCCATCTCTTTTGTTCTTTCGTTCAAGGCCTATTAGTATGTCCCGAGCTTCTTCCAGGTCCTCGTCCTTTCCGACTTGCGTACTCCACTCACAACCACAGATGTCGCCCACTTTCTTGCTTTTGATGAAATCCTCTGCCCGTTTTATTTGCTTTGAATCAAGGAAGAGCTGACCTGTTATCGCCACACCGACGAGGTGACCATGAACCACCAATGGAAAAGCTACCTCATGAAAGCCTGCATGGCACGTGTGTCGCACGCCGTTTTCTGGTGCACACTTCTGCTCCCATAGGCTCCCCACTTCTTCTATCAGCGCCAGGTCGGAATTGTAACAAGGACAATTGTCGCTTCGCGCTTTCAGAAACACAGGGCAATGATCCCAGTCTGGTTCAGGCTTTCGCAGGCATGGGGCCTTTTGGCTCAAACATGTCAAGCCCTGACCGAATTTCGATGGACACTTGTCAGGGCCAATTCCCGCACTGTTGAATTCGGCAGAGAGCTTCTGCATTGAGAAACCCCGGCAAGTCTCACAAAAAAGGCTGTAACGCGGAGGCACCAACCGCTTTTCTTGTGAGTAACCTTCAATCGGCATCCAGTACACTTCTTCTTTACCCTCCTCTTCTGCCGGGGGATACACTTTGGCGGCAAAGATAGTCAAGGGTGAATCGATTTCCACACAGATGCCGGCGATGAGGCGGCTTACCAACTCACGATTCATCAGCGTCTCCAACTCTCCGTAGCGCAAACGCTGGACCGGCTGCGTGTTGAACAGGATGCCGCAATATTGCACCTTGCTCTCCTCCATGTTCCACCGTATCTTCGTATCCGCTTTAAAGAGGTTGAAATGTCTTGTGAAGGACCAAGATTCAGGGACCGGTAAGTTCTTCAATTCTTCATTGACACCTTTGTGAACAACTGCTTCAAAAGGAGCTGGGCAAAAAACATGAGGTTTCTTACAGAAGAAGAGTTTTCCTCTGAAAGGGTTGTCGCGTCTTTCGTCTGGTTTGGCCCTCTCGAATTCCTTCATGAGAGAATTGAATTCGTCGGCAGAAGATATTGCCGCCTCTTCAAGAAGACCGTCGTCAAAGATGCTCCACCCGCGGCAACTCGGACAACGTATGGCAAAACCTCGATCAGGCATTTTCAAATCCCTTAAGCACACTAAAGAGTATTCTGGATGGTCAGAAGTGATCCTTCCTTAAAGAGTCAATACGCGCACACATCATTGCGCACCGTCTTTGCCAAATGATTGCCCTGCTTGTCCGGGCGAGTGCGCGAGGGATAGACACCTATTATATATGTCTTTTGTCTCTGTTGTAGTGCGTCTCTCGGACCTGCGTCTACTCCCGCTCATTTCGCCCTCTCCAAGTCCCGGCTCGTCACGCCTACTTCGCTCGGTCACATGCCAAAGCAGTTTGGCGCGCTCCGTTCAAGCTGCTCATCAGAGAAACCGGTCACATTATGACGGGAGTCAACGGCAAAGGCAAGAAGAAAAGGGTGTCGCGGACGTGACTTTTCTTCGGGGTAGACTATAGGTGTCGGGCACGAATGGCATGAAGATAAGGCATATCAGTCTCGCCTAAACCGTGTTCTCGCCATCGAAAACGCATGTTTCCAGGCAGGGGAACCGCTTAACTTCATGGCATTCGTGTTGGGTATATTCTGGGGCATAGTCGCGCAACTCCTTGCCGGAAGAGAGTTTATCCCCCTTGCCTTGCCTGCTTACCGCTTGGAGTACCATGCTGGAGGCCCAAGGCGGTAAACTCTCGGGTACGGCCACTTCGGCCCCGGCCGGAGGCCGCGTGAAAACGTAGAAGCGCCGGAGCGTTGAGGGAACCCGGGTCGGTTCCGCCGGGCATCAGCCGCATACACGCTTCTACGCATCTACTTATCCCAGAAGGGTTTGTCTCTGTGGCCTCCGTGGTGAAGATTCTCTCGGGGTGTTTCGTTAGTCCCGGCGCGACAAGGGTTTAGGCGACAGAAAAACACATGTCAGTTGGTTATATTGTTGTTGAAATAGGCTTGTTCGTATGATAGACTATCCATACGTGTCGCCCCGTTGGGACGGCGAATCGTGAAGCGTGAATCATGAATTCGGAGGGATCAGCATGGCGACCATAGCACAGGTCCAAGCCAATCGTTTGAACGCCCGGAAGTCCACGGGGCCGCGTACGCCGGAAGGCAAGGAGAGGGCCTCCCGGAACGCCCTCACACATGGGCTGTTGGCGCGGGAGGTGGTCATTGCGGGGGAAGATCCGGAGGAATTCGAGCTCTATCGGGAACGGATGCTGGAGGAACTGGCGCCGGCCGGAGCGGTGGAGGCCATGCTCGCGGAGCGGATCGTCGGGCTCTTCTGGCGGCTGCGACGGGCCCAGCGGCTCCAGAACGCGGCCTTTGCGGCGCTGGACGAGGGCGAGCCGACGGCGGTGTTGGAGGACCGGCTCGAAGAGTGGAAGCAAGTCAAGGGGAGCCAGTGGGATCGGGGCATTTCCGGCGTGATCGACAAGAACGCCGCCCTGGGTCGGGTGGTCGTGGAGGACTTCGCGGAGGCGAGAATGCTGGACCGGCTGCTGATGTACGAACGGCGGATCGAGAGCAACCTGTACCGAACGATGGGCCAACTCCGCCAAGAGCGGCAGGCACACGCGGCGGCAGCCAAGCCGGAACAGGTCTCACGCTCGGAGGGCTGCCCTTCGGTGGTTCAGGAGGCCGTAACCCTGCCGGAATTGGCTTCGTTTGGCGCAAATGCAGTGCCGGAGTCCCAAATACGAAAGACCGCGTTTGGAGATCCAGAACCGCCTGCCGGCGTCGCTCATGGCATGGGCAAGACGCCCATGATTCCCGACCACGGGCAGGATGCCCGTGCTACGAAGACATCTTGCGGCCCTGTCTTGGATCTGCCGGCCGGGGGGAGAACTGTGCGAAACGAACCCGATTCGAAAAGAGTGTCAAGTTTCAACTGAGGGTTCTGACTTGACACTTCCAACTTCAAACTCGGCCGAAGGCCGGCCCTGGGATTTGTCTGGCCGAGGCCGGCGTGGGTCGCTATGATCGTGGGCCGGGGACGCCGGGGAACGTCGCGGCGTCGTGACGAAGGAAAGGTTGGTCCAAAGGAGGTATCGCTATGAGGAGCTTCCCATCGATTCTGGCGGCGGGTCTGTTGTCGATCTGTTTGCTGTGCAGCGCAAGCCTGGCTGCTGGTCCCGACGATCTGGCGGGTCTCGCCCGCATTCGCACGGGCGTCAAGACCAAGCGCGTCAGCAGCTACGACCGCTCCGGCGGCAACAATGACCGCTTCGAGCACATCAAGGACGGCGAGACCCGCGAGCTGTTCAACGTCCAGGGGGCCGGGATCATCAACCACATCTGGATCACCATCGCCCCGACGCCGGAGACCCTGAGCCGAAACGACATCATCCTCCGCATGTACTGGGATGGGAACAGCTTCCCCTCCGTCGAATCGCCCATCGGCCCGTTCTTTGGACAGGGCTGGAACGAGAGCTATCCCTTCGTGAGTCTGCCGCTGGCGGTGGGACCGGTGGAGGGCCGGGCCATGGTCTCCTATTTCGCCATGCCGTTCGGAAATGGCGCGAGGATCGAGGTCGAGAATCAGGCCGGACGGGAGATCAGCGCCTTCTACTACTTCGTCGATTATGTCGAGCTTGAGAAGCTCCCGGATGACGCGGGCCGGTTCTGCGCCTGGTACAACCACGAGCTGACCGAGGCCCTTCCCGACGGCGAGAATGAATGGGGCACCCTGGGAGCGGAGGGCAAGAACCCCACGGGCAAAGACAACTACGTGTTTGCCGATATCAAGGGCAAGGGACACTACGTCGGCGTCAACTACTATGTCCACAGTCCGTCGCCCATGTGGTATGGCGAAGGCGACGACATGGTCTTCATCGACGGCGCGGAGACGCCCACCCTGTATGGCACAGGGACCGAGGATTACTTCAACACTTCATGGTGCCCCAAGACCCTGTACACTCATCCCTACTTCGGTTACGCGCGCGTCAATGAGGACATCGGCTGGCTCGGCCGGACCCATGTGTATCGATTCCACATTGCCGACCCGGTCTACTTCGACAAGTCTCTGAAGGTCACGCTCGAACACGGCCCCACCAACGACCTGACGCTGGACCTCGCCAGTGTCGCCTACTGGTACCAGGCGCCGCCGTTGACGAAGCTGGCTCCCATCCCGAATAAAGAGGCCAGAAAGCCGAAGTCCTTCATCGGCGTGACCGACGTGCACAAGTGGAGAGACGCATGGCGCAAGGCCCATGGCGGCGACGATCAACTCTGGGGCAACGAGCGGTAGATCCAAGACCGCCCGCGAGACCCGGCTCTTACTTGCCGGCGGAACCTCGCTGGGGGAACCAGCCTCTCAGGAACTCTTCGACCGTCCCGTCATAGGCGGCTTCGGCGAGGAATTCCTCGCCCTGCTGGTTCCCCCACGAGTAGTTGATGACCAGTCGGTCCTTGTACTGGCAGAAATCGATGTCGGAATTGTTGATGTCCTGGGCCTTGGCGATGCGTTCGCGTTGCTCTGCCGTCAATCGAGGATTCGCGATCTGCTTGTCCTCGGGCGACGCCTTCAGCACCGGATTGAGCGGGCTCGACTCCCAATGGACCAAGTCCTTGGACCGCACGACCCGCATTTCGTAGCCGTCGTGGGCTTCCAGGTAGAAATCAAAGTAGTAGCCGTCAAGGTAGCGCAGGCAATGCGGAGCCGTGTAGCGATCCTTGGCATAGACGCACTCCGGCCCCGTGAGCGTCCAGGTCCTCAGGTCTTTCGACGTGGCGAACCTGGCGGTAAAGGCCACCCCCGCCTGCTCCTCGGGCTTGTGGATCTCGAACATCAACACGTACCGGCCAGCCGCTTTGCAGATGGACGTGTTGCAGATGCCAAAACCCTCCAGATCCAGGGCCGTCCAGCTCTCCCACTGCCTGAGGTCTTTCGAGGCGAAGACCTCCACGCGCTGGCCGGTCCAGCCCTTCTCGGTGCTCGTGCCGGTAACGTAAATGGTGTCGGCATCGACAAAGGCGATGGAGAACACGTATCCTCGCGCGAACGGCGCGGTTGGTATGCCTGTACTCACATCCACCAGGCGGGAGTAGTTCTCGCCCAGTTCGTTGCCTTTGTAGCCTGTGCGCACCCATTCACAGCGATACAGTTGCCCTCGGAACACCACCGGCGTGGTCTCCACCAGATCGCAATCAATCGTCCCCAACTTGCGAATCAATGGCCGGCCCTGCGGGTCCACCGGTCCGGCAGACACGATGCCGGTCACCACGGCGATCAGAAACAACCCTTTGGCTGCATCAAGTCCGCTCTTCACTGGTCCGTTCTCCTTTTCTCGTGGCAGTTTGGCTCGTGGTCGCATGACTGGGAGGGACTCTATGGGACAACCTTCTGCATGTCAATACGCTTGTACCGGCGGCCCGGAGAGGATATAAGATGAAGAACACAGGCCGTATGGATGGACAGGTTCCTCTGGCATGGGTGTGACATGAGTGGCAAAAAGAAATCGCCGGTGAAGGCGGAACTTTCGGACGCGTCGCTGTGCCGGCTGGCAACGAGCAAGAATGGCGTAAAGGCTGCGAAGGTCGTCCCGCCGGCCGACGTGCAGACTGCCGCCTGGGTCCGGCTCAAGTGCCAGTTCGGCTGCGACGGATATGGGCAGTGCCTGACGTGCCCGCCGTTCACGCCGACGCCGGATCAGACGCGTCAGGTCCTCGAATGTTACCGCCGGGCCGTCCTGATTCACTTCGAGCCCGAGGCCGGAATCAAGGCGACCGTGGTGGAGCTGGAACGCGAGATCTTTCTGCGAGGGGCATGGAAGGCCTTTGGCCTGGGTGCGGGGCCGTGCTATTTCTGCAAGTCCTGCGTGCTGGAACCGGGCGGATGCCGCCATGCGGACCGCGCCCGGCCGGCAATGGAGGCCTGCGGAATCGACGTCTATTCGACGGCCCGGAAGGCCGGCTTCAAGATCGATGTGGTTCGAACGAGACAACAGTGCCCGGACTACTTCGGGCTGATCCTTGTGGATTGACACCTCATCAACATTGATTGGGAGCATGAGTATGGACAAGAACGAGTTGGTTTCCGGATGTGCGTGCTGTACGATGAATCGCCGACGGTTCCTGGCGGCCGGGTGTGGGGCCGCCTGCGCGGGCGCCGCAGGACTGCTGTCGAACGCCAGCCCGTTGTTCGCGGCGTCGGCCGATAAGAAGATGCGGATTCGGATCGTGTACTCGCTGCACGCGCCGGTGCAGCCGGGGCCGGATTGGCCCAACAAGGGTTTTGATTTCCGTCCGGTCATGGAGCGGTTCAATACAGGACTGGCAAAGCAGTGCCCGCAATTCGAGTTTGTTTCCTCGATGGCGACAGGGGCCGAGGAAGCCAAGAAGATCCTCGCCGACGACACGTCCGCCGGCATCGACGGGTACATCGTCCAGCAATTCAACTGCTGGAACCAGGTCGTGCAGACGGTCGCAACGTCGGGCAAGCCGGTTCTGTACGTGGACTTTCAATACGCCGGCAGCGGCGGGTTCCTCGTCTACACGGCGGGTTTCCTCCGCGGCCGGACGCCCAACGTCGGGTTCGTGGCCTCGTCGCGGTTCGAAGACCTGGTCGAAGCGGTCAAGTGCTTCGACGTGGTCAGGAAAGGCGGCTCGGTGTCGGACTTCGTCGCCGCGACCGCCAGGGTGCGGGTCGCACGGGCCCCTAAGACGGGCGACATGGCCTGCACGCCCGATCCACTGAAGACGCTCTCAACCCAGGAGTGCCTCCAGCAGATGAAGGAATCGAGGATCCTCGCGGTCCGGGATCAGAATTCCGGCCCAGCGGACTCGCTCCTGGGCATTCCGATGGAGTGGGTTTCGTTCGCCGAGGTCAACGAGGCCTGGAAGGCCGCGGATAAGGACGAGTCCCGCGCCGTAGCAAATCTGTGGCGCAAGAACGCCGCCGGCGTGTTCGATGTCTCGCAAGAGACGCTCGACACCTCCGCAGCCATGTACCTGGGCATGAAGACCGTGCTCAAGAAGCACGGGGCCAACGCCATCACGATGAATTGCCTGGGCGGCTTCTACGGCGGGCATATCCACGCCTATCCGTGCCTGGGCTTCCACGAGTTGTGCAACGAGGGTTTGATCGGCGCCTGCGAGTGCGACACCCGCTCGACGTCCACGATGGTCGCGCTGACGGCGCTGACCCAGGGCCGGCCCGGCTACATCTCCGACCCGGTCATCGACACCGCGAAACGCCAGATCATCTACGCGCACTGCGTGGCGCCGAACCGGATCTTCGGACCGAAGGGTCCGACGAACCCCTTCACAATCATGACGCACTCGGAGGACCGCCAGGGCGCCTCCGTGCGGTCGATCCTGCCGCTGGGCTACATGACCACCACGATCGAGTTCGACCAGGGCCGCAAAGAAATGCTCTTCCACCAGGGCAAGGCCGTCGCCAACGACCCGGACGACCGAGCCTGCCGGACCAAGCTGGCCGCCGAGCCCGTCGGCGACATCGAGAAGCTCTTCACCCAGTGGGATCAGTGGGGCTGGCACCGCGTTACCTGCTACGGCGATCTGAAGGAACCGCTATTCGCCCTGGCCGACGCGATGGGCTTCAAGGTCGTTGAAGAAGCGTAAGAAGCAACATTGAGGATGTGTTCTGCATGGGCGGAGTGCATCGCACGTGAGGTGGCTGTCCTCATGTGAGGTGCACTCTGCCATGCCTTAGGACGTGAACCGAGCCGCTCCTTCACCCGCTTGGATGAACCGGATTACCCCCGGACACAGACCCAAGATAGCCAATAAAAGCTTGACACTCCGAACAACAGACGCTATCTTGTAGTAATTCTCATTTCACAAGCACCGCGTGGGGGCTCCCTTGAAGGAGATCGCGATCCCTCACCGTGCAAAGACAGGAATAACACAATGATGGATGACGATATCCGTCTGGATTCAGATCGAGAGGCTGGGAATGTCAGAACAGTGTAAAGGTTGCCCGTGGCTCGACGAACACAAAAGCCAGTGCCGTCGAAAGGCGCCGCGGTTTTGTCTGCTGGACACATCCGAAAACGCCGGCCCGTCCAAGGAGCTGCTGGGAGCGCCCCAGCGTGATGGGCGGTACGAAGCGCAGTCGAAGTAGGCATCGCCGGAAGAATCGGGACTTCAACACTCCTTCGTGATTCCGGGCTGCGGCGGTGCATACAGGCCGTCGGGACCCGCGTGGATCGGGGCGGGCGTGTCGAAGGTCATCCGGTCGATGTCCGCGACGAACTGGAACTGCGAGTTCATCGCCTGCTCCCAGGTGATGAGCTGGCCGGAGTGGGTAGCCATGCGCCCCATCAATGCGGCGACTTCGGCCTCTCCGGCTCGGCGGGCTTCATTGTGCGGCTTGTCCTGGCGAATCGCATCGAGCAAACGCTGCCACTCCACCACGTAGGGGTTCGGATCGTTGCCTGCGAATTCCCACAGGACGTTCTCCTTCGTCATGTTGTGGCCCCTGTAGATCTTCGGCCTCGGTTCCCCAAGCGTGGCCATGAGGACCGCGGAGCCTTTCGAGCCGTGGGCGTAGTCGGAGTAGGTCTCCCAGCAGTTATGCATGTGTCGCGAGAAGGTGAACAGCTTCGTCCCGTCGACAAACGTGTACTCGACCGTGTAGTGGTCGAACTGGCTGCCCGCCAGTTCGAAGCACCGTCCGCCCATGCCTTGGGCCGAGACCGGCCATGACCCCTTCGTCCAACAGGCCACGTCGATGTTATGGCAGTGCCAGTCGATGAAGAATCCGGAGGAGGTCCAGGAAAAACAGGTGGCGTTGCGGATTTGGAAGACCAGTTCGTTGGCGTCCTTCGGCAACGGCGGACATTGGACCGGGCCATGGACGCGGTAGATCCGCAGGGTGTGCACGTCGCCGATGGCGCCGTCGTGGATTCGTTGGATCGTTTCCTGGCGGGCCTTGGAATGACGCCACATGAAGCCGACGCCAACCTTCAGGCCCTTCTGCTCGGACATCTCCGCGGCCTTGAGCCAGCGCCGCACAGCGGGGGCATCCGTGGCAAAGGACTTCTCCGCGAAGACGTTGACGCCCCTACTCACCGCGTACTCAAAGTGCGTCGGCCGAAATGCGGCATGCGTAGTCAGCAACGCCACGTCCCCGGGATTCAGGCAGTCAATCGCCTTCTTGTACGCATCGAATCCGACGAATTGCCGCTCCGGCGGGACGTCAACCTTGTCGGCATGGGCCTCCCTGAGATTCTTGAGACTGGTCTGCACGCGATCCTCGAAGAGGTCCGCCACGGCGTAGAGCTTCACCGGTCCCCCCGTTGTCGCAAAGGCATCGGCGACCGCTCCCGTGCCCCGGCCGCCGCAACCGACGAGCGCCAGCTTGATCGCACCGCCCTCGGCGGCATACATGCGAGGGACGATTCCCGCAACCAGGACCGACGAAGCAGCGGCCCTCCCGGACAGCCTCAGGAACTCTCTTCGCGATGGGGAACCGGAGACAATGACGTGCTCTGAGACCTTCATAACAGACTCCTTTGACAGCGGTTGCTTTTGAGCCGCATTGTAGCACAATCACATGGGAAAGGACATCATTTGTATTGACGGGCCGCCATACGAGAATGTAAGATACACATTGACATACGGAAGTGTTGATGTCTCCAGGGTTGGTTCAGCAGGACTGCATGTCCGCACGTCGTGCAGAAACACTACACCCACTTGTAGAGGAGGTCGGATGATGAAGAGAGCATCGGTCTTCAGCCTACTATTGTTGCTCTGTGCCGGCACGGCAGCGCACGCGGAGACGCTGTATGGAGTCGCATGGGGAGACCAACTGATCTCGATCAGCACCGGAACAGGCGGTGGGACCCTGATTGGGGATCTGAGTTCGTCGATGTGGGCATTTGGGCTCGGCGATCTCGATTCCTCGCTCTATGCATACGATCAGGTAGCGGATAGACTCGCCCAGTTGAATCCGGCCACCGGAGCCACGATCACTGCCATCGACCTTGGACTTGGGCACTTGGTCGGCGAAGGCGGCCTCGCCTTTCGCAGCGACGGTACCGGTTTCCTGTCGTGGTCCCAGGATCTTGTGGGTACCCTCTACGGCTTCAACCTGAGTGCCGGCAGCGGATACGCCATCGGCGATCTGGAGAGGAGCGTGGACGGATTGGACTTCCTGGGGGATACGCTGTACGCCCTCGACCAGTACGGGTACAATCTGTACACGGTGGACACGACCTCCGCCGCCATGACACTCGTCGGCTCTACGGGCGTAGCCTATGGCGACCTCGGTGTTGGGGGCCTGGCCACCACCTCCGACGGGACGCTGTATGCAGCCATGAATGACAATCTATACAGCCTCGACCCAGCCACGGGGTTGGCCACGCTCATCGGGCCCATTGGTTTTGAATACGTCTGTGGATTGACGGCGATGGACACGCCCGGCCCGGCCATTCCCGCTCCGGCGGCGATCCTTCTCGCGACGCTGGGCACAGGCTTGGTCGGCTGGCTACGTCGTCGTCGGGCACTGTAGACCGGTCACATCTGGTTCCCGGTTCACCCAGGGCTGCAAGTCTCGACTTGCAGCCCTTTTCTCTCTTGTGCCCGAGCCACGGTCTCCACACGCTGATCGATGCCGTCCACGGCCGTCCCAACACGGAGGTCCCATAAGTGGAATTGTTGTTGAATGGCCGGCAGCACTGGTCTTTCTGGGTCTTTGCGGTCGATACATAGGTTGGATATGACCAGTTGGCTGTTGAGAACGCATTCGGATGACAAGGCTATGCCGCAACAGGTAGATTCCGTGCCGATGCCGAAGTCGCCGGGGACGCGGCATCGGACCAAAGCGTGTCCCTTCTGCGCCGAGACGATCCGCTACCAGGCGATCAAATGCCGTTTCTGTGGCGAGTTCCTGACGCCGGAACACCGGCAGGCGGCTGCAAAGAACTGTGCGGATGCGCCGGGCGCGGAACCCGAGGAGCAGGACGGCGATACGACAGAAGGCCAACCCGAGAGCGATGTCCTCTGGTGCGGACGACCCAGTCTGCTGGCCGTGGCGGGAGCAGCCATCAAGATCCTGTGCTTCGTCGCCGTCTGCTGGGCGGTCTATCACTACCCGGTCGCCAGGATCGTCTCGTACATCCCCAAGGTCAACGTCCCCACGGAACGGCTCATGCAGATCGAAGGTTGGATCGACCTCTCGGCCCTCGGTCTGACCATCGTTGCGATGATAGTCCTGGCGTGGAAGATCGCCGTGATGAAGAGCATCTACTACGAGGTCACGCCGGACCGAATCGAGTGGTCGCGCGGCATCTTCGACCGCCAGGTGGACAACATCGATATGTTCCGCGTCGTCGACCTGAAGCTCCGACGTTCGCTACTCGAGTGCATCCTCGGCATTGGGACGGTTGTCCTCATCACGAAGGACGAGTCCGACCCCGAGTTCGAGTTCGTCAAGGTCCGCCAGTGCCGCTACCTCTACGACACGCTGAAAGAGGCCGGGCTCAAGGCCGACAAAAAGCGAGGCGTCATTCACCTGGAGTAGTCGCATGCCCGCTGGAATTGCACAGATACCCGTAACCGGTGGACCCGCAGGCCCCACTATCACGGTATGACCACACTCACGATGGGTTCATCGGACGATCCGTTGGCCCCGCAGCAGTTGCCGGGCAGCTCGAGGTCGGAGGCGCCCCGCTCGGGGACTCTGCTCCTGTTGGCGGTGTTGTTCATCGGGAGCGGGTGCTCGGCCCTGATCTACGAGATCGTCTGGCTCCAGTCGCTCCAGTTGGTCATCGGCTCGTCCGCGGTGTCGCTGGGCGTGCTCCTGGGCACCTTCATGGGCGGGATGTGTCTGGGCAGTCTCCTGTTTCCCCGATTCGTCTCGGCCCGGCGGCACCCCTTGCGAGTCTACGCCGTGATCGAGATGGCCATCGGGATCGCCGGAATCATCCTGCTCGTCGGCCTTCCCCACGTCAATCGGCTCTACGCAACGCACATCGGCCACGGCCTGACCAGTATCCTGATGCGAGGGGCAGTCTGTGCGCTGTGCCTGCTGGTCCCCACAATCCTCATGGGCGCGACCCTGCCGGCGGTTGCCCGTCGAGTGGAGGCTACGCCGCGTGGCGTCTCCTGGCTGGGTTTCTTCTATGGGGGCAACACCGCCGGGGCGGTGCTCGGCTGCCTGCTGGCCGGTTTCTACCTCCTGAGGGTCCACGACATGGTTGTCGCCACCTGTGTCGCGGCGGCACTGAACCTCGCGGTGGCCTCCATCGCACTGGTTGTGGCCGGCTTCACGGCTTATGAGCCGCCAACGAATCGTGTGTCCTCGCGCGACGCCTCAGTGACAGGCGAGGATGGCCACGCCAGATCGCCCGGCGCTCATATGGCATACGTGGTGATCGGCCTCTCGGGCCTCTGCGCCCTGGGCGCCGAGGTCGTTTGGACACGCATTCTATCCTTGCTGTTGGGCGGAACGGTTTACACGTTCTCCATCATCCTGGCAGTGTTTCTGGTCGGACTGGGCATTGGCAGCAGTGTTGGGGCGATGATCGCTCGCGAGAGCCGCCGGCCGCGACTGGCCCTGGGCGCGTGCCAATGGCTCCTGACGGCGGCCATCGCCTGGGCCGCGTATGGGCTTGCCGAGTCGTTGCCCTACTGGCCGGTCGATCCGTCGCTGGCCAAGAGCCCCTGGCTCAACTTCCAGATCGACTTGGTCCGCTCCGCCTGGGTGGTGTTGCCGGGCGCGATCCTGTGGGGGGCAAGCTTCCCCCTGGCCCTGGCCTGGGCCGCGACGTGGGGTCGGGACCCGAGCCGGACCGTGGGGCAGGTGTATGCGGCGGATACGGTCGGTGCAATCATCGGCTCCGTGGCGTTCAGCATGATCCTGATCCCGCGCATAGGCACGCAGGGCAGCGAGCGAGTCATGATCGCCCTCACAGCGGTCGGCGCAATGCTCGCCTTGCTGCCATGGGGCGGCTGGAAAGAGAAGGCAGGAACAGAAGACGGACAGCCCGTCCGACCTTCCCACCCTCTCACCTTCTCCCTTTCTCTCTTCGCGGTCCTGGTCGTCGTGCCCGCTTTGGCCGGTCTCTTGATCTGGAGGACGCCGCCGATCCCGCCGACGTTGGTCGCCTACGGCCGATACCTGCCGACGCGAACGCAGGTCGCAGATGTGCTCTACGTCGGCGAAGGGAGGAACTCCGCGATCGCGGTGACCGAGTTTGATGGGGATGTGCGGAGCTTCCACGTCTGCGGCAAAGTGGAGGCCTCAACCGAGCCGACGGATATGCGGCTCCAGCGAATGCTCGGGCATATCTCCGCCCTGCTGCATCCCAAGCCCCAAACAGTGCTCGTCGTCGGCTGCGGGGCGGGCGTCACGGCAGGCTCCTTCCTCCTGCACCCTGAGGTTGAGCGAATCGTCCTGTGCGAGATCGAGCCGCTGATCCCCCAGGTCGCGTCACTCTACTTCGCCAAGGAGAACTACGGCGTCGTAGACGATCCACGCGTCGAAATCGTCTACGACGACGCCCGGCACTACATCCTCACGACGCAGGAGAAATTCGACGTCATTACCTCCGACCCGATCCACCCGTGGGTGAAAGGCTCGGCGGCCCTCTATACCCGTGAGTACTTCAATCTGTGTAAGCGGCGTCTGAACCCGGGCGGAGTAGTCACGCAGTGGGTGCCCCTGTACGAGAGCCGCGAGGACGTGGTCAAGAGCGAGATCGCGACCTTCTTCACCGCCTTTCCACAGGGAACGATCTGGAGCAACGACATCGAAGGCGAAGGCTACGATGTCGTCCTGCTCGGACGGGTCGAGCCCTTGCAGATCGATGTGCAAGCTCTCCAGCAGCGGCTGGACCGCGAGGATCATCAGCGGGTGGTCGAATCCCTGGAAGAAGTCAAGTTCGACTCCGCAATGGACCTGCTCGCCACCTATGCGGGCCGGGGCCCCGACCTCGAATCCTGGCTTGCGGACGCCCAGATCAACACGGATCGCAACCTCCGTCTCCAGTACCTCGCCGGCATGGGGCTCAATGCTCTGCAAGGCCAACAGATCTACGACGACATCCTCGCCCATCGCAAGTTCCCCGAGAACCTCTTCATCGCCCCTCCCATCGTGAAACTCGAACTACGAGACGCCATCGGAAATCCCAGATAGATTCGGCGCGTGCCTGCTCCGGGCCAGAATCATGGTCCCGGTCGGCGGGTCGAGAGCCGCCCGCTGGATCGCCCTGTAACGAGTGATACGGATTAGGATTGATTTGTGCGCGGTATCCATTCGGTGCGACAGATCGAGCGCAGGTGCTCAGGGGTCAGTTGGTTCCACGCGATGCCCGAGGCGGTCAGCAGATCGTCATAGTCCCGATAGAC
>JBDKRX010000138.1:0-34833 GCA_039683175.1 Phycisphaerales bacterium
CCTGGACCCTCGATTCCCCCGCCCCGGTCATGCCCGACGACAAGGGCAACTACCCCGTCGCCATGCCGGGAACGACAAAGGTCCTGTAGATGGAAGACGCCATGTTGAGATTGGTGATCAAGTGAGCGATGGCGTACGCGCAAACACGCCGATAGTCCTCATCATGTTCGGGATGTTTCTCGGGGCATCCATCGGCTTCGTTGATGGACTGATGGGATTACAGGCGTGGCTTATGCTGGGCCAGCCTGATTTCTTCATACGCCCGGGCCATGGAGAAATCCATGTCTCTCTTTTAACTTTCGCCGGTATCGTCGCTGGCATCCTGTACGGCGGCATTCTGGTCGGCATATCGTGGCGGTACTCCCAGAAACTCCGTCTCGCACGGATCTACTGTGCTTCCATGATTCCGGCGATTCCCATCTTCTTCTGTACTGACTACTACGTCATTGCAAACCGTGTACCCTTGACGCAGATTTCCTTTCTCCCAGAGGCCACTGTCTTCTTCCTGAGTGTCATGCTGGCGGTGGGCATCGGCAAAGACAGGCGGACGATGCAGGGGAATAGCACGATTGACGGGCTGGGGGACATGCTGAACCCCGTTAAGGAATATGGTCCGGCAGAGCTTGACAATGGCTCAACTGATGAGGAACAACAGTCATGAGGAAAGGTTTGTCATGAAACGAGAACCCCTTTTTGCGTCTTTGATCGCAATGGTGCTGGCAGGATCGGCCATGGGACAGCGATTCCCGGCAGTGTCGGAGAGCCGGCGGATTGAGATGCTCCAGCCCCCTGCCAAGCGGCCTGTGCGGATGGTGCTCGATACCGACACCTTCAATGAGATCGACGATCAGTTTGCGGTGGTCTACGCCCTGATCTCGCCGGAATTGGATGTCCAAGCGGTCTATGCTGCGCCGTTCCACAACAATCGGTCGAGCGGACCGGGCGATGGGATGGAGAAGAGCTATGAAGAAATCTTGCGGGTTCTGGACAAGCTCGGCAAGTCGCCCGAGGGGTTCGCCTTCAAAGGCAGCACGAACTATCTCACCGACATCGAGAAGCCGGAGCGGAGTCCCGCGGCGCTCGACCTGATCGAAAGGGCGAAGAAGAGCAGCCCCCAGGACCCGCTGTACGTCGCGGCGGTCGGCGCGATCACCAATGTCGCCAATGCAATCCTCATCGAGCCCTCCATTATCCAGAACATCGTCCTCGTCTGGCTGGGCGGCAATGGGCACAATTGGCCGCACCAGCGGGAATTCAACTTCATGCAGGACCTCAAGGCTTCCCGCGTGGTCTTCGACTCCGGCGTGCCCCTCGTGCAATTGCCCTGCACGCCCGTCGTGACGCACTTCACGACGACGGTGCCCGAGATGGAGCGATACGTCGGCGGCCGGGGTCCCATCGGCGACTACCTGCTGACCATCTTCAAGGACTACCGCAAGGATCACTTCGCCTGGTCGAAGGTCCTGTGGGACATGACCGCGGTCGCCTGGCTGGTCAACGAGAAGTGGCTGCCCTCGGACCTCGTACACAGCCCCATCGTGACGGACAATTATACGTTCAGCTTCGATCAGTCGCGACACATGATCCGCACGGTGAACTTCGTCCACCGGGACCCGATCTTCCGGGACTTCTTCACGAAGCTGGAAAAGCAGTCCCAAAAGTAGCACGGGCATCCTGCCCGTGAAGTACGCAGGACGACGATCGGCACGGTTGGAGCATGCCATCGAGAAGATGGAAGGTCACCCTGTAATTCATGGGCAAGATGCCCATGCTACGATGGGCCGACTTCGCGGGGACCCGCTGGCATAGCAGTCAGGGTATGAGCATCTTGGCATGTGACAAGGAGCACGAGAATGGACTTGAGTCCGGAGATACGCCAGAAGCTGCTGGCTTTCCAGCGAGTCGAGATCACTGAGAATCACATCTACAGCCGACTGGCCGGCACGGTCAAGTCGCCTGAGAACCGCAAGGTGCTGGAGCGGATCGCCGCCGATGAGATGCGGCATTACGAGCAGTGGCGGACCTATACACAGGAGAACGTGGCTCCCAACCACTGGGCCATCTCGAACTACTTCTGGATCAGCCAAATCCTTGGATTCACGTTCGGCGTCAAGCTCATGGAGAGCGCCGAGGAAAAGGCCCAGGGCGGCTACGAACAACTGCAGGGCGTGATCCCCGAGGCCGAGGCCATCATGAAGGATGAGCAGGAGCACGAGACCGCCCTGCTCGGCATGCTCGACGAGGAGCGGCTCCGCTACACCGGCTCGATGGTCCTCGGGCTCAACGATGCCCTGGTCGAGCTGACCGGCGCCCTGGCGGGCCTGACGCTGGCCCTGCGGGACGCCAAGCTGATCGCGCTGACCGGTTCCGTCACCGGCATCGCGGCGGCTCTCTCAATGGCGGCATCGTCATACCTTTCGACGAAATCCGATGAGACGACCCCGACGCGCAGCGGCACTATGGGCAAGAATCCACTGAAGGCCTCCGTCTACACGGGCGTCGCGTATATTCTCACGGTCCTGGTCCTGATCTTTCCCTATTTGGTCCTGTCGAACTACTATATCAGTCTCGCCTGCACTCTGGCGGCTGCGATTGGGATCATCGCCGCGTTCAATTACTACATCTCCGTGGCCCGTAGTGAGCCGTTCAAGGGCCGTTTCCTGGAGATGGCGGGCCTGAGCCTGAGTGTGGCCGCCTTCAGTTTTCTCGTCGGCTTCGTCCTGCGAACCCTCTTCGGCGTGGAGGTCTGAGGATCGGTAGCACGAGCATCCTGAGAATGGGAGGTTCTGATGGTCCGAAGAACTCTGATCACGTGCGTTGTACTCGTCTCGACAAGCTGCGTTCTGTCGTGCCGGACGACCGAGGTCCACACTCGATCGGACGCGAGCGATCTGCTCGCGAAGGGCTACCGGCATGATGAGAACGGGTGGATCTTTCTACACACAGAGGGCAGACCGTTCGAGCGGGGATTCCAGCGAGGGTACTTGACCGCCAACGAGATCGACGAGTTCCTGCGCACGCTGGCTTACGTCGAGGAATTCGAAACCGGGCAGAACCTCGATTTCTTCGTGCGGGCTTCATCGCGACTGTTCAGAGGCAAGGTCCCCGCCGAGTACGTCGAGGAGATGAGAGGCATTGCCGCCGGTATGAACCACGCAGGCAAGAAGGCGACGTTCGACCAGGTGCTCTACATGAACGGGTTCATCGACGTGCTGTGGTACTGGTGGCCGCAGCGCAAGAAGGCCCTTGCCGGCGACCACCCGGGCTGCAGCGCGTTCATCGCGACCGGTGACGCCACTGCCGACGGCGGGATCGTCATGGCGCACAATTCCTGGGTCGGCTACACACTGGGCAAGTCGGCCAACCTCATCGTCGAGATCGTCCCAGAGCAAGATCATCGCATCCTGATGCAGTCCTGGGGTCCCCTCATCTACAGTGGCACGGATTTCTTCCTCACCGGCGCCGGGATCATCGGCACAGAGACCACCATCGGCGACTTCGACCGTTTTGACCGCAGGGGGACTCCCGTTTTCGCCAGGGCCAGGCAGGCGATGCAATATGCCGGGAGCATCGACGAGTGGGCGGACATCATGATCCGCCGCAACAGCGGCGCCTACGCCAATTCCTGGCTCCTGGGGGATACCCGGACGGGTGAGATTGCCTGCCTGGAACTCGGCCTGAAGCATCACAGCCTCCAGAAGAAGACCAACGGATACTTCTCAGGCTCGAACGTCGCGGCGGACACGAAGATCCTGAGGATGGAGACCGACGCGACCTGGGACGACGTGCGAGACAACTCGGTGTCGCGACGGGTCCGCTGGGACCAGTTGATGAAAGAACACTACGGACGGATCGACGCAGCAATCGCCAAGCGGATGCTCGCCGACCACTTTGACGTCTATCTGCAGAAGGAACAGCCCAGCTCCAGGACGATCTGCGGACACGCCGAGCTTGATGACGCCAGTGTTCCGGGGACACAGGGCGCGTATCGTCCCGGCGGAGCATTCGACGGGAAGGTCGTCGATTCCGAGATGGCGAAGAGCTGGCGTCTGTGGGCCAAATGGGGCGGGTCCTGCGACCTCGGCTTCAACGCCGAGGGTTTCCTCGCGGCGCATCCACAGTACAACTGGTTGAAGGGCTATCTGCCGGACCTGCCGCCGAAACCCTGGACAATCCTCCCCCCGAAACGAGACGGCGGTGCTATCAGTAATCGATAGCCATCGGTGGCATCAATCATGCGAGGTTTCTCCTTGTCCGATGAAGCGGTGTGCCATCTGTCTTGAACACCATGGCCCCTTGTCCAATCAGCGGCGGTCTCTCGCGTAGCCTCCGGCCTCCCCTCACTCACGAGTGAAGTACCCATCGAGCGTTCACAACCGTTCTGATCCAGGCTGCCTCAGTGATGACAGGAGTGGCCTCCACTGTGGCCGGCGCAGGCGCCGTCTTCGCGGATTTCGGGCAACTCGCCATTCTTCAGGAGCGAGACAACCTCCGCCACGGTCTTGCCTGCCGCCCGATAGACCGTGATCCCGGCTTGGCGAAGCCCAACCAGAGCCCCGGCCCCAATCCCGCCGACTACCACCGCCTCCGGTCCTGCGCCCGCGAGTGCCCTCATCGGGCTGCACTGACCATGGACATGGGCGTGATCCTCGTTTTCCAAGGCCTCGACCGACATCGTTTCCGAGTCCACAAGAACGAACACCGGCGCGGACCCGAAGTGCCCATACACCAGGCTCTCCAGTCCACGATATTCCGCAACGGGTATGGCGATTCTCACGATCTACGTTCTCCTTTCTGTATCTCAATCTCACGTTGTGTTTCGTGACCACGGCAGAGTTCGGACTCCGCTCGACCGGCGTCTTTCCGGCCTCGGCGACGCTCGCACCCGCACGGACCGGGATCGCGGCGGCATCCGCGTCTCTCACTCTGCGGCATTTCCGCTTGGGTCTTCATCCTGATGACGCCCCCCTCCAGACGCAGAGCCTTGCCGTGAATGAGGGCGTCCGCCACTTTTCGACGCGCCTGCTCCACGATTCTGGAAAACGTCGGCCTTGAGATCTTCATCTGCTCCGCCGCTTGCTCCTGGTAGAGCCCGTTCAGGTCCGCCAGACGCAGGGCTTCGACCTCATCCAGTGTCAGCATCACCTGCTCGAGGGCGCAGACCGGAATCCCGGCCGGTCGAAAGAGGCCGGCATTCGGCGTGAATCCGATATGACGCAAACAGCAAGGTCTTGGCACGCGAGCATCCCTTTCTGCGAAGACAGTTATGAACATATGTTCATAACCGAGGCATGTCAAGAGACTGTGCCGGTTCTTTTTCCAGGATTTCCCCGAGGTTAGCGACCCGCCACGCTGTTCTGGACAAAGGGCGACAGTTCGCGGAGGCGGTCGATAATCCGGGGCATCTTCTCGATGGTCAGATCGACCTCGTCTTCGGTGCTGTAACGACTCAGACTGAAGCGGATCGAACCGTGGGCGGCGGTGAACGGCACGCCCATCGCGCGGAGCACATGCGACGGCTCCAGCGAGCCGGAGGTGCAGGCCGAACCGCTGCTGGCGCAGATTCCGAAGCGGTCGAGCAACAGCAGAATCGCTTCGCCTTCGATATACTCGAAGCTGATGTTCGTCGTATTCGGAAGCCGGGCCTCCGTGTCGCCGTTGATCCGGCTGTCCGGGCACGCTTCGAGAATCGCGGCTTCGAGCTTGTCCCGCAAGGCCTTCACGCGGGTGTTCTCGTCGTCCATGTACTGGAAGGCGAGCTCGCAGGCCTTGCCCAGGCCGATGATCCCCGGGACGTTCTCCGTCCCGGCCCGCCGGCCGCCTTCCTGGTGACCACCCAGCATCCACGGCGCGATTCGAGTCCCCTTCTTGACATAGAGGACACCGACGCCCTTGGGGGCGTGCAGCTTGTGGCCGGAGAGGCTCAGCAGATTGATCGGGCTCTGTGAGAGCTTCAGGGGCATCTTGCCGACGATCTGGACGGCGTCGGTATGGAACGTGATGCCCCGGCTGGTCACCATCTCGGCGATCTGCTCGATGGGGAAAATCACGCCGGTCTCGTTGTTGGCGGACATGATGGTGACGAGGGCTGTTTCGTCGTCGAGATGACTCTCCAACTCGTCCAGGTCGAGCCGGCCGAGCTTGTCGACGTTCAGCTCGATCACGGTATACCCACGGCTCTCCAGGTCGCGGCAGACGCTCAGGACCGCCGGGTGCTCGACCCGTGTCGTAATGACCTTTCGCCTCTGGGGGACCGCGGCCAGGGTCCCGTGGATCGCCGTGCTGTCGCTCTCGGTCCCGCAACTGGTGAAGATGATCTCGCTCGGGTCGCAGCCGAGCAGCCGGGCCACACTCTCGCGAGCCTCACGGACCTTGATGCCGACCTGGCCGCCGAACGTGTGCATGCTCGACGGATTGCCGTACAGCTCACAGAAATACGGCTGCATCGCTTCGTAGACCTCGTCGGCTACCCGCGTCGTCGCGTTGTTATCGAAATAGATGGTCTTCATTACTAATCCCCTGCGAGGAAGAAAATCCGAAATCCGAAGCTCGAAATTTGAAACAAGCACGAATGACCAAAGCACGAAATTCAAAACGCCCATCCGACGGGCGACAACGTTTCGGTCATTTGGATTTCGGTCCTTTGAATTTGTTTCGGATTTCGGATTTCGATATTCAAGTTTTTGGCCCCTGCTCGTCGTTCGCTCTGACGCCTACCCTTTGTGTACGTGCTGAGCGTCCAGCGATTCCTTGTCCTCCTCGACGTAGAGGTCCTCGGAGACGAACTCGCGGAGCTTGGCTTCGACCACATCTTTCATCGTGAACTCGCTGATCTTGCATTGGGCGCACATGCCCCGAAAGGCGATGATCACCTTGTCGCCCTCGACGTCGATCAGCTCGATGTTGCCGCCGTGGGCCCGCAGGGCCGGGCGGACCTGCTCGTTGATCGTCTGCTGGACGAGTTGGATCTTCTGAATGGTGGTGAGCTTCTTGCCCTTCTTGGGGGGCGGCGGGGTCTGCTCCTTCACCTTCTGGCCCTGGACGGCCTGGATGATCTTCTCGATCTCGCCCCGGCAGCCACCGCAGCCGCCGCCGGCCTTGCAGTAGTTCGTCACCTGCTCGACCGTGGTCAGATCGTTGTCGCGGATCACCCGCTCGATCTCCTTGTCGGTGACGCCGAAACAGGTGCAGACGACCCGGCCCCCGTGCTCGTGGTCGTGCGGGACCGCCGTGTGGCCGCGGTAGTTCGCAATCGCGGCTTCCAGAGCCTCCTGGCCCATGACGGAGCAGTGCATCTTCTGCTCGGGCAGGCCGCCCAGGTAGTCCGCGATGTCCCGGTTCGTCACCTTCATGGCCTCGTCCAGCGTTTTGCCCTTGATCAGCTCGGTCAGCACGGAGGAGCTGGCGATCGCGCTGGCACAGCCAAACGTCTTGAACTTGACGTCCGTGATCCGCCCGCTCTTGTCGAGCTTGAACATCAATTTCAGGGCGTCGCCGCAGGCCAGCGAGCCCACCTCGCCCACGCCGTCGGGGTTCTCAATCTCGCCCACGTTGCGCGGGTTGAGGAAGTGATCCATGACTTTGTCGGTGTATTCCCACATGGCAGTTCTTTGTCCTTGATGCTGCTGTTATTCGTTGCCGTCTTCTATCGTCTGGGGAATAGGGCCTATAGGACCGATGGGACGCATGGGACCTATTCCGATGTCTCACGCACTGGCTTTCAATGCCTGTTCGAAATCGGCGAGGATATCGTCGATATGCTCGGTGCCGACCGAAACCCGAATATAATCGCCCGTCACGCCGGCCGCAAGCTGCTCGGCCTCGCTCAACTGCTGGTGCGTCGTGCTCGACGGATGAATGACCAGCGTCTTGCTGTCGCCGATATTGGCCAGATGGCTGGCAAGCTTGACGTTGTTGATAAACTTCACACCGGCCTGTTTGCCCCCTTTGATGCCGAAGCCGAGAATGCCGCCGCAACCGGCCGGCAGGTACCGCTTGGCCATCGCGCGGTCCGGGTGCGATTCCAGACCCGGATAGTTCACCCAGTTCACCTGGGGATGCTTCTCGAGCCATTGGGCGAGTTTCAAGGCGTTCTCGCTGTGGCGCGGCATGCGGAGGTGGAGCGTCTCCAACCCTTGCAGGAACAGGAACGCGTTGAACGGCGACATGCACCCACCGGTGTCCCGCAGGATATTCACGCGGGCCTTGAGAATATAGGCCAGATTGCCGAAACTCTCGACGTACTTGATCCCATGATAGCTGGGGTCCGGCTCGGTCAGCTCGGGGTATCGTCCGTTGGACCAGTCGAACCGGCCGGAGTCGATGACCGCCCCGCCGATGCTGGTGCCGTGCCCGCCGATGTACTTGGTGCAACTGTGCACCACGATGTCGACGCCGTGCTCGATCGGGCGAAACAGCATGGGCGTCAGGACCGTGTTGTCGCAGATCACGGGCACGCCGCGATCGTGGGCGACTCGGACGATCTCGCGGTAGTCCAGGACGTCGTTCTTCGGATTGCCAAGGCTCTCGATGTAGACCAGGCGGGTATTGTCGCGGAGGGCCTTGGCGAAATTCGCAGGGTCGGCCGCATCGACGAAGCTGACGTCGATTCCAAGCCTGGGAAGCGTGTGGCCAAAGAGCGTGACGGTGCCGCCGTAGAGCGAGCCCGAGGAGACAATGTGCTGTCCCGCCCGGCAGATGTTCAGCACCGCGGCGGTGATGGCGGCCATGCCCGAACCGAAACACAGACCCGCGACGCCGCCCTCCAGCGCCGCCAGGCGCTTCTCCAGGACGTCCACGGTCGGATTCATGATCCGCGTGTAGATATTGCCGAACTCCTGGAGCGCAAAGAGTCGGGCCGCATGGTCGGAGTCCTTGAAGCAATAGCTGCTCGTCTGGTAGATCGGCACTGCCCGGCTGAGCGTGTCCGAATCGACCTGATGGCCGCCGTGCAAGGCCAGGGTTTCCAGATGTTGTCGTTCTTGAGTCACGGTTGTTCCCCCGTTGTCTTCGTGGTGTTTCAGTTGCCGGGCCGGACATCCACCATTCGTTGGAGGGCTCGGGCCGCCTTGAGGCGGATCTCGTCGGGAACCTCGATCGCGTATTGCAGGTTCTCCAGCGAGGCGAGGACTTTCTCCACGGTGATCTTCTTCATGTTCGGGCATACGCCCCGCGTGCCCGCCGGGATAAACTGGGCGTCCGGCCGGACCTTCTTCAGCGGATGGATCATGCCGACTTCGGTCGCCACGATAAAGCACTTCGCCGAGCTGTTCTGGACGAATCTGATCATCTGGCCCGTGCTCAAGAGCGCATCGGCCATCCCTTTCACGGGTTCCGAGCACTCCGGATGGGCGATCACCACCGCATCCGGATACTGCCGCTTGGCGTTCGCAATATCGTCCTGCGAGATCAACACGTGGGTCGTGCAGTACCCAGGCCACAGGATCAGGCGCCGCCCGGTCTGCTGCTCGACGAACCGGCCCAGATGCTGGTCGGGCACGAAGATGACCTGTCTGTCCGAAGGCAGAGACTGCACCACCGCGACAGCGTTGGCGCTCGTGCAGCAGTAGTCGCTTTCGGCCTTGACCCCGGCGGTGCTGTTGACGTAGCAGACGACCAGCGCTTCGGGGTGTTCCCGCTTCAGATGCCGCAGTTGTTCGGCGGTAATCATGTCGGCCATCGGACAACCCGCTCGCCGGTCCGGAATCAGGACGGTCTTTCCCGGAGACAGGACCTTGGCTGTTTCCGCCATGAAGCGAACACCGCAGAAAACGATCGTCTCGGCGTCTGTCTTCGACGCCTGAATGCTCAGACCCAGCGAATCGCCGCAGAAATCCGCCAGGTCCTGGATCTCGGCAGGCTGGTAGTTGTGCGCCAGGATGACCGCGCGACGTCTGTCCTTCAATTCATGAATCTGATCGAGCAGCTTCTGATCCAACTGTCTCTCCAACGCAATGATCGAGCCGACGGCTCGTATTCTGTGCTCTCAGAATGGACCTCAGGCATTCTTCTTCCCGGCGGCTTTGGGCTTGCGATACACCAGGTCCGGACCGGGGCTCGACACGATCATCCCCGGCGACACGGATTCCTTCACCCACGTGTTGCCGCCGATGACGGCGCCTTTGCCGATGGTGACGTCGCCGAGGATAGTGGCCTCTGCGTAGATCGTCACGTCGTCCTCGATGGTCGGGTGGCGTTTGCCGCCTTTGATGATCCGCCCGCGCTCGTCCCGCCGAAAGCTCAGGGCGCCGAGCGTCGTGCCCTGGTAGATCTTCACGTGGTGGCCGATCACGGAGGTTTCGCCGATCACGACGCCTGTGCCGTGATCGATGAAGAACCCGCTGGCGATTGTGGCTCCCGGATGGATGTCGATGCCGGTCTTCATGTGGGCGCATTCGGACATGATCCGGGGGATCAGCGGGACCTGCCGGACGTGGAGCTCGTGGGCAATCCGATACGTCGCGATGGCAATGATGCACGGATAGCTCATCACGATTTCCTCGTAGGACTTGGCCGCAGGGTCGCCGTCGTAGGCCGCACGCACGTCGGTCTTGAGAAGCCTGCGAATCCGCGGCAGCTCGCCGAGCAGTTCCTCCGTGACCTTCGCCGCCATCGTCGCGCAGTCGCAGTGCAGGCAGTTGTTGATGCGGCATTGATACTGGTACGCCCGCCGGATCTGTTCGGACAATTCCGCATGCGCCTGGCTCAGGAGATCGCCCACGATGTACTTGACGTTCGATTTCGTGATCGCCTTGTTGCCGGTGTGCCCCGGAAACAGCAGCTCGAACAGCAAATCGAGCACCTCGATGATCTTGCTTCGCACAGGCAGATTGGCCGCATCAATGAAGTTGATGCCGAAATCACCATCGTAGGTTTCCATCAGCTCGTCCACCAGCTTGTCGAGCGTTCTATTCGTCAGTCTGTCTTTTGCCATCCAACAGCCTCAATATCACCAATCCCGTCTCCTTTCGGAGGACCCTTTCTATGCCCGTTCGGGCTCGGGCAGATTCTCGAACAGTTCCGTGGAGACATAGCGCTCGCCGGTATCACAGATGAAGGTGACAATCGTCTTGCCTTCATTCTCCGGGCGGTTCGACAACTGCACGGCCGCCCAGACGTTGGCGCCCCCGCTGATTCCGGCAAGGATGCCCTCTTCCGCGGCCAGCCGACGGGCCGTCTGCATGGCGTCCTCGTTCGAGACCTGAAGAATCTCGTCGATCAGGTCGGTCCTCAGAACCTCGGGAACGAACCCTGCGCCGATCCCCTGGATCTTATGCCGTCCCGGCTTGCCCCCCGAGAGGACCGCGGAGTCTTTCGGCTCGACCGCCACCACCTTCAGACCGGGGTTCTTGGCCTTGAGTGCTTCGCCGCAGCCGGTCAGCGTGCCGCCGGTCCCCACGGCAGACACCAGTATATCAACCTTTCCGTCCGTATCGATCCAAATCTCTTTCGCTGTCGTCTCCCGGTGCGCCTTTGGATTGGCGGGGTTCTTGAACTGCTGGAGCATATAGGCATTGGGATTCTCGGCCACGAGCTGGTCGGCCTTCTCGACCGCGCCTTTGATGCCCCGATCGGCCGGCGTCAGAATGATCCGCGCCCCGAGTATCAGCAGGAGCTTACGCCGCTCAATGCTCATCGATTCCGGCATCGTCAGGATCAAAGGGATGCCCTTCGCGGCGCAGATGAAGGCCAAACCGATGCCGGTATTGCCACTGGTGGGCTCCACAAGGACCGTCTGGGGCCCGATCAGACCTGCCTCCTGGGCCGCTTCGACCATGTACTTCGCGATTCGGTCTTTGATGCTGCCGCAGGGGTTCTTCGATTCCAGCTTGACCAGCACCTCAGCCTTGCCGGAACCGAGCTTGTTGATCCGCACTAGGGGCGTATATCCCACGGCGGCTGCGATATCCTCGAATACAGCACTCATGCAACACTGCTCCAATCCATCAGATCTGGTATTCCGTCGTCTTGACGCTCGGCTTCTCGATCAGATCGGACAGCCTGATGGACCCCAGCACATCCTGGATGGCCGTCTCGACCCGCTTCCAGACGTCGCGAGCCGCACAATCCGCCGACCGCGCACAATAGGACTCGTCCTCCGTACACTCGGCGGTCGTCACTGCCCCCTCAAGACATCGGAAGATCTCGTTGAGCCTGATTTGGTCCGCCGGCCGAGCCAGGATGTAACCGCCCTTGGAGCCCCTGACGCTCCGGACGAACCCTGCCGAACGGAGCAGGCTCATGAGCTGCTCCAGATACTTGACCGAGATGTCCTGCCGTTCGGCAATGAGCTTCAACTGAAGCGGCCGTTTGTCCTCGTGCTGGGCCAGCTCAATGATCGCCCGCATCCCATAACGAGTACGTGTCGAGAGTTTCATGTCCAGCGATCTCCTACTATCCCTATTAATTTAGTGTACTTGTAGTCGTCCAGTCAAGACCTTGCTGAAAAGAACCCAATAGCATCCTTGGCGCAGCCATCCCCATGTCGTCCGTCAGAATCACAGCATGCGGACGGTGTATTCCATTGGCGACTACAGATCCCAGGACTCGGGAGTTCATTATTCCCCCTAAATTCCCGGCTCCGAAGTATGCATCCTGTGCGTCGCGAGCCGTTCCTCACCACGGACACGGAATCAGGCGAGAAGACCGCTCATCCCACGATCCAAGAAGCCTGTTGCCATGTACGGTCTTGCCGGATACCATCGAAGCAGCCGGTGCATGTGCAAATCTGTGAAACGGCCAATGTTCGTCCAAGTCATGCGTATGCACAGACTTGTGAACTGCGAGGGATGGGGTGTCATGAAGGTTGCCAGCTTCAACGTCAATTCGATTCGAGTCCGGCTGCCGATCGTGGTCGGGTGGCTTCGCAAGAACCTGCCGGACGTCCTGGCGGTACAGGAAACCAAGGCCCAGGACGCCGACTTCCCACTGGAGGCATTCCATGGGATCGGCTACACATGCGTGTTCCGGGGCCAGAAAACCTACAACGGCGTGGCGATAATCTCCAGACACGAGATTGAGCGGGTGCAGTTCGGGCTCCCCGACGAACCCAAGGACGAGCCCCGCATGGTCACAGCAACGATCCAGGGCATCACCCTCGTAAACACCTACGTTCCACAGGGATACCTCGCCACCTCGGACCGTTTTCAGTACAAGCTCGACTGGTTCAACCGGCTTTTGAGGTACTTTCACACGCGTTTCAAGCCCAGCGATCCGGTCCTCTGGATGGGCGATCTCAATGTCGCCCCGCTGCCCATCGACGTGTACGACCCCGCGGCGTTGGAGGGACATGTCTGCTATCACCCCGCCGTGCGCGAGGCGTTGGCCAAGGTCATGGAATGGGGCTTCACCGACCTGTTTCGAAAGCACCATCCGGAGCCGGGACAATATACGTTCTGGGATTACAGAATCGGGAACTTCTTCGAGAAGAACCGCGGATGGCGCATCGACCACATCCTGGGTACAGTCCCCCTGGCGGACCGATGCACGGCATGCTATATCGACAAGGAGCCCCGCGCCGCCGACCGCCCGAGCGACCACACGCCCATCGTCGCAGTCATCGCGTGAAGGCTCTTCCCGGAACACTTCGATTTCAGCGGGTTTTACGAGAAGTCATGGGACCGATGTACTCGCGGGCAACGACGATGTCGTCGAACCAGACCCTGCTTGCGTGGCCGGGAGGCGCCTTGGTGATGTACAGCAGCAGCCAGAGGTAATTCAGATTCAGATCGTCGTCGCTCCGCCAGCGGAATCCCTCGAATGACTGACCGTTCGGATTGGGAAGAAAGCTGTCCCAGACCCACTTGCCGCGTGGGAAACCGGGTCCCAGATGGCTGAGGGTTTGCCCATCCCTGGTCCAGGGTTTGCCGTCGACCCATAGAGCCTGCTCGCCGTTGCTTTCGGTCGACGGATCGTTCATCTTCATCATCAGCTCAACGCAAATCCATCGGCCGCGTGCGACCGCCAGCGAAGGATCGTTGATGAAATCGTGCCCCCACGACTTCCCATCCGGCGATGACCGCATGCCCATCCAGTAGGAATAGAAATCCCACCGCCATTCATCGCCGTAGGGCTCGACACCGGTGGAAAACCGTTCCGAGCCCTTGGGCCGGGTGCCTGCTCCGCCCTGTGGCCACGCCGTCGGTGGGTTGTAGCCCCCGAGGTGGACGAAGTGATGGATTGGGTAGCAGGCGGGATCGAATTTCACATAGAACCGAACGTGCAGCTTGTCATATCCCGGCAGCAGTCGCCGGTACAGGTGGCCGCCTGTGCTCTGGGCGCCGATGTGAGTCATCAGGAGCGAGCGTTTGCCGCCGCTGGAGGCCGGCACATCCGGCGAAAGGGACATGATCTCCTTGCTCTCGACGCTCTCCCAGCGGGACCACAAGGCCTCCAGATCGCCCGCCTCGAAATCCTCGGCAAAAACAACCGCCGGGTCTCTCTGTATCCCGTTGTCTGCCACATACTTGGAGGCCAGCCCCTTGTCCGGTGAGACAGGACGCAGGGCCTGCTGCGATGCGATGGACGAATCCCCGAGGTGTGCGAGGATCAGGGCTGCAAGAAGGCTGATGACGACCGGTCTGTTCATCGTATGCCCCCATCAGGGTAAGATCGCGTCAGGCGTGGCACGAAAGCAAAACAAGGATCTGGGGAACAAGGATTCGAACCTTGACTAAATGATCCAGAGTCATTTGTGCTACCGTTACACTATTCCCCAAACTGCCCGTTCAGGCGAACGGAAATCAGCTTATCATATGCCGGCGGAATTATCAAATCGAAAATGCCGAATCAATTTCCAGCCGGAAGGCATCAGGATCGTCGCCAGGACGATCTTCAGGATGTCCCCCACCAGGAACGGATACAGACCGACCGCCAGCACGCCGCCGGCCAGAGGCTTGCCCAGGAGGTTGTCCAGACAGAACAGCCACGCGAGCGCACAGGCGTACATCCCGACGCTGCCGAGGACCATCGCCAGCATGGTCGTAGCGGCCCGACGGTCCCAGCCCCGCTCCGCGAGGGCGCCCACGATATACGCCGCCAGCACAAAACCCACGAGATAACCGCCGGTAGGTCCGAAAAACATGGCAGGACCGCCTCGGCCCTGCGAGAACACCGGCAGGCCCATCGCGCCCTCTGCAAGGTATGCGAGCACGCACGCCACACCCCGGCGGGACCCCAACAGCGCGGCAACGATCAGTACGCCGAAGGTTTGCCCGGTAATCGGGACGGGGTAACCCACCGCGATCTGGGCCAATAGAGCGATGAGAACCGATCCGCCAATGACCAGCGTTGCATCGTAGAGGCAAGCCAGCTTCTTCTCGGCAGGTCGTACCACATCAACAATCGTCAATCCTGCAATCATAGTTCATCACACCAGGTGACTGCCCTTCTTCGAATCATCCGGCGTCCGCGTCGCCCTTTCCCGAAGGCGGCCGACGTCGAACGCAGGAACAAGGCGGCTATTATACCGCCGGGCGGCCGCTCGTCAAATACACTTCACGCCGTGGTGCGCCCGTTTCTGTGCGGAGAAAAAGGTCCACTTGTTTCCCCTGAAATCCTCTTGGGACTGGCCCGACTATGATATCGATGGGTACAATGTGCGCAGCGTGAGAACCCCTCCCGGAAAGAACAGCCGCAGATTGGGGTCGAACCCACGCAAATGGGCATGTTTGAACGTGATGGCATCCAAGGGAAAGGGGAAGAAAATGGCAAATGGACTTCTTACGAGGGTCTTGCTGTCGAGTGTGCTGGTTCTGACACTCTTTTGCTGCACGTCGTGCATCTATGTCGAGGGCTGCGATACGATGGCCAGGTGCGAGAGAGTGGTGCCGCTGTCGGCGCCTCTGGAACCAGGCTCGTCTTTCTCGGCCGACACAGGGGACGGCTCGATCTCGCTCGAAGGAGCCGAGACGAACGAGTGTACACTCACGGCCGCCATCGTCGCGCACGCTCGGACAGAGGAGCGTGCCCAGGAGCTTGCCGAGCAGATCGATGTCCGGCTCGAACCTGCCGGCAAGGGTCTGAGAGTGAACATCGACAGGCCATCCGTCATCCGCAACGCGTGGTTCAGCGTGTCGCTGCGCGGCACCCTGCCTGCGAGAACCGATCTGACGCTCTCGACCAGTGACGGGTCCATCGATGTCGCCAATATCACAGGCACCGTCGAGGCCAAAACCTCCGACGGCAGCATCGAAGCCCGGGACATCGACGGCGACACCAGGCTCAGAACCTCCGATGGCAGCATCACCGGCACCAGAATGAAAGCCCAAACTCTCGATTGTCACACCAGCGATGGGCGAATCATGCTTTCCGACGTTGCGGCCGCATCGCTCACGGCGGACTCTTCGGACGGATCGATCACCATCGAGATTCTTCGCGCCGATACGGCGAACGTCCGCGCCATTGACGGAACCATTCGAATCGAGTACACGCCCGACGCTCCGAAGGCATTGAACGTCAGCGCCACAGCGTCCGATGGCAGCATCACGTTGGTCACGCCGCCGGGCGTGTCCGCGGCAATCGACGCCAGCACGAACGATGGCTCAATCAACACGGACCTGCCCATCACCATTCAAGGCAAAGTCGGCAAGTCGCTGCAGGGGACCGTTGGCAGCGGCGAGGGCAGAATCCATCTGAGAACCAGCGACGGATCGATTACAATCCGCTGAATCCATGACTGACTTGGGGAGATGACCACCATGAAATCACATCGTCTGTGGCACAGTGTTTCGTACGTTTTGGGCGCTCTGCTGTTCGTCACCCTATCCGGATGCGACGAGGAGTTCGCCACGTGGAGATCGACAAGCCAGTCGCGATTCGAGAGGCCTCTGTCGCGGCAGATCGCGCTGGGTGCCGCCGACACGCTCGACGTATCCACGCGGTTCGGGTCCATCTCCGTCACGGGGACAGACGCGCCCGACTGCAATCTGGAGGCCCGGATCGTTGCGCAGGCGCCGACCGAGCAGGAGGCCCAGGAATTGGCCGAACAGGTGGAGATCGTCGCGGAAGCCGCCGGGGCCACGGTCAAAATCCGGTCCCGCGAGCCCACTCTCACGAACCATCGGTCGATCAGCGTCAGCTACACGATCTCCATCCCTCGCCGGATGAACATCCGCTGCGACAGCAGCTACGGCAGCTTGGACGTATCGGACATCGAGGGCCGCCTCGACGGCAAGAGCAGCAACGGGTCGATCAAGATCCATGACATCCAGGGTCCTGTGGACCTGAACACCGGTTACGGCTCCATCGAGTGCCGAAATGTGGTCGGGCAATCGATTGCACTCCACAGCGGCAACGGCTCCATCACCGCAGCGGGATTGAAAGGCTCGACGACTGCGGAGACCTCGTACGGCGCAATCTCCTGCGAGGATTTCTCCGACGGCGACCTGCGGCTCAAGAGCGGCAACGGCCGGATCGAGATCGCCGGCGCCTCGTTCGGCGTCTGCGATGCACGGTCTTCCTATGGCGCCATCGCCGCGAACAGTCTCCAGGGCGATTCGATCGACATGCAGTCGGGAAACGGCAGCGTGGAGATTGGCGATGCCCGGGCAAAGACGTTAAACGCGTCTTCATCGTACGGCCGGATCGTGGCGACAGGGATCGCGGCGGAGAACCTCACGGCCCGGTCGGGCAACGGCAGTGTCAACGTGCAGTGCACAGCCGCCGCACCGGCCAATCTCAACGCACAGATGAGAAGCTCCTACGGCAGTGTCGAATTCGCAGCGCCCACGGAGTTCGCCGGCGAAGTGTACCTGAGCACGAACTACGGATCGATTCACACGGCACGGCCCATCACGACGAGCGGCGAGATCACGAAGAAGAAGATCACCGGCAGAATCGGCGACGGAACCGGCAAGATCCATCTGGAGAGCGGCAGCGGATCGGTGGAGTTGAAGTAGCAGTGCAGGGCATAACCATGTCAACAGCACATGCGCGATGGAATTTGGCGCAGGGCACCGTAGCCCTGTTGTTTGGCGTCGGGATCGTCCAGCACGAAGGCCAATACTACGTCGCGGCCTTGAACGAAGGCGCCCTCGACGGCGTCCGCATCGCAAAGCTCCGGTGGGTCGGACGGCAAGATGACTCGCTATGAGACTCTGGTGACAGCAACGGCGGACGTGCCGCTCTTGAGGAGATCCAGCCATCCGGTCCAGGCCTCCCTGTACTGATCGACCGAGACGAGGAAGCCGTCGTTGTGGCCGCCCGTGATCTCCACAAACCGCTTCGGCTCGCTGGCTGCCTTGAACAGGCGGACACCAAAGTCATAGGGCACAAAATCATCGTCCTTGCTGTGTACCACCATCACGGGGCAACGGACCTTCTCGATATGCGACAGGGTGTTGTATCGGAACAGCGAGAACAGACGCACCGGCATGTAGGGATAGAACCGGGCGCCGATGTCCGGATAGGAGGTGAACGCGCTCTCCACAACCAGGGCCGCCGGCTGCACCTCGGCGGCCAGATGGGCCGCGATGCTGCCGCCCAGGGACCGGCCGCAGACGATGATCCTGTCGGCAGGGATACCCTTGGCTTGAGTCAGCCAGTCGAACGCCGCCCGCGCGTCGCGGTATGTGCCTGCCTCGGTGGGTTTGCCTTCGCTGTTGCCATAGCCGCGATAGTCGAACACCAGGCAGTTCAAGCCCATCCTGTGGAACAGCTCCATGCTGTCCAGCACGTGCATGATGTTCCCGCCGTTGCCATGACAGAACAGCAGGGTGAAATGAGCCTGGGGAGCCGGGAGATACCAGCCGGCGAGCTTGACCCCATCACGGCTGTGGAAAACCACGTCCTCGTGAGGCAGGTCCCGGTCGGACGGCGCAAAGATCACCTCGCGAAGGGGCCGGTATAGCAGCCGGTGCTGCATGAACAGCAGGACCAGGCCCCATATCGCATAGACCAGAACAGCCGCAAGAACAAGATATAGAAGAATCGAGCCCACTCTATGAGTCGACCGTCGAATGCTCACAATTGACGAATTCTGCGGATCCATCCTCGGATCCACAGCAGGCGAACATTTTAGTTTGCGGCACTCTCAGGAGCAAGCTACAATCGCCCCGTGATTACAAGAAGAGTGACGACAACCGTACAAATCGGCTCCGTGCTGCTTGGCTCCAGTTCCCCCGTGGTGATCCAGTCGATGACGAAGGTCCCCACGACGGACATCGACCGTTGCGTGGGGCAGGTCGAAGAGCTGGTCCGGGCAGGCTGCGAGATCGTTCGCATCGCCGTGCCCCGACGGGCCGACACGGAGGCCTTCGCCAAAATCGTTCGGCAGGTCCACGTGCCGCTGGTCGCGGATATCCATTTCAGCCCGGCGCGAGCCATCGAGGCCATCGAGGGCGGAGCCGCCAAGATCCGCCTGAACCCGGGCAATGTCAAGAGCCGCGACGACATCCATCGCATCATCGACGCCGCCAAGGCACATAAGGTCGCGATTCGCGTGGGCGTCAACGAAGCCAGCATCCGGGACCTGACGCAGGAACCGATCCCCTTCGAGGAGCGAGTGGACCTCATGCTCGCGGAAATATCGCAGTACGTGCGTCTCTTCGAGGATCGCGGCTTCGACCGGCTGGTGCTCAGCGCCAAGACCAGCGACACGGTGCGGACCATCGAGGTCAACCGAAGAATCGCGGCGGCGTTCCGATACCCCCTCCATCTGGGCCTGACCCACGCCGGCCTGCCCGAGCACGCGAGAATCCCATCCGCCATCGCGCTGGGCGCCCTGCTGGCCGAGGGGATCGGGGACACCATCCGCGTCAGCGCTGCCGGCGATCCGGTCATCGAGACCGGGATGGCCAGAGAGATCCTCGTCTCATTGGGGCTTCGAGAACAGCGAGGTCCCGAGTTGATTGTCTGCCCGACGTGCGGGCGCACGGAAATCGACGTGGTCGAGCTGGCTCGTAAGGTCGAACAGGCCATACGGTCATTCGACAAGCCGCTTCGCATCGCCGTGATGGGCTGCGTGGTCAACGGGCCGGGCGAAGCTGCGGATGCCGACTTCGCGATCTGCGCCGCCAAGGACAAAGCCTATTTCTATCGCAACGGCCAGCGGACCGCGACGGTACCCGAATCTGAGATCGTTCCCAGACTGCTGGAGGCGCTGGCCGCGTTGTAGCGAGGCAGGCAGAGGGAGGTTCGAGCGACGTGACTGTCCAGACCCGAGACATGCTCAGAAGGCTTGGAATCGCTGTGGTCTTCGGCATTGCCTTCGCGTACATCGAATCCGCCGTGGTGGTCTACCTGCGAGTGATCTTCCATCCGCACGGTTTCACGTTCCCGCTGGAGGTGTTTGGCGTCACGGCCGAAGCGAAACGGTTGTTCTGCACCGAAGTCGGTCGGGAAGCCGCCACGATCGTGCTGATTCTGGCCGCATCGTGGCTCTTCGGGCGTCTCCTGCAGGAGCGAGCCGCGTATTTCCTGGTCATTTTTGCGGTGTGGGACGTGTTCTACTATGTCTGGCTCAAGGTCCTGCTCGATTGGCCGGCCTCGATCATGGACTGGGACGTCCTGTTCCTGATCCCCGCGGTCTGGGCATCCCCGACGCTGTACCCGGTGCTCGTCTCGATGTTGATGTTCGTGTTCGCCGCAGCGATCCTGTACCGCTGCGCACACGGGCGGCCTTTGACCGTCACCCGCTGGGACTGGCTCGGATGGCTGATTTCCGCAGGCGTCGTCATCGTGTCGTTCTGCCTGGGGGGCAGACACATTACGCAGGCCGATTACGCGGAGTATTTCCCGCCGTGGCTTTTTGCCCTGGGTTTTGCACTGGGGACAGCCGTGTGCGTCCGGTCATTCCTCAGATCGGGCGGGCGAGGAAAACCTGCATAGGACGCAGAGGACCTATGGGACCCCGACGCGTCGATGCCGATCAGCCGGGCTGCGGGGTGGTCGTGCTGGAGCTTGAGGACCGCCGGAAACCGGAGCGGCGTCCCCCCTCGCCTTGCGTATCGGCGCCACTATCCTGGGAAGCAAAAGACTCGAACCTCCCAAAGATCATCTTGCCGGCCGAGGTCTGCAGGGAACTGGTCACGCTCAGGATTATGTCCCGGCCGATCTTGCTCCGCGCCCCTTCGACCACGATCATTGTCCCGTCGTCGAGGTAGCCGATGCCCTGATCCGATTCCTCGCCGGGCTTGACAATCCGGACCCGCATCGTCTCACCGGGCAGGGCCACGACCTTGAGCGAGTTCGCCAAATCGTTGATGTTGACGACATCCACCCCGCGGACTTGAGCCACCTTCGTAAGGTTGTAGTCGGTGGTGGCCAGCCGTCCGTTGTAGATCTTGGTGAAGAGCAACAGCTTCTGATCGACGCCTTTGGCCTCCTCGACTTCCGCAGCGGAGGTCTCGTCGATCTCCACATCAACCACAGGGCTCGCCTGCATCTTCTTGAGCACATCCAGACCACGGCGGCCACGGTTGCGTTTGAGCTTGTCTGCCGAATCCGCAATGAGCTGCAGCTCGTTCAGAACAAAGCGAGGCACCACGACCGGGGCGTCAAACAACCGGCTCTCGCAGAGGTCCGCAATTCGCCCGTCGACAATCGCCGAGGTGTCGAGAACCAGCGGCCTCGATCCCTTGGTCTGCTTGGCGAACTCCACGTACGGCACCACGAAGCGGAAATCATCCTTGGTGCGCATCACGATGCTGATCGTGAAGTAGCAGATGCAGATGCCGAGCATCCACTTGATCGCGAGATTGGCCTGTGGCACCAGGGGGATTTTGTACGTCTCACCGATCATATCCACGGCCTGCGCCAGTACGGCCGCGATCAGCATACCGACCAGCAGGCCGAAGAACACGCCTGCCAGGGCGGTGAGCTTGCGCTTCGGGGTCAGAATGTCGAGCAGCAGGAAGAACACGATCAGTCCGAGCCCGCTGATCACGACCGCCCACCAACTGTCCGAGTTGGCGCCGTCGGAAAGGACCTTGGAGGCGGCGTTGACCATCAGCACCGAGATCACGATGATGATGAAGATTCCCCTCAATAGCCAGAGCAGCATTGCTATGACTCCTTATGTATGTATGACAGGAATATGATAGAAAACAACCCATTATAGCCTTTGGCGGCCTGCGTAGCAATGATTACATCCGGGCGGCGCCAAGATCACATACGGCCGGCATGGGGCGACAGATTCGGCCCTCCAGGGAGAACGAGCGGGGACGCTCGCCTCACGAGGACCGCGCGGACTGCCGATGCACTGCGTCTTTCAATGCCAAGAATACGAAAGAGCATATAAAACGGGCCTTCCCGTGGTCGGGAAGGCCCGTATGCTGCCTTCTATTCACCTGCGAGGAGCGCATCCCCGAATGGGATCTGCATCCTTCGCCCGGTGGGACTACCCCTGCACCGGGGGTTCCGGAGCAGGCTCTCCAGACTCGCCGTCGGCGGCCTTCGCCTGGGCTCGTCTCTGGATCGCCTCTTTGATGCGGAGGGTGTCGCCGCCGGCATCGCCGGTCGCGACGGGCCGGACCGGCTGCTTCGGCGTCTTTTTCGCGGGACCTGCCGGTGCGGCGTGATCCTCGGCTGCCGGTGCTGCGGCTGCCCACTGCACTCTTCGCAGGCTAAGGCCGATCTTGCGGGCCTCGGGATCGACCTTGAGGATCTTCACCTCGACCTCATCGCCCGGCTTGACGACATCCTGCGGCTTGTCGATCTTGTGGTCCGCCAGCTCAGAAATGTGCAACAGGCCTTCCAACTCGGACTCGAGCTCGACAAACGCGCCGAAATTGGTGAGTTTGGCGATCTTGCCCTTGATGATCTGGCCCGGGATATACTTCTCGGGGATCGCGTGAATCCAGGGATCCTCGGTCATCTGCTTCATGCCCAGCGAGATCCGCTGCTTCTCCTCGTTGACTTCGAGGACGACGCACTTGACCTCCTGGCCCTTCTGCAGGGCCTCGCTCGGGTGGCCGTACTTGCGGGTCCAGCTCAGGTCGGAGATATGGATCATGCCGTCGATGCCCGGCTCGATCTCGACGAACGCGCCGAAGTTCGTCATGCTGCGAACGTTGGCCGTCACGACGGTGCCCGGCGGGTACTTGCGGGCCGCGAGCTCCCACGGATTCGGCTCCGTCTGCTTCATACCCAGGGAGATTTCCTGTTTCTCCTTGTTGACGTTGAGCACGGCCACTTCGATCTCGTCGTCGAGGTTGACCAACTCGCTCGGGTGCGAGAGCCGACGGGTCCAGCTCATCTCGCTGATGTGGACGAGGCCCTCGATCCCGTCTTCCAGGCGGACGAACACGCCGTAGTTCATCACATTGACGACCTTGCCACGGACGCGAGAACCAACGGGGTACTTGCTCTCGACGTTCTCCCACGGGCTCGGCGACTTCTGCTTGAGGCCCAGGGAGATCTTCTCGTTCTCCTTGTCCACGCCGATGACAACGCACTCGATCTCCTGGTCGATGTTCACGACTTCCGAGGGGTGCGAGATCCGGCCCCAGCTCAGGTCGGAAATGTGCAGCAGGCCGTCCAGGCCGCCGAGATCGACAAACACGCCGAAATCGGCGATGTTCTTGACGACGCCCTTGCGGAGCTGTCCGACCTCGATCTCGTTGAGGATCTTGTCCTTGCTGGCTTTGCGTTCCTCCTCGATGAGCTTGCGGCGGGAAACCACGATGTTGCGGTTCTCGACGTCGATCTTGAGGACCTTGCACTCGACTTCCTTGCCGATGAACCGGCTGATGTCGCCGGGTTTGCGAATATCCACTTGCGAGGCGGGTAGGAAGACGGGAACGCCGATATCGACGAGCAGGCCGCCCTTGATCCGGCGGATGACCCGGCCCTTGACGACGTCGCCTTCCTTCTTCGTGTTGATGATGTACTCCCAGCCCCGAATCATGTCCGCTTTGCGCTTGCTCAGCAGGATCAGTCCACTCTCGGAATCGGTGTCCTCCAGAAGGACTTCGATCTCCGTGCCCGGCGCCGCGTCTTCGGGGGTATCGAATTCACCCGCATCGACCACGCCTTCGCTCTTGAGGCCCACCTCGACGATCACGTCGTTGCCGATCTGCGAAACGATCGTGCCCTTGAGGATGGTGCCCGGCAGACGAGAATCCACCTTCCGCTGGAGCACTTGTTCGAGGTACTGGTTTTCACCATCCCCGAACATCTCCTGAATCTGCTGTTCCAGCTTCTCGTCGGACAAACCCAGCCTGTTGACTAAGTTGCGATCTACCATACGTTGTCATTCCCCTGTGGAGTTTTCGATCTCGCCGGCCGGTGCCCCACATACACACCGGCAGGCTCTCACAGCGTGTTGCAGTAACCAATAAAGTTAGTCAAACGCCTTCACGCCCCCGCCCACGCAGCGGGAACGAGTTCTCTTCGTCGAAGCATTCCAGATGCTTGACAAATTCGTCAATAACCCAGTTCGGCGTCGAGGCGCCCGCCGTTACGCCGGCCACCTGTTTGCCAAACAGTACATTCTTATCAAGTTCGTCCCAGTTCTGCAAGTGAAACGTTGCACTATTGTGATTTTTGCACAACTCGGCCAGCCGGCGGGTATTCGCGCTGTGCAGGCCCCCCAGGACAAACATGACATCGACCTCTTTGCACAGGGCAATCGCGGATTCCTGGCGTTTGACAGCCTCCTTGCAGAGGGTGTTGATGACCTTCAACTCGCGGAAACTGCCCCGCCCGATGGCTCCCAGCATCCGGCCGAAGTGCTCCGGGCTCTGGGTGGTTTGGCAGACGATCCCAAGCCGCTTTTCCGATGGCAGCTTGTCCAGGTCCCCCTCGTCGGCAACCACCACCACGTGCTGGACACACCCCATCACCCCCTGCACCTCGGGGTGATTCTCCTCGCCGATAATAACGACCTCGTAGCCCTCTTCTTCAAGCTGCTTGGCGATCTGCTGCACCCGTTTGACCAGAACGCAGGTGGCATCGACAATGTGCAGGCGCTTCTCCTGGAGCCGGTCCAACTCCTGAGGCGCGACCCCGTGGGAACGGATCAGGACCGTCCCGGAATCGATCTGTTCGGCGGACGTAACCGTCTGCAGGCCCGCGATCGCAAGCCGCTCCACGACGTCTTCGTTATGGATGATCGGTCCAAGGCTATACACCCGCTCCTGCAGACCGGCCTCCGCCAGGATCCTCTCGGCCGTGCTGATCGCATTTCGAACCCCAGGGCAGAACCCACATTTCGCCGCTACCAGTACCTTCATGGAACTCCTGCAACACAACGACAACCCACAATGCCTCCATCCCGTCGGCACACACAGGCAGATTTTAGGGCAGCCGTTCCCGGGAGTCCACACAAACTGACGTGCCGACACAGGTGCAAAGGACTTTGCGTCGGGGTACTTGCACCCATGTCGGCACTTGGAACCAGTCGCTGCGGCCTCGCCGCAAGCATGCTATTCGAACTTCACAACCACGAACTGTGATACTTCGCCCCGTTTTACGAGGAAAAGCACCTTGCCGTTCTCCCTCGCCTTCTTGACTGCGGCGGTGAACTCCTCGACGGATGAGATGCTCTGCCTGTCCACGGAGGTGATCAGATCTCCCGCCTGGATGCCCTCCTCAGCAGCAGGGCCGCCGGGAACGACTGCCGAGACGATCACGCCCTCGCCCAACCGATATCCGAATTGCTCGGCCAGGGCCTTCGTCAAATCCTGAACCTCCATGCCGAGCGCCTCTTTCGACTCCTGGGCGGGCTGTTCCTGCATGGCGACGGCCGAGGGTCGTTCGCCGAGTGTCATGGTAAGTTCTTCAGACTTGCCGTCGCGAGAGACCGTAAGACGGACCCGCGCGCCGGGCTTCATGGCCGCGACCTCGTTGCGGAACGCCTCGTACGATGCGACCTTCTTGCCATTGAGTTCCAGAATGATGTCCTGGACTGCCAGCCCGCCCTTCTCGGCCGGAGACCCCTTCTCGATCCGAGCTACGACCACTCCGCCGGCTTCCTTCATGCCCAGCGGCTCGGCCATTTCCGAGGTCACATCCTGGGCATAGAGTCCGAGATATCCGCGACTGACCTTGCCGCTGTCCCGCAACTGCTCCTCGATGGCCTTGGCCATGTTGATCGGGATGGCGAAGCCGATGCCCATGTAGCCGCCGCTCTGGCTGACGATGGCCGTGTTGATGCCGATGACCTTACCGTCGAGATTGATGAGCGGACCGCCTGAGTTGCCCGGGTTGATCGCGGCGTCGGTCTGGATGAAGTTCTCATACGCAGCGATGTGTACGTTGCTGCGTCCCACCGCACTGACGACCCCGACGGTCACGGTCTCGCTCAGGCCGAAGGGGTTGCCGATCGCGATGACCCAGTCGCCGATCTCCATCTTGTCGGAGTCGCCCAGGGGCAGCACCGGGAAGCCCTGTCCCTCGATCTTGATCAGGGCCACCTCGGAATCCGGATCTGTGCCAATGAGTTTGGCGTCGTTGAAGACACGGCCGTCCTGAAGTTCCACCGTGATCTTGTCCACGTCGCCGACGACGTGGTTGTTGGTCAGGATGTAGCCGTCCTCGCTGATGATGAAGCCCGATCCCTGGCCTTTTTCAGAGTATTTGCGAGGCGACTGTCTCTCGGGCAGTTGATCGCCGAAGAACCGTCTGAAGAAATCGTCGCCGAATTGGCCGAATGGATCATTGAGTCCCGACCCGCCGCCCGGTCCCCTCATGGAGCTCACCTGAACTGTCTTCTCCACCCTGACGGACACCACGGCCGGCATGGCGGCCTTGGCCGCGGAAGAGAAGGCCTTCGAGAGTTCCCTGGCGGCTTCGGTGCCACCCTGCGCCAGACCGGGAACCGCCATCCCCACGATGACGACGAAGAACAGGCCGCGAACGATCACGCTCCTCAGGAGCGACTCCCTTGCAATACTGCGGTACATCATGAAACACCTCTCTAAAGGACACCGGTTTCTACAAACACGACCTTCGCGTCTCCCCTCGGACAGGCACGAGCGCGCAGGAAATGCCCGCGCACGGCACCACAGATTCGATCTTCCCGAAGGGATGATTGATGGTGATATCTACGTACCTGCGTGTCGGAATGTTCGGGGAGCGAGAGAGACCTCTCGCCCCGAGATCACTCCAGCGGCTCGATATAGATGTTGCGGTACTCGATCGGGGCGCCTTCGCTCTGAAGGCAGATCCTGCCGGACTTGTCGGAGCACTTCGTGGCCACATTTTGCAGGACGCCGTTGGTCATGACGACCACCCAATCATCCTTGCAGATGATGTCGTACTGGTTCCACTCGCCGAGCGGTTTCTCACTGCTGTCGTGGAGTTTGAGGACCCGCCGGCCCTGGACTCGTTGACCGCCTTTGGCATGTTCGGCATGCTCGAAACCGCCGATGACCCAGAAATCGCCCGCGTTGCCCGAGGCCAACTGGCATTCCAGGCTGCGGGGCCAGACCACATCCTGGCCGCTCATATGGACCAGCACGCCGTTGTTGCCCGCCTTGCCCGGCCATCGCCACTCGACATGTAGATGGTAGTCGGCATAGGAAGTCTCGGTTCGCATGTAGCCGACCGGGTTGCCTGTGCATCGGAGGACGCCGTCTCCAATGGACCATGTATCGTCGACGTTCTTCGAAGCATCAGGCAGAAACCGCTTCCAGCCCGCGAAGTTCGTGCCATTCCAGAGCAGGGTCTTGGCCTTCGGCACGACCACGTCGGCGGTCTCGGCCGCGACAGCCGGCACGATCCGCAGCGAAACCACGAACAACAGACCAACAAGCGCAATCATCACTCGCTTCATGTCTTCTCCCTTTCTCACAAGCTCGACACGCTTGCACGCATCTCACGCGGCATCGGTCCTCACGCGTGATGGATGGCAATCATCGATCAACAATCATCCATCTCAAATGAGTTGTGTCTTGCCGGGGATGGCTACCGGCGGCGTGGGCAGAACACCCAACTCGTACGCCGGAGGCGTCAGATCGAGTTTCGACGCGTTCATCGCCCAATCCCACTTCAAAGCCCGGCCCGTATATGCGCTCATCCGACCCATAATGGAGGTCAGGGTGCTTTCAGCGATCCGTCGGCCCTCATTGAGTCGCTGATCCCGACGAATCGCCGTAATCTGATCGGCGTGCTGTTTAAGGCACGGATCATTCTGGTCCCATGCGATCTCGGCCGCATTCCGGCCTTCGATCATCACCCGGCCGGAATCAGTATACAGCAAGCCTTTGCTGCCGACCAGTCGCTGATCGCTGCGGCCGTCGCCCACCTTATCCATCTGCGCGCCCATGTACTCGATGCGCAGACCGTTCGGGTATTCGTACTCCACCGCGAAGTGATCGTACGAATCGCCGTATTCTGGTTCCGTGCGCTGTTGCCGGCCGCCCATGCCCATACACTGCACCGGATGGTCGCCAATCAGCCAATTCATCACGTCGAGATTGTGCACATGCATCTCGACAATGAAATCGCCGCTCAGCCAGGTCATGAACAGCCAGCGGCGCAGTTGCCATTCCATATCCGACCAGCCGGGCTGACGCTGCTGCGGACCCCAACTCCGCATGGCGTCGCCGAGACGAACGCACTGACCGCCGAGAATCGTGCCGATCGCGCCGTCATGGACCCGCCTGGCCGTCTCAACCAGGTGCGAGATCCTCCGCATCTGCGTGCCGGCCAGGATCGTCAGGCCCTTCTTCTCCGCCAGTTCCGAGGACTCGATCACAGACCGCACGCCGACGGGGTCCACTGCGACTGGTTTCTCCATGAACACGTGCTTGCCCGCCTCAATCGCGGCCTTCAAATGCGCCGGACGGAAGTGCGGCGGCTGAGTCAGGATCACGAGATCGACATCGGTCGCGAGGACTTTCTTATGGGCATCCCAGCCGACGAAGCACGTGCCGTCGGTGACCTTCACCTTGTCCGGCATCTTCTCCGTCAGCGACTTGCGGCAGTTGTCCAGACGATCCTTGAACATATCGCCCATCGCCACCAGCTCGACCCCCGGTGATGATTGGAGGCACTTGCCTGCATCGTGCTCGCCACGCCCTCCGCAACCGATCAGGCCGATGCGGATCGTGTCACTGCCCGCAGCATGGGTTCGCGGGCTGAACCCCGAAGCCACCGCCAGGGAAACCGCCCCAGCCGCCGTGTTCTTTACGAACCAACGCCGCGAAAGCCGCTGTTTGTCCATTGCCGCACCCCAATCTGAACGTCAACTGAGTGTTGCTGATTCAGCAGTATCGTATCAGCAGCCGTATTTCATTGGTATATCGATGCACCAAACTCGAAATCCGAAATTCGAAATCCGAAACAAATTCGAAGCACAAAGCACAAATGACCGAAACGCTGTCGCGGATCGGCGGGAGCCGTTTGGGATTTTGGATTTCGGTCATTCGTGCTTGTTTCGGATTTCGTGCTTCGTGCTTCGGATTTCGGCAGACAAGCCCCTCCGTGCCATTGACAGCCATCTCTCACACGAGCTGTGTCTTTCCCGGCGTCGCGACCGGCTCGACCGGCAGATCGATCCAGTCGTATTTCGGCGGCGTCAGGTCCTGCTTCGACGCGTTCATCGCCCAGTCCCACTTCAAAGCCCGGCCGGTGTACGCGCTCATGCGTCCCATGACCGCGTTCATCGTGCTCTCGGCGACGTTCTTGCCTTCATTGATCGGCTTGCCGTCGCGGATGCTCTGGATCAGATCGGCCATCTCCTGGACGTAGTGATCCGGATCAGGGCCCTCGTACTTGAACGGCTTCTCGCCCGTGATGACGCCGCGATCGACATCCGCGACGCCCTTGGTGCCCACGACGCGCTCGGCGATCCGGTCGGTGCTGCCATTGATCTGGCGGCACATGCTCGCAATCCGCACGCCGTTGGCGTACTCGTATTCGACCGCGAAGTGATCGTAGATATTGCCCAGGTTGCGGACGGCCCGGCCCCCCATGCCCATGCACTGCTCCGGATGACCCTGCAGGGCCCAGTTGATCACATCGAGGTTGTGTACGTGCTGCTCGACGATGTGATCGCCGCTGGTCCAGGTGAACCACGGCCAGCTCCGGCACTGCCATTCCATATCCGAGAGGCTGCCCTTGTCCCACCACTTCCAGTAGCCGAGCATGTCGCCGCCGTTCCAGTATGCCTGGCCCGAGACGATCTGGCCGATCTGGCCGTCGTGAATCCGGCGGATGATCTCCTGGTACTTCTTGCTGTGCCGGCGTTGGGTGCCCGCGACGACCGAAAGGCCCTTCTGTTTCGCCACCTCCGAGGTCTGGATCAATGAGCGAATGCCCTTGGGGTCCACGCCGCCGGGCTTTTCCATGAACACGTGCTTGCCCGCCTCGACGGCGGCCTGGAGGTGCTGCGCCCGCCAGTGCGGCGGGGCCACGAGCAGGACCATCTGCACGTCGGTGGCGAGCACCTGCTTATGGGCGTCGAACCCGACGAATCGCTTGTTCGCCGGGACCTTCAGGGCGTTGGGCACTTCCTTGCCGAGCTTGTCGATCGACTCCTTGAGCCGGTCCTCGAACAGATCGCCCATCGCGACAATCTCGACGCCCGGCGAACTCTTGACGCAACTGATGAGGTCGCGAGTGCCCTGCCCGCCGCAGCCGATGAGCCCGACGCGGATCGTATCGGAACCCGCCGCATACATGCGATTAGTCACACTCATGGCCGCCACGGACACAGCCGAAGCCTTGAGAAGATCACGACGCGAAACCCTGCTTGCGACCATAAAGTCCCCTTGTCATTCTTGTCTGCCAGCGTTTCTACAGCACGTGGATTCGGATATTGCGGAATTCGACCCGGCTGCCGTGGTTCTGCAAACCGAGGTACCCGCCGTCGCGAGTCAGGCCGGGGTGCGAGTCCGTCTTGTACGGATAGTATGTCACCTTCGTGTCGATGATCTTCCGGCCGTTCAGGACAACCTTGATCTGCGGCCCGCGAGCGGTGATGACCATCTCCTGCCACTGCCCCGCCTGCTTCGTCGCCCGCTCGGATGGGGCCTGAACGCCGTAGATGCTCCCGGTGTACTGGTAGGGATTCAGGTTTCGCCATTGCTCGGCATAGTCGTCGAGGATCTGGATTTCCATGCCTGTGTAGGCCGGGTCGCCCTCCAGGGGCGAGCGGATGAAGACGCCGCTATTGCCGCCCGGCGGGACGCGGAACTCCAACGAGAGCTTGAAGTTGTCATACTGGCGGACCGTCGCCAGCCACCCGCCGTTCTCGCCTTCGGTGTAGAGGATGCCGTCCTGGAAGTGCCACGCGTCCTGCTGCCCGCCGATCTGCTGCCAGCCGACCAGACCGGTCGAGAGCAGGTCGTCGCCACTCGCGCGGGCAAGCATCGGGATTTCGCCCCGGTGAAACCTCGCACACGAACCCGCGGCGAGCGCTATGAACAGCAGCCAGATCGCGGAAATTGCTTTCATTCTGCCCATCTCGTCATCCTCCTGACCCGATCCCAGGTCGTTCCCCATCCCGATTTCAGGTGCGCCATGCGTGGTCGCATTTCGACACACGCCCTATCCGAGTGCCCATCCTGACTGATCCCGTCAGCTTATCCCTGGACCGCGGCTCCCGTCAAGCTCATTTCCCCTGGACCTCGGGCGGACTACTCGTGCGGGATCTGGGAAGGAGCCGGCGCAGGCGTCCGACCGGCGGCGGGAGTCGCCATGGTGACGGGCATCGAAACCGATGTGGCTTTGCGAGCCCGAAAGACGCCGGCCAGCGACTCGCCGGCCACCGGCGCCGGACCGATGACCAGTTCCGGCGTATTGAACACCAAGAGGCAGGAATCATAGAACCTCGGGTCCTTCTGGGGAAGAAGGATGGGCTTGTATGCCTTGCCGGCTGAATCGACATAGCTGATGAACAGGCGGGTGAAGACGCCGTGAAGCCGCTTGCTGCTGAAGACAATCCAGCGCCCGTTGCTCGACCACGTCTGCCAGGACTCGCTCTGGTCGCTGTTGATCTCCATGGGCCGATACGCGAACTGCCCATCCTGTCTGGGCGTCTGGAGATCGATCAGGTACAGATCGCTCTCCTGCTTCCAGGTGGGGAAGTAGTCGTGGTCGAACATGCAGAAAGACAAGAACCGGCCGTCGGGACTGAGCCGCGGCATGCCGATGCTCTTGCCGGTCTGCTGGGCGGAAAGCACGGTCTCAATCTCGCCCCACGCGTCCGTTTCCACGTCGTAGGGGATGCGGACCAGGTCATACTGGATGCGATCGTACTGCTCGGGCGGCGTGCCCGCATCCGCCGGCCACGGCCTGAGAGCCGTGCAGAAATAGAGGTGCTTGCCGTCTGCCGACCAGACGGGCCAGTTCTCCAGCCGGTCCTTCTGAGCCAGCTTCGGCTCCACCGCGGTTTGACGCTGCTCGGAACGGTACAACACGAGCATGGAATCCACGTTGACGGTGTCGCGTACCTCGTTCCGCGTCGAATGGAAGAACAAGGGGATATTCGTCACCGCGTACACCGCCAGGCGCCCGCTGGGATGCCAGGAGGTATAGCCAAACTTCGTATCGAGCTTGCTGACCTTGCCATCCTCGGCCAGAAGGGTCGCGGTGCCATATTTCACGGACCGGACGCCCAGCGCCATCTTGTCCCAATGGTTCTGACGGAAGCTGTGGCAGTTCAGGCAACCCTGCTCGAAACTGCCGCTGCCGAGCACAACGGATTCCTCGAAGTTCGTCAGGTCCCGGCAACAGATGTCGATCCCGCTGCGGATGCGGACGTGGGTCAGGTGCATCTTGCGATACACGAGGTGGTCGTCGATGTCCTCCTGCGCGATCTGGTTCGTGATCGGCTGGAACCGACTCCATCGACCGGCTTCGTCCCTGGCGAAGACATCCACGGACAGCCTCCGGCCCCGGTTGTCTTCGAGCAGCCTCCGCCACCGCTTCAACGGGATCTTGATAACGCCGTCACGGCTGAAGACCTCGATGGCTTCGCCCTGTTGGGAAGAGATCCTGGCGCAGAAGGCTACTCCAGACTCTTCGATCGCGAAATTCAACGGCGCGATGTTCGGCGGAATGACCGATCCGCTGTAGTCAGGCTGTATCCTGGCTCGCCGGTCCACCGGCTCGGACTGCTGGATCGTGGCCCACGAGGCCAGCCGAAACAGCAGGACGCCTCCGAGGAACACGCCCGCCGCAGGGGCCAGGATGAGAAAACCAAGTGCGAGACGTCTGTACACAACGAGGCCCTTCACGTGCCAAGAAAATAGTAATAATAGTACGTGTCGCCGAACTTCTTCCGTATCGCCGACCGGGCGGCGCTCTTTTCCCCGCCCGCCTGCTGGAAGGCCTGGAGGAATTCCTGGAGCTGCGCCTTGGCCTGGGGAGAGATCGTCTGCCCGGGCACATCGGCCGGCTGCCTCTTGAGCGTCCGGGACAAGAGCAGCGCCTCCTCGTAGTGCCTGGGAATCCGCGAGAAGTTCAGCCGGTGGCGGGTCTCGAATATCCGCACGAAGTTGTCCAAGTCCTTCGCGAACAGCAACGACGCCATGACGTACTGATAGGCCGTCCGATTCGTCGGGTTCTCCATCAGCAACTGGGTCAGCACGTCCACGTCCTTCACGGAATCGGCCTTGAGCATGACGCCTCGCCAGTGCTGAATCTGTTCGTCCTCAGACAGATCGGGGTCGGCTTGCAGGCGTGCGAGGTCCCGGCGCGCCGTCGCTCCCCAGAACGGAACCTTGGCCAGGGCTTCGAGATAGAGACGGGCCGTCGCGACGTTGCCTTTGATCATGTGGATCGTCGCCAGGCGGTGCAACAGCAAGGGACGCTCGCCATAGATCTCGGTACACATCAGCAGCGAGTTCTCCGCCTGGTTGATCAGGCCGAGATCCATGCAGATGTCGAACTTTTGCCATACCGGTTCGGCGCTGCGGTCGGTCAGCAGCAGCGCCACGGGTCGCTGCGGAAAACAGAACATCTCATCGCCCAGCCTGTCGAGACGACACAGCGCCCGGTCCACCGCGTGGCATACCGTGTAGCGATACGGGCTGCGCTGGCCCAGTTCGAGTACCTGATCCCACATCCCCTGGCGAGAGAAATAGTCGGCCCGAAGGATGTTCTTCCTCGCCGGCGCACGATACAGCAGCAGGACAACGGCAGTGACAACAAGAAGCGTCAGGGTCGGCAGATTCAATCCGGCCACGCCCCGGCTGTCGTCGTCCAGGAGTCGGCCCGCGCGAGCCGTGGTCGCCTTCAGCCTGGAAGAAAGACCGCCCAGACGCCACACCCCGACTGCTATGACGACGAAAGGCAGGAACAGATAGAGAGCCCAGACCGCGTCGAGCATGATCCGAAACGCACTGTGGCTCGTCTGTTCCCACGATAGCGGCAGCAGGCGGCAATAGGCATCCAGGGTTCGCACGCCATAACCCAGGACGCCGAGCCCGCATGGCGTCACCACCCCAAATGCCAGTTCGATCAGAGCAAGACGCCCCCGCCGTCGTAAAAGTCCCTCGTACACGGTGCACAGAGCCACAAACACCAGGGAGGCCCCTGCCGTCGCGACGTACAGCAGCAGGCAGAGAACCACGAACGAACCGATTGTCCGCACGTCGTTTTCTGAGCGAAGCTTCAGGTAGAGACACGCGCCCAGCAGCGCCGCCAGAAGCGCCATGGTGGTCAGGAAGGGAAACCCATACTGAGAGTAGACAGCCACCAACAGGAGCGGGCCGAGGAATCGCAAACCCCGCAGGTGGAGAACGCCGAGAGCTTTCAAGACATAGTCGGTGCACGCAAAGAGCACCCAGGCCTTGCCCGTCATCACAGCGGCGCCGAGCCAGGGATAGTAGAACGATTGGGCCAGCCAGGCACAGAGATACTCGACCAACCCGCCGGGATAGGCCAGGAAACCTCGGAAGAAGTCCCACCCTCTGTAGAAACAGGGGAAGTTGTCGACGAAGC
>JBDKRX010000139.1:0-3936 GCA_039683175.1 Phycisphaerales bacterium
TATCCCTGATCAAGTTCGACTTGATCCAGAAGGAGGACAAGTCCCGGGGTCCGCAGGACAAGGTGTCCAAGAGCAAGTACCAGGCCGCACAGGCGAAGGCCGCCGCCGAGCCGGAATCGCTGGCCTCGGCGGAGCGGGCGTATTCCGTTCGGATGGATATCGAGGGGATCGCGCCGAGCGACCTGCAGGTTGCCGCCTACATCGAGCATCTGGGCAGTTCGATCCTGCTGGAGGACGTGGCGTTGATCGAATCGAAGGAGAAGAAAGTCGAAGATACTGCATTCCGTCAGTTCAAGCTGACGGCCATGCTGAACCGGGAGATACATCTGACCAAGGAGGACATCGATGAAATCCGGTCCAAGGCGGAGCATACGGTGTACCAGTTTTAGGGAGCTCCGGGACACGGCGCAACGTGTTGGAGACCCCGGATTGTGGGAGCAGATATCATGACGAGCGGCCTGAGACAAGCGATATTCTTCGTTCTGCTGGTGGGTGTGACGGCAGCGGGGTACCAGTACATGATCAAGCCGGCCAATCAGGATTTGGCCGAAGCGAAGCGGAGAGTGGAGGGCAAACGCGCGAAACTCTCCGATTTTGAGGAAGCCACCTCCCAGGCGGAGGACTTCAACAAGCAGGTCGAGCAGCTCCAGGAGGCGGTGCGGTTCTTCGAGAGCAAGCTGCCCCCGACGAGCGAGGTGCACAAGGTGCTCGAGCAGGTCACCGTGATCGCCCAGAAACAAGGACTCAAGCCCAAGACGATCAAGACCCTTCAACAGAAGGACAACAGCGGCTATGTCGAGCAGCCCATGACGATGAAACTGGTGGGCGATTTCACCTCCTTCTACTCGTTCCTGCTGGAGCTGGAGAAACTGCCTCGCATCATGAAACTGCGGGAACTCAAGCTCGACAAGCAGCAGAAGGAGGGCGAGGGCGAAGGCGAGGGCGAAGTCGGGGCCGAGTTCATCCTGAGCATTTTCTTCCAGAACAAGACCGTCTGATTGTGGGATGCGCCCGATGGAGAGCAACCATGACCATCCACAAAGCAAGGCACTGATGGAGTTGACTTATGCTGTCTTTCATGCGTGAACAACCGGGAGCCGGAAACTCATCCGATCATCCGTCTGCGGAGACGAGTCCGCAGGGCGTTCCGTCCGCCGCCGGTCCGGAGGCGCAGGAGTTCCTCACCGTCGCCGCCAACAGCAAGAACGTGCGGCGGAGCACCGTTCTGGTCGCCATTCTGGTCGCCATCGGTCTCGTCTGCCTGTTGTTCATGATTCGCAAGAGCCAGCCGCAGGCGGCGTCGGCCAAGCAGTCCAAGAGCGACGAAACGAAGATCGAGGCTGCGATCAGCCGGCTGACCGGCGTCCGATCGGAAATGGCCGGCCGCATGGACGAGATCATCCAGAAATTCTACGAGTTCTCCGATGTGTTCCAGGTGCGGGTGGGCGAACTCGTGAAGAATCCTTTCCAGGTGGAAGGGATCAGGGGGGGAATCAAAGAGGACACTGGCATGGGGGAGGATCCCCTGGTGCGAGCCGCTTTGATTCAACGCCAGAAAATGCAGCAGCAGGCCGGCACGCTGCGCCTGCTCAGCATCATGCGGTCGGACAGCGGGCATTCCTGCATGATCAACGACCAGATCCTCCGTCTCGGAGACACCATCGAGGGCTTCACGATCACCCAGATCGCCGGCAACTCTGTGGAACTGGTCTGGTCGGCCGAAGGAGCCTCTGATCCGAATGCGTTGGAAACCGAAGATCTGAGAATCACATTGAAGCTGTCTGAATGATGTTACGATTCCTATCCTCAAAAGAGAAGGTCAAGGCCCCGGTGGGATCGAGTCGTCCCGCACAACCGGTCGCGGCATCCGTCCCGATCTATCCCGACGATGCCGAGGTGCGCGGGCTGTGCGATCTGTATTCCCCCGAGCCGACGAGTTGTACGCACGTGCGCGACGCGGTGGACGTCCTGCTCGAGATGAACAAGATCACCGACGAGCAGTATGGGCGGTTGCGCCGCGAGACCCTGAGCAAGGCGGGAGTCGATCCGGCCTCCGCACTGCTGAAGGAAGGCATCATCGGTGTCAACGACATCCTGGAGGCGAAAGCCCGGCTCAACGGCCTGGAGTTCCGGCGGATCACCCCCCAGGAGGTGGACAAGCAGGCGTTCCAGAAGCTCGACGCGGACTTCATCGCGCGAAGCAACGTCGTCCCGATCGGGACGGACGCGGGCAAGCTGGTCGTCGCGACGAGCGAGCCGGCCAACATCTTCGCGATCGAAGACGTGAAGCGTCAGACCGGCATGGAACTGCACGTCCTGGTCTGCACCCCGGAGGACATCACCGCCGTGTGCGAGGCCTTCCGCGAGCAACCCACCGAATGCGTTCTCGACGACATCATCAGCGACCTGACCGAGGTGGAGGTGGTCCAGGACGTCGAGGACATCTCGGAAGACCTCGAGAAGATGGCCGGCCAATCGCCGGTCATCAAGTTCGTCAATTATCTGATCAGCAACGCGGTCCGGGAGGGGGCCAGCGATATTCACATCGAGCCCAAGGAAAAGCAGACGAAGATTCGCTACCGCATCGACGGCGTTCTTTTCGAGGCGATGCAGGCGCCGCAGAAGATGCACCCGGCGATCGTCTCGCGCATCAAGATCATGGCCAACCTGGACATCTCGGAGCGACGTCTGCCCCAGGACGGCAAGGTGGCTGCGATCATCGGAAACCGAGCCATCGATCTGCGTGTCTCCACGCTGCCGACCAACCACGGCGAAAAGACCGTGATTCGTATCCTCGACAGCAAATCCATCCGGCACGGTCTCGAGTACATGGGCATGGAACCGGATGTCTGCGAGGCCTTCCGGGACCAGGTGAAGCTGCCCCACGGGATCCTCCTGGTGACCGGACCGACGGGCTCGGGCAAGAGCACGACCCTCTATTCCGCCCTCGGCGAGATGGACGGCGACACGCTCAACGTCTCGACGGTCGAAGACCCGGTCGAGTACGAGCTGGAGTTCTGCAACCAGGTCCAGGTCAACGAAAAGACCGGCCTGACGTTCGGCGCCGCCCTGCGTAGTCTTTTGCGGCAGGACCCCGACGTGATCATGGTCGGCGAAATCCGCGACAACGAAACCGCCAGAATCGCCGTCCAGGCCGCCTTGACGGGGCACCTGGTTCTTTCGACTCTCCACACGAACGACGCGGCCAGCAGCGTCACGCGACTGGTGAACATCGGGATCGAGCCGTATCTGCTCGCGGCCTCGATGAATGCGGCCCTCGCCCAGCGTCTGGTCCGAAGGATCTGCCCCAAGTGCAAGGAGATCTACAAAGGTCCCGAACGGATGGTGAAGTACTTCGAGCGGGCCGGGATCAATCCGAACGAGCTGGTTCACGGGAAAGGCTGCGATGCCTGCCGCGGGTCCGGATATGCGGGCCGGGCCGGCATCTTCGAGTTGCTCATCATCGACGACAAGTTCCGCGATGTGGTCAACAAGGACGCCTCGGTAAGCAACATGCGCCGTGCGTTCCACGAGAGCGGCCGGGACACGCTCTTCGACGACGGTATGAAGAAGGTCAAGCAGGGGATCACCACGATTGAAGAGGTCCTTCGCGTCACCGAAGTGTACGGACAGAGTGAGGACGAGGAATTCGTCGAGAATCTCAACTGATCCGGCCCGGATCGGTTTGAACACCTACAGAGGATGATGATATGATCGACATCAAGACCATCTTGGAGGCGGCCGTCGAGAATCAGGCCAGCGACGTGCACATCAACGTGGGTATGCCGCCGGTCCTGCGCAAGGATACCGAACTGATCGACATGGATTGCCCCCCGTTGACGAATCAGGACGCCCGGGCGATGGTGTTGGCCATGGTCGGGCCCGAGAGGATGAAGAAATACGACGAGAACCGGGACCTGGATTTCTCGACGTCCA
>JBDKRX010000140.1:0-12170 GCA_039683175.1 Phycisphaerales bacterium
AGAAGACGTAGGTTGCGAATGTCGCCCGCTCGACCATGTGCGCGACGGACACATCCGGCACGACCATGTCCGGCGTGATCGACACCTGCTGGTTCGCTTGGGCGGTCGTCCCTTCGAGCTCGCCGAGGTTCCAGGCGACGCCCGGCGACTGGGCCGGCTCCGTCAAGACCCGGCGGATCAGCAACTGCGAGCGGCCCTGCAGGATGAACTCCTTCTCGGCAATCGTCGAATCCCTGTCGCGCACCTTGAAGAGCCAGTAGCCTTGCAGTTGCCCGTCCGGGTCGGGCATGCCCACGGTGTAGACGTGGGCGGGCTCGCCGTCAGCGAGAGTGCTCTGCTGGACGTTCTGGACCATCGAGTCGTCCCGGGACAGCGAGGTCGCCAGGCCGGCAGCGAGGCCAAGATACTCGGCCGGGCTTTCCGGTGGCTTGAAGCCCACGGTCACAGCCTGTCTGTTCACTTGGACGACTCCGTCGGGGGCGACGTTCGCATCACAAACGAACTGCCCGTCGTAGGAGTTCGCGAAGATCACGGAATCGCCCGTCTTCAGAATCCTGCTGAAGTGCCCTGTCGCAGGATCGTACCAGGAATGATCGGTCACAACGTAGGATTCGGGGGCGGTGGCGAACTTCAGTTGGTTGAGCCGCAGGCCGCCGTCCGGCTTCATCGAGCACATCGGCAGCCAGATGAAATCCATCCCCGCGCCGGCGCCCGCCTGCACAATAATCTCGTTTTGGATGTGAATGATCTCGGCTCCAACAAAGAGCCTCTCCTCCGCAGCGCAGGCCTTTGCCAGCAGACTGTGGCCGCCGTCATTCGGAGAGGGAAGCTTGGATAGGCCGAAGAATGCGACGGCGATCACCGCTGCCGCCGCCATGGCGATTTTCACAATCGAGCTTGTCATGATTCGTCTCCCTGCAAAGACCCGCCGAAGGCTCGGCCGGGCCGTTATGTCTGGTTCTTTCTCTCTGCTCACCACGGCCAGCAGGCCATCACGAGCCGACTCGTGTAACGACTCATCTGCCGACAGGCTCCTGCGACGCCCGGCGCAGTCGAGCAACTGCTCGATCTGCCTCAACTCGGCTTGGCACAGATCGCACCCGTTCACGTGGGCACGGACCTCGGATCGCTCCCGCTCGGGCAGCTCCCCGAGCGCCAAGCTCACAAGTTGGTCTTTCATGGATTCATGGTTCTTCATGCTTCACCTGTCGTACTCACCCCAGGTACTCGCTCATCTCGCGGGCCAGCTCTTTGACGGCCCGATGCAACGACACGCGAACGCTGTTCCGCGAACAGCCCAGGACTTCGGCAATCTGTGCGTGGTCCAGGCCCTCGATCCGCGAAAGGATGAACACCTCGGCCTGATGCCTCGGCAGCTTGGCCAGGGCCCGCGTGAGCCTGTGCTGAAGGTCATCGAGCCTCAGGCCCGCATCGGGATTTGCCCCGACGCCTGGAAGGTCACAATCCTCGATGGACGCGGGCACGAGCCGTCGGGCCCTCGCCAGTTCCAACGCCTTTCGCACGGTCACCCGGTAGAGGTACGCACCCCAGTTCGTGGAGCTGTCGTATTGGTCCCATCGCCGCCAGATGGCCAGAAACACCTCCTGGTAGACGTCTTTCGCCAGGTCCGCATCGCGCAAGACCCGCAGGGCGACGTTCAGCACGTCCCGGCCGTGGGTGTTCACCAGTTCTTCGAATCGACTGTCGGACAACTCTGGACCGCCTTTTTCAAACGGTTCCCTGAATTCAAGGCCCGGCTGCGCAGCCGGTAAGATCTCTGTCAATATAGAGGGCCCGCTCGCGCAAGCATTACCGGAAAAATCGACCGTCTCGCATTCTACCGGCCACAGAGCCGTCCGCGCAGCAGAAAGGCCGGGCTCCGCCGGCCCGGCCTCGTCTCGACCACGGTGGAGACGACACTACTGGGACATGGAAGTTCGAATCTGTTCGGTGATGCGGAGCACGTTCTCGTAGGTTATCTGCTCCGGCACTACGCCGCCGTCGCTGCGTTCCGCGATAGCGCTCAGAATCAGTCTGTTGAAGTCCTCCTCGGTTTCGATCTTCTGCGTCGTGCGAGTATGGACGGGCGGCTGTTCTGCACGAATCTGGATATCCTCCGTTCGCTGGACGTTGAGTCTGTACCGAATTCGGTAGAAGAGCACGCCATCAGGCTTCGGCGGTTCGCCGTCCGGCACGTAGAGGATCCATTCGAACCACCTTCGACCTTCGTCCGTCTCCTTCTGCGTGCACGCGAGATGGAAGCCGATGAACAACACATTCCGGGTATTGGGCTCGGGCGACAGAGCGTAGACCTCCACGGGCAATTTCGCCAGCGGCCCGCCCGCGTGCAGTCCCTCGAAATATCTCGACTGATCGCGGGATTCCAGGCCATCGATGCCTTGATAGCCGGCCAGCAGGCTCCCGTCGGGCAGGAAGAAGACCGGCCAGACCCGATAGTTCAGTGAAGCATAGCGAAACTGGGTGTCCTCATAGATGTCCGTCTCAAACCAGTTCCGGCGCACCGGGATCGTGGCGGTCTTCTTGCTGTTAGTGATCTCATACCCGGTTGCGGGTGGGTCCGTGAAAAAGAGTTCCGGCGGCAGAAGCACATTTCGTTCAAACCGCGTGTATTCCGAGGTCTGGGTCCACCCGCCTTCTCCTTCCTCTTTCCAATACTTGAGCTTCCCGATGGCCGCCGTTGTCGGTGAGAGCCAGACCTGTAGCCTCACTCTGTTTGTCCAAAGGACATACTCTCCCTGCCAGACATCAAACGTCTCGCCGTCGATCATGTCCTGTTTGATCTTGTGAAAGCCCTCGATCTGGCGAAGCCGGCGATACTGTTCCAGAAGCACGGCACCGCGGCCTTGTTGATTCGGATCGACCTTCTCGAAGACAAGGGCTCGATGAGGCTTCTCCCCCACCGGCTGACGGCCTCTGCTCGCTCGCATGATGTACTGGCCGTCACAGACCTCGAAGTCCCTTTCCGCGTCGAGACCGGGGTATTCAAGGCGATAGCGTCCGCTCTCCAAATCGTACCAGTCCTCGAAGGGTTGTCTTTCCGCCCCTTGTATGCGCCAGCCTTGAATGTGGAGAGTCCTGGCCTGCTCGACCAGGTCCAGGGCCTCGGTCATGCCGTAGGCCGACGTAGAGGATGTGTCTAAGAAGGATATGCCAAGCACGCCTACCAGGACGACAACCGCCGCTGCGGTTAGTTTTGCCATTGGATTGTGCATGATGAACCTCCTGACGCTCGGCCCCGCGGGGACCGCTCGCTCCTTGCTTGTCAATCCACCGGCATTAAGAGCGTCGTTCAGAACGACTTTGTCGCCGGCGGAGTTCGTGTTGATGGCTGCATTTCGGAAATACGTCTTCACGTCGCGAATGGACTTCATGGTATTACCTCCGAGTTCAGCAGGGACCGGAGTTTTTCCAGTCCATACCGGCATCGGCCTTGTGCCGTGTTGACCGAGGCGTTCTGGAGCCGGGCGATTTCGGGGAAGCTCATTCCGATCCCCACGTGGAGGGCGACCGCCTCACGCTGTTCCTGGGGCAACTGCGCCATTGCCTCGCTGAGCGACTGCAACTGCTCGCTGACAATCGCCCAGTGCGCGGGCTCGCAGGCCGTCGCGGGGTCGCCGCCGGCCTGTTTCGCCAGCGAGTTGTGGTACCGGTACTCATCGCGACGATGATTGCGGGCCCGGTTGGCGACGCTCGTGGCCAGCAGGGCCTTGAGGTTGCCTGTCACCCGCAGATTGGCCCGCGTCCGGGCCACGTGGACGAAGACATCGTGCACAATGTCCTCCGCGGCGTGGACATCCCCGAGCAGGACGACCGCCAGTTTGAGCAGATCGTTCTTGTGCCGCTCGTAGATTCGCTCGAACGCCTCGGCGCTGCCGTGCTTGAACCGCCAGATCAGATACCTTTCGCCCATGAGAGCTCTCATTTCGACATGTAGTACACCACAGGCCGCCTGGTCCGTATAGCCGAAACGGAAATCCGAAGCTCGAAATGCGAAATCCGAAACAAACTCAAAGCACGAAACCCAAATGACCGAAACGCTGTCGCCCCGTCGGGGGAGCCGTTTTGAGCTTTCTTCATTTCGGTGATTCGAATGTGTTTCGGATTTCGAGCTTTGAATTTCGGATTTCCGGCGACAGCCGGCTATTCGTGCCGCAGCGCGATGATCGGGTCCACCTTGGCGGCGTGGATGGCGGGGTACAGGCCGAAGAGGATGCCGATGCTCATGCTGATCAGCAGGGGCAGGAAGATGCCCTTCCAGGTGAGGATGGTGGTCATGCCGGAGAAGTGGGTGATGAGTCGCGGGATCAGGGCGCCGATTCCCAGGCCGATGAGCCCGCCTGTCGTGGAGAGCACGACCGTCTCCACGAGGAATTGATAAATGATCTGACGTCGCTTGGCGCCGATGGCCCTGCGGATGCCGATCTCGCGGGTCCGCTCGGTGACCGAGGCCAGCATGATGTTCATGATTCCGATGCCGCCGACCAGCAGGCTGATGCCCGCGATGGAGCCCAGGACAATGCTCGACCGGCGCTTGGCGGCCTCCGCCTGGCGCAGCAACGCCAGCGGCACGCTGACGTTGTAGTCCTTCTTCTTGTGGAACTGCTCAAGCATCCGTTCGATGGCTCGCGCGGTTGACTCCACGTTCTCGATTCCGTCGACCTGCACGATCGCCTGGTGTAACTCGACCCGCTCCAGGGCCCGCGTCCCGGAGGCAGATCGCGTGGACACGTCCCCGAAGTACTGGCGGGCAATGGCGATGGGGACATAGGCATCCACCTGGTCGTCGGGCATCTGCAGCTCGCCCGCCTTGCCGCCCTCGGATTTGACGATGCCGACGATCTGGAAGCAGTTGCTGCCGATTCGAATCCATTCCCCGATGCTGTGTTTCGTGGCCAGCAGTCTCCTGGCGCCGTATTCGGTCAAGACCGCGGCGGGGGCCGGCGCCCCCTCGCTGATCGGTAGGAGGACTCGTCCGGCCAGGACATCGCGACTGACGAGATCGAACCAGTCCGGCGTGGTCCCCACGACCCGGACTTCCAGGGTCTGCTCGCCGAGCCGGGCATCCTGGCGCAGCAGCTTCACCGGCGCGGTCCGCTCCACATGTTCGAGGCTCTCCGCCATCCGCAGTTGGTCCTCGTAGGTCAGGCCATACATACTCATACCCGCCGAGGCGCGGTTCATGCTCGCGGAGGAGTCCTCGGCCGGCTTGATGGACGAGACGATGATATTGTTGCTGCCGAGCTTGCGGATTTGCTCCAGGGCCTCCCGGCCGGCCCCCTCGCCCACCGAAAGCATGGCCACCACGCTGCCGACGCCAAACACGACGCCCAGCATGGTCAGGAACGACCGAAGCTTATGGAGCAGAAGATTCTCCAAGCCCGAGCGGATATTCCGGATGATTTTGATCGTATGCCAGGTCATGGCTCAGGCTCCGGGCCCATCTTCTCCTTGAAGAACTCCATCCTCTCCTCCATCGACATGTTCTTGAGCTTTTCTTTCTCCTCCTCGGACAGGTTCTTCATGATCTCCATCGCCTTCTTCATCCCCTCCTGCATCTTCTTTTGCTGTTCCGGGGTCAGCTTCGGCATTCCAGCGGGCATCTGACCCATCGGCGGGAATCCCCCGGGGGACATGCCGGGACCACCCTCCGTGGGCATCTGAGCGGGCATTCCCGGCGTCGGACCACCTTGGCTCGGAATGGACGGTGTCCCCTGTGGGCCGGCGCTCACGGGAACCGGGCCCGGACCCGTCTGTCGCGAGGCGTCGAGTCGGGTGCGAACCTGCTGGTCGATCCCGTCGGGTTTCTCGCCTGTGGCGTTCGGCTCCGCACCGCCGGCCATCACGGCATCGACCGAAGAAGACTTCAGAGGCGGATCGAGCACAACGGCTTCGCCTTCCTCCAGCCCGGTGGCGATCCGAATCATCCGATTGTTGTCCAGGCCGATCTCGACCTTGCGTGGCACGACCGACTTGCCCTCCAGGAGGTAGACCATCGCATCGCCCCCGACGCGCGTCACCGCCTGCATGGGCACGTAGACCGCATCCTCGTACTGCTCGACAATGATCTCCGCCTTGCAGGTCATCCCGGATCGAAGAGCCGGATCGTCCGTGTCCAAATAGATCTGCGTATTGAAGACCTTCAGATCGGGGTTGAGGAACATGCCCGTCGAGTCCGGCAGCGGGGCCACCAGACCCACCGTCCCGAGGAACCGCTTGCCGGGCAGGGTCTCGACCGTGACGATGGCGGGCTGCCCGACCCGTACCTTGGCCAGGCTCGCCTCGTGAACGCCGACCTCCGCCATGGTCGAGTCGCTCATGGGCAGATAGATCAGCTCCTGTTTCTCGACCACCTGCTGGCCTTCCGCCAGCGGCTCTTTCATCATGCTCGCGAAACCACCCTTCGTGCTGGTGGCGTAGACCACCAGTCCGTCGCTCGGCGCGAGGATAGTCGTCTTCGTGAGCTGGGTTACGATCTTCTGGAGCTTCTGCTGCTGGCGGGTGTACTCAGCTTCCTTGGCGGTCAGGTCGGCCTGGGCCTGCCTCTTGTCGGCGTCGGCCTTGCGCTTGACACGGTCGAGGGCCGAGACGGCCTGTTGCACGTCGCTCTGGAGCTGGCGGACCTGTCGGGGATGGGTGAAGTCCTGCAGGAGTTTGAGATCCGCCTCGGCAAGTTCCACTTCGAGCTTCTTGCGTTTCACGGCGATCTCATCGGACGCTTTCTCTGTCTCGGAGAGATACTTTTCCTCAAGAAGCTTGATGGACCATGCCAGGGTCTGCTCGGCCCGCCCCAATTCTTCCCTGGCCAGCGTAATCCTCTTGTTCACTTCGTTGACGTCTTTGGGGTACTGGCCCTGCTCGTACTTCGCGAGGTCTTTCCTGGCGAACTCGACGGCCAGTTCCGCCTCGTTCACGTCGCTGTCCGCCTGGCTGGAAACGATGGCAAGGTTCTCGTTGGCGTTGAGGTATGCCGCCTTCGTGTTCTGAACGCGGATCTCCTGATCGATCTTGTTGTCCTGGAGCGTGCTGGCGTCCAGCTCGACCAGCAGTTCCCCTTTCTTGACCCGCGTTCCCTCGCGCACGAGCGTGATGATGGAGGTCCGGCCCTCCACCTCGTTTTTGATGATGGTCTGATCGCGGGCTTTGATCGACCCGGACTCGACGACGCTGATGGTCAGAGGGCCCCGCTTGGCCGGGAAGGTGGCCACATCCTGCGCGGACTTGTCGCTGCCCCGGACTACCGTGAGCCAAACGACCCCCATGCCGACGACCGCTACAACCACAAGGGCGACGATCAGCCTGGGCATAGTGTGTCTGGCCCTCGCACCCGTTGTCTGTCCCGACTCCTGAACCATGCTCGATCTCCTGTGACCGCCGTTCTCCTGCTGGAACACGATAGACCTCCGCCGCTATTATTGTACCCCGCGAGGCCAGCCTGGGTTACCTATCTTTGGCAAATCTCCGTCTTTTTTCACAGAATGACCGTCGCGGAGGCATTTGTCGCCACCGAAGACAACTGCCTCACAAGAGCCAAAAAGCAAGGCCGGGCTCCGCCGGCCCGGCCTTGTTCGTCCACTCGGTGAAATGTCAGCCTACTTGGGCAGCGCCGCCTCCAGCTTGGCCAGCGTGTCGGCATCGACCGTCTCGGCGTGCAGGTCGCCAAAGATGACACGGTACTCGTTGTCGCCCGTCTTCCATCGCAGCAGCACGGAGGCCACGTCGCCGGGCTGCACGGTCTTGCCGTAGTAGGCAGGCTCCTTCTGCTCCTGCACCAGGGTTGCATAGAAGCCGCCAAGCATCTGGACTGACATCATCGGCTGCAGCAGTACCTTGGTTTTTTCGTCCACGGTTTTCGCCTGCTCCAGTGCCTCGCGGAGTTTCTGCCCCTCGGGTGTCTGGCTATCCTTGAAGTCCTTCACCTTCTGCATCAGGGCCATCATGTTCAGCTCCACAGGGTACTCGCCGGTAAACGCGACGTAGTGTCTGAGTCCTTCAATGCCGGTTTCTTCGGTCATCGCCGGGATCTTCATGCCGTCACCCGGACCGGCGGTGAAGTCTTCCGGCAGGACCGGATCGAACTCAGCCGCACTGACCGGGACATCCCATTGGAAATCGTGCATGGTTCCCTCCATCTGCATCTCCTCGCCGATCTTGATCTTCATGTCCATGCGGACCGGCAGTTGGGTCTTCACATCAATCCAGATCTTGACATCAACGTCGCCGAGCGCGTTGCCCGCGTACGCCGGATCGGTCGTCTGGAATCCTTCAACCTCGACGCCGTCGATGACGCTCCTGCCGAGCTCCTGGTACTGGCAATCCAGAACCTGCCGGATCAACATCCGTGGGTCGTTGTTCTGCTTGCGCATCTTTGCGAACATGGACTCATCCAGTTCCATCCGCGTGTATTTCTTCAGCTTGGGCAGGACGATCAACATCAGCTTCCGCTGGGGCAGCATGTACATCTGTTGTTCGATGTCCACACCGCTGTTCGGATCGGTCGTGCTGATGTCCATCCGCATCCCATACTCGTTGGCAATCAGTATGGACCCGTTCGTGTTCGCGTTCAATGGGATCGAGCCCTGAAGCTGGCCTTTCATGTGCATCGTCATCTTGTACAGGAAGGCCTGGACCTGCTCGACTTTCACCAGCACGTCGGCCAGCGCCACGCCCGACTGCGTCCCACTCCACATGGACCAGGCGCCCAGCGCGACGAGCACCACGGCCGCCGTAACTGCGATCTTGACTACTGAGCTTCTCATAATCAGTCTCCTGATGCGAAGGCTCTCGCCTGCCTGTGCGACCGACTTGAGCCTTGCGTTTTGTTCTCGAACGATTCGGTTCATCACTTCATCTTCGACGCTGTCTTGGGCCAGCGCCTTGCCGTTTCCGACCAGGCGTTCTCGAAGGGTCTGCAAGCTCTTGAGCTCGGCCCGGCAGGTTTCACACGTATCCAGGTGTTCCTTGACAGCCTGCTTCGGCAAATCGTCCAGCAGCCCCTCAAGGCTCGCCACCAACAGCTCTTTGCATTCTGCGCAGTTCATGCTTGCACCTCACTCACAGTCTGCCGTTGCAGGGAGTCCCGCAGCAGGGCATAGGCCCGCGAAAGCGTCTTGGTCACCGTGCCCAGAGGCGTATCGAGCTTTTCGGCGATCCCGCTACACGATAATCCGCCGTAGTATCGCAGCAAAATCACCGATCGATACGCCTCCGGCAGGGTCGCAATCGCCGCTTCGAGAGCATAATCCTGGGAGAGTTCCGGTTGGGGCGTCTCTTCACAGAATGCGCGGACGGACTCGCGCTTGCGGCGAATGTACTCCTTTCGCTGCTGCTCTTTCGCCACGTTGTCGGCAATCCCCAGCAGCCAGGGGAGGAACGATCCGGGCTTCTTCAGCTTGTCCATGTTGAAGTACGCCCGGACAAAGGTTTCCTGGGCAGCTTCCTCGGCCCTCTCCCTGTGGCCCAACTTGCCGGCAAGTTGGGCCAGCAGGAGCGGCTGATACCGCCGCACCAGGTGGCGAAAGTCGTCCGGATGGCCATCCAGACATCGCTCGACATAAAACTGGTCTGTTTCCGTCATGAGACACCTCACCGCACTGGGGTCCTCGAACGCATCGGTTTGCGTCTGAGACCCCCTCTCAAGGATTATGTTCTCGCTATATAGTGCGGCGGTCGGCTGCTTTGCGACAGAAAATCCGGACGCAGGCGAAAAAGGGCCCAGCGCCCGCCAAGGAAGGGGCAAGGTGAACTGTTCAATACGGGGTCGTTATCAGTTGCCCTGAATCGATCTCACGGGCCGGCCGTAGACTTCGATCTCGATGTAGTGGTTCAACTCGTCGTGGGTGTTGCCGTTGCTGTAGCAGCGGACATACCGGCCCCGGGCGCCCTTGCCGTCGAGGAGCTTACCCTCGTAGGTCTCGGTGTAGTGCAAGTCCCGGCCGGCGCCGAGGCCGAGCGAGTCATCCGCGTCGTTGCTGAAGATCGTCCGGACGCCGGTCTTGAAGGCCGGGTCGTCGGATACCTGCACGATGACGTCGTAATAGACTCGGGGCCACCGGTGCTGGTGCCAGATCACGACCGCATAGATCTCGCACTGTTCCTGCAAATCGATAGTGACATGCTGCGGCCTGGGGCCCAGCTCGACGACGCTGCCCTCGACCGCTTCCTTGTCGCCGTCGGTGATCAGGTCGAGGCTGCCGGTCAACGGCTCGGAATCGCTCGACGAAACAGGTTTGCCGCGAGCGACGTTGACCGTTCCCTTTGGCGCCAGGAACGCAGGTCGCACGTCCCCGCGAGGCTTTTCCAGGTTCGGCGTTCGGGCATCGACCGGTGTGCCGGTGAACATCGGCTTGGGCAATTCGATCTTCAGCGGTTCGAGTCGAAAACCGCTCGCGGATGCCGGCGTGGGGATGAACGGCGTCGGCGCCTCGCCCGGCGTGCCGCGATAGCCTTGTCTCATATCGGATACGCGGGCCGTCCGCGGCACATCGACATCGTAGATGCTCGACGGTCCCGACTGCGGATAGCTCATGACCCAGTCCTCACGGGCCAGCACGATGTCCCCCGGGCCGCGATACTCGACGCCGGCCGCAACGATCCGCTTCGTCCTGGGATCGGCAAAGACCGTCATCTTGAGCCGATCGACCGCTTTGCCGTCGACGGTCAACCCCGGATCGGCCGTCTCGACAGCGTACGCCCGCACGGTCCGGCCCTCCTGCTCGACCGTCGATTCCTCCAAGGCCACGTCGTCCTTCGAAGCGAAGACCGCGAACGCCTGAACGAAACTGTACGCGGATTCGACGCCGTAGGGTCCTGTCTTGGGCAACTCGGAAACAAACAGCGTCTTTTGCCGTGGGCTGTAGGTGAGCTTCATCGGTTTCGAGCCGTACTCGTAGGCGATCGCGCCTTCCCCCTCGGGGACAATGTATGTCTCTTGGGCCGCAAAGTTGTACCAATGCCGCTCCGTTCGCGCATCGCCGTTCGCGTACCGCGTCGCGACCGCACACAACCACGGGGCGCTCTCGGTGGCCAGTCGAATCCGGTCGAATCCCGCCCGCGCGCCGGCCGGACCAAACCACCTCCAGACTCCGGCCATTGCGGCGACGAGGACTGCGGCTGCAATCGCCAGCCGGAGAAACGGAAGACGGATCGGTTCGACAGACTGCTTCCTGCCCTCTGTCCTCGCTGCTCCGTTGCGACCTTGCTCGAACGTCTGGAGCACCTGCCGGCGGAGCCGCTCGCGGTGGGCCGGGTTCGGCTCATCGTTCGTCTTCATCCCGGCAACGAGTTTTCTGAAATCACGCTCGTTCTCAAACATCTGTTGTTCTCCACGCAGCATGGGCCTGAGAATTCTCCCAGCCCATGAAGACACGGGCAAGATGCCCGTGCTACGGCCCACCCGAATCTCCCTGCAGGACCTTTTGCAGCCGGCGGAGGATCCGGTGCAGCGTCACGCGGATCGTCGCGGGTCGCGCACCTGTGACCCTGGCGATGTCGTCATAATCCATGTCTTCGAAGAACCTCAGCGTCAGAATGGTCTGATGTTCCGGCTTGAGCTGCTGGATCGCCGCGTACAGCGTCGGCCAGTCCAGGCTGGACCACTCGTCCGAGCCCTGCTCTTCCTCCCGGCGGAGGGCGACGACATTCTTCATCAGTCGCTGTCGCCGCATGGTCTTGCGGATATGGGCGTTCGCCTGGTTGGCCGCGATGGTGTAGATCCAGCTTCGAAAATCCTGCTCGGTCTGACCCTGGAACCGGGGCATCCCCTGTGCGACCGTCAGAAACACCGACGAGGTGACCTCCTCGGCGGTCGAGCGGTTGAACAGTCGGTGTACGCAGAACCGAAAGATCCGGTCGTAATACAGGTCATAGAGCCGCCCGAGAGCGGCCGTCTGGCTCTTCGCCAAGATCACCAGGTCGTTATAAGCTGTTTGTTCAACGGGTTTTGCCATAATCGCGACCATGGCATCGTTTGAATTGCGCATGCCGTCAGCATGTTACACGCGCCGCCGCCGGAATCCCAGAAAAACGACGCGAGAGAATCGGGTAGTTCCGTCCGGTTGTGCAGACGAGGCCGATGGTTTATCATGGCCGCGTTGGTACGAACTGATCGGCACATGGATTTGAGGTGATTTGTGATGACCCGACACACTGCA
>JBDKRX010000141.1:0-48189 GCA_039683175.1 Phycisphaerales bacterium
TGGCAACTGCAAGTTTGCTTTGCCGGCCCACGATGCGCCGGAGGGGACGTTCTTCTGCGTCTGTCATCCTGCGACGCCGGGTGAGCCCCGGCTGGTGCGCTGTGACACGTGCTGCTGCCGGTTCGAGGCGAAGCCCAAGCCGGTGGATCGGCCGGAGGTGGTCCAGCCGGCGGATGGGAAGACCAAGCTCATCCCGCTGACCAAGGGCAAGGTCGCCATGGTGGATGCGTCGGACTTCGAGCCGCTGTGCCGGTTCAAGTGGCATGCGATCAAGGTCGGGCCGAACTACTACGCGTGCAGCCGTAAGAAAGGGCGGACCATCCTGATGCACCGCGAGATCATGCAGCCGCCGGAGGGGATGGGCGTGGACCACAAGAAGCCGCCGACCCTGAACAACCGCCGGGAGAACCTGCGGGTGTGTACGCAAGCCCAGAACCGGTACAACACCCGGCCCTATGGGAAGAGATCGCCGTACAAGGGCGTGGTTCCCGTGGGCGACAAGTGGGAGGCACAGATCAAGCACAAAGGTGTAACGCAGCGTTTGGGGATCTACGACGATCCGGCCCAGGCGGCGCGGGTCCGCGACCGCAAGGCGGTTGAACTCTATGGCGAGTTTGCCTGGCTGAACTTCCCGGACGAGATCCGGGGCCGGATCATCTGCCTGCAGGGCACGATCCGGCTGCGGGCCTGCGTCTGGGGCAAGCTGACCAAGGTCCGGCGGCGCAGGACGATGCGGCGGTGACCGTTGCGCGGGGACGGAAGCCGGTTGAGTGCAGCGGCGGAATGTGGTATGGTTACAGGCATGTGGTCCTGACGTTGATGATAGACCGGTTTCAGAGGTCACTATGCCAATCCGCCTTGTGAATGTCGTCGCTCTTGCGTTCGCCGTCGTCATGCCGGCCCGACTGATTGCCTCCGAATCACAGAAGGCAGGGCCCGTCCATCCGCCCAGTCTCGTGGCTCACTGGACGTTCGATGCGCTTGTGGACGGGGTCTTCGCGGATACCGGCGGCGGGGGGCTGGCTGCGCGGGCCGGGGGCGGGGCTTCGGTCGGAGACGGCGTTCTAAGGTCGGCACTGAGACTTGAGGGACCGTCGGCGGTTCGGGTGGCCGCGAGCGAGGCGTTCGCCGATCTGCCTGGGCTGACGATCTCTGCGTGGGTCATGCCTGTCGATCTGTCCGGCTATCGCGAGGTGTTTCGCAAGGAGGACGGCGACCGGAGGCTTCTGTTCTCGTTTCAGCACGACGGGCGGATCCTGTCGCTCGGTTTGCAGACCGAGGGGACGGGCTACCAGGAGCTCGATGCATCGGTCGATCCGGCCATGGCGGCTGACGGCCAGTGGCACCACGTCGCCGGGACATACGATGGACAGAGGATGACGGTCTATCTGGACGGCCTGATCATCGGCGTGCAGACTCGATCGGGGCGGATTCTCTCGGGGGGGCCTGCCGATGCGTTCATCGGTTCGCTGGGCGGAACGGGCGAGTACTTCCAGGGTGGGATCGACGACCTGCGGATACTCCGGGCTGCGTTGCCGGCCAAGGAGATCGCACAGTTGTTTGAGGAGGGACTGTCGGTGGTGGCGGGCGAGATCGGCCGGTATCGCGAGCGAGCCCAGACGCTGTACCAGGAGCGGGCAACGTTCGCCGAGACGATGGCGGCGACACGCAAGAGTCTGATCGAGGAGGCGGGGCCGGAGGTTCTCGTGCGGATCGTTCAGTCGAAGCTGGCGGCGAGGTTTCCCGACGAGTATAGCGAGTTCCTGGAGATCACCGGCAGCCAGCCGGCGGCCTACCTTGCGGCGGGCGACAATTCCTGGAATCTGGCCCAGGTCCGGCGGCTCATGGATATGGTGACGGAGTACAGGCCGCTGACGGAGGGGCAGTGGGCCAGAGTCAGCGAGGCCGAACGCGCCGCGTGGCGGGATGTGGAGGGTTTGGAGACGCGGTTTGCCCGGCTGGAGGCGATGGGGCAGGCGGGAACGTGCGATGCCGATTGGATCGAGGCCCTGTTCGACGCGGGCAGGCGGGTCGTGCGCCGGCCGGTGAGGCATGAGCCGGTGGCGCCCTACGTCAAGCCGTATACGCCCGAGACACGCGACTACTCGGCGGGGGAGGCCGGGGAGATGTTGAAACGGGACTGGCTGCACCAGGCCGAGGGTTCTGTCACCGTGGAGCGGATCAGGCAGGAGATCGATTGGGCCCGTCGTGTCGCAGCGAGGATCGAGCAGGAGCATGGCGAAGCGGCGGAGTTCTCAGGGGAGTTGGCTGAGCTGGACAGTCTGGAGGCCCGGGCGGGCGACGGCGCCGATGAGAGGCTGTATTTCGCGGTCCGCGGCGTCAAACGCAGGATCATGTTCGCCAATCCCGCGGTGGACTTCGACAGGGTGCTGTTCGTCGATATTCCGTTCCCGCAGGGCTCCGAGTGGCCGCACGAGACCCGGCACCGACTCGGGTACATGGCCGTCCCCGGCGGGCGGCTGCTGGTTCTGGATGGACTGTCGCCGGCAGGGCACTTGACCAAGCTGATGCCGGTCGAGCCTTTGCACGGGACGTTCTGGCGTCCCGATCTTTCGTTCGACGCGCAACGCGTGCTCTTTTGCTTCCATCCTGCCAACGAGAAGACGTTCCACCTCTACGAGATCAACATCGACGGCTCGGGCTTGCGGCAGATCACGGGCGGCATCTACGACGACGTGGACCCGATCTATCTCCAGGACGGCGAGCACATCGTCTTCGCCAGCACACGCGGGCACAATTATGTCCGCTGCATGCCGCCGACGAACTCCTTCACGCTGACGCGCTGCGACCTGGACGGCCGGGACATGTACCTCATCTCGCGGAACAACGAGCCCGACTACCTGCCCTCGCTGATGCAGGACGGCCGCGTGATCTACACGCGCTGGGAGTACACCGACAAGCCGTTGTGGCGCATCCAATCACTGTGGACGATGCACCCCGATGGGGCCCAGGAGGCCACGTTCTGGGGTAATCAGACGGTCTGGCCCGACCTGCTCAAAGACGCCCGCCAGATCCCGGGCAGCAACAGGGTCATGTTCACGGGCTCGGCCCACCACAACTGGTTCTCGGGCAGCATCGGCATCGTGGATACGCGCAAGGGCCTGAACTTCCCGCATGGTCTGACGAAGGTCACTGCGGAACTGGAGTGGCCCGAGTCGGGCAATGGTCCGGTCGATCCGGTCGAGTCGCAGCGGTATCACACGAGCGGGCGCTACCTCGCGTATCAGAATCCCTATCCGCTGAGCGAGAGCGACTTCCTCGTCTCCGCCGACCGGGAGGGGAAGTTCGTTCTCTATTTGATGGATACGGATGGAAACAAGGAGCTCATCTACGAGGGCACGCACAACATCCTGCACGCGATGCCTGTGAAGGCCCGTCCCAGGCCGCCCGTAATCCCGTCCACGGTGCAATGGCCCACCATGGCCGAGCGGCACAATCCCGCCGACGGCGTCATCTACAGCTACAACGTGTACCAGAACGCACCGGCCCAGCTCATGGGCAAGGCGAAGTACCTTCGCATCCTGACGATGGACGCCAAGACGTACAGCTATTGGTACAAGCGGCCCTACGCCTCGACCGGTCCGGTCGTGTCGATGGTGTCCTCCGAAGGGGTCAAACGCATCCTCGGGACCGTGCCCATCGAGCGGGACGGCTCCGTTTCTTTCGATGCGCCCTCGGGCAAGTCCCTCTATTTCCAGTTGCTCGACGAGAAGCACCGTGCCCTGCAAACCATGCGTTCCGTCACCGGCGTGATGCCGGGCGAAACGCGAGGCTGCGCGGGATGCCACGAGATGCACAGCACCGCTCCAGCCGCGACGAGTCCGGCGAGGGCGCTTTCCCGTAGCCCTTCGCGGATCACCCCACCGCCCTGGGGCGACGAATCCATCAGTTACATGCGATTCGTGCAGCCGGTCTTGGACAAGTACTGCGGCCGGTGCCACCAGGGCGATGGCGAAGGCCGCAAGACGGTGGACCTCACCTTCCGTGGCGACGGCCTGTTCAAGGAGCCCTACGTCACGCTGCTCGGCAATCCCACCTGGGGCGCTGCGTATCATCCGCCGAAAGACCCGCCGCCGGGTTTCGGAATCGCCGATACGATCCTGGTGGAGGCGTACGACACGCGCGACCCCGTCGCGTACGTGACGCCCGAGCCGATGACGAAGCTGTCCTACCGCAGCCGCTTGGTCGAGCGGGTTTCGAGCGGGCAGCACCACGACGTGTGCGTGGACGAGATCAGTCGCCTGCGGGTGATTGCCTGGGTGGATGCCATGGGCCCGTACCTCGGCGACGAGGAAGTCCGAGCGATCGACGACCCCGAGTTCCAGGGGATCGACTGGCTCTCCATCCGCCCCCAGATCAAAAACGCGCCCGTAGTCGTCCGCCCCGGCCCCATAGAATGCGGCCCGTAGGTGCAGGAGTAGCTGAGGAGAGCTAAACCTAATTTCGAACAGCGGTTGACGGGAAAGGCAGAACCTCAAAGCCGCTTCGCTCTGGGTGCATGACTACCATTGCTCATTCCCATGGGGCGACGGGGCATGGTCTGGACGCTGTCATTCCTGTATCGCAAAGGTGCGACATCTTGTTTTTCTGACAAGCATTTTGGATTGCGGCTGGAAGCCGCGACAAGAAAACAGGGGTGCCGCGCACCCACTTTTGCGTCTCCGGGCGGTCTCGGCTCTTCATAGGACGAGCGTCTCCGCTCGTCGAAGAGGGTCGGGCGAGGACGCCCAACCTACGAAGAGATGCCCGCCTGCCAGCCCTGTAGCACACGGTCCATGTCAATTGGGCAGGTTGTCTCAGAAGACGGTTGGCTTTGGGCGCCACGCTCAAACTCATTTGAGCGTGCGCCGGCGAGCCCGCCCGAAGCGGTCGTGCGAGGGGGAGTTTTTCGCGTTGCGGCCTCCGGCGTCAACGCGAGCGAAGCGCTCGCTTGCAGGTTTGGCCCAGGCGTAGGGTGCCCCCGATCAGGTCGTGGGCAGGCTCCCCCTGCGAAACAGGGGGAGTACGCACCATTGACCGCCCGGAAACGCAAGAGTTGGTGCGTGGTACGCACTCTGCTACGCCGTCCATCTAAGAATGGTGGGCAAACGTCGCGGACACCGTTTGGAGGTCCGCCCTCATGCGGGTTAAGACCGCGTAAACGCGGAACTCCAAACAGGCCATGCGCCGATATGCTACCCACCGAATTAACATGGACGGCGTACTACCTGGTTTGGCGCAGCACGGAGGACATTGCGGCCCCCTTTATAGCTGGTGGCCCCAACGCGGTAAACTCCCGCCGCCCTCGGTGCGAAGCGCCGCTACGCGTCGGGGCGGCGGATTCCGGATCGGTCCGTCCGTTCCTTCATCAAGCAATTGGTTTGTGGCCGAAGGCCGCTCCAAGAGAGTAGGAATCCACTCCGCTCTTGACACGTGCAGATAGGCCTTGACACGCTATCCCCAAACCGGCAAAATCGATCCTGGATTGGCAGCGTCCCGCACGTGTCTATGCTGTTTCAGAAGGAAGTCCTCACATATTGTGTGACACACACAGGCAGCATGAGATGCTTTGGAAAAGGAGAGCCAGAATGCCAGCCATGACGGCGCCATACGTAAAGAACAGTATCAAGCGATGCTTCCTGGAACTGGTGGACCGTAGCCCTACCCAAGCTGATAGGATCTCGCTCTGGAGACATTTCGATTCTACCTGTGCGTATTGCGGGCGGCCTTTGGCTCGGAATGCTAGGCAAGCTCATGTCGATCACTTGATTCCGGTCGCCCAGGGCGGGACCAACGCGGCTGGAAACCGGGTGCTATCGTGCGCGGACTGCAACGAGGAGAAACGCGATCAATCGTGGGATACGTTTCTCCGTCAGAAGTCAGGTTCCGATACCGTCTTCATGACGCGACGTGAGAAGATCTACGAATGGCAACGGCTTCGCTCCATTCCTGACAACAGTAGGCTTCTTTCACTCCGAGAGAACGCGATCGCAAAGGCCACTGAGGTCATTGAGTTGTTCGACCAGAAGGTAGAAGAGCTTCGGCGGCTCGGCGAAAAGTAGATGTGTGTTCGTAGTGGTCGATCAACCACTCGATAGAATGAGGTAGGCGGCCACCAACGCGCCAGCAACAACCCAGAAATTGCGTTTGTCGATCTTGAGTCTTTGGGCTATGGCCGAGAATGCTGTCCGTATTTCGTCCACAGTCTTCTTGCGTATATCTACGGCCTGTGATTGTGATACCCATCCTGGAAGCTCCTCCGGGGCGATCTCCCAGACGACCGGTACGATTCGCTTGTCTCCGAAGAAAGCTCCCCCGAGCTCTTGTTGAACGAAGGGTGAGTTGCACGCAGCGCGGGAGGCCAGGAATAGGACCATGCTGGAGCATTTCAAGTTCCGTTTGACCTCATCTGTCCAGTTCTGACCAGCGGCGATTGAGAAAGGTGCGAGGAAAACAGATACCCCTTGGCTTTCCATGAACCGATGGGCCTGTTCTGCAAAGGCAGCGTCCTCTGTTGAGTGACTTATGAAAATGTCCGCCATAAATATCCTCCTTAGCGAAATACCAAAGCAAGCATCTGTTCCTTCACAGGCCTACCAATCGTTTGTAGTCTATGCACACAGCATGATAGTGGGTGAAGTGCCAACGTCAAGACGTGGAAATGGAAATGGCCCCCATGGCAAGCTCAACAGGGGCTACGGTCGGGGGAAACCGCGGTCGCACCTACACATTTCACATTCTCATATGGCCGGGACCTCGAAGCCGTTTGTGTACCGCATGACCAGCTACGGCGTGTCGTCGTATTGTTTACGGCCGTCGCGGATGGCGGCTCGGTTGCGGGCTTCGATTTCCTCGCGTGCTACGTATTGCGCCTCGCGCTGCTGATCGATCGGACAGGCCTGGAAGTTGGGCATGTCGGCGCGGGGCCGCACTTGAAGCATTGTCTTGCCCGCGCGGATGATGTCACGGGCTTCGGCATACTCGGGACTGTTGGCATCCGCGATGTGGGTCAGGCAGGGGCTTAGTTCGGGTCGGTCGAAGTTGATTTGGGGTCCCTGGTGGGAGCTGTAACTCGCCTGTCCGGCGAAGGGGACGCCGGTGAGCTGCGTCAATCGCTGCACCTGGGCATCGTTCAGCGGAGAGCGGCCGGCCAGGTGGTCGGGATAGGCGGTATCGTACCGAGGATAGTAGGGGCCGTTCAGGTCGATCCAGGTCACGATCCGCTCGAAGTCATCCGCCGGGATGTTCACATCCTGATGTCCCGCCCGCAAGGCACTGACGAGCTTGCTCTTGTGCGAACCCCAGGAGTATGCCTGCTGGATATCGGCCGGCCCGGCGCCGATGGCGGCGATGTACTTCTTCTGCCATAGCTCCGTGTAGGATGCGTTGAAGGTCATCTCGCGATCGGCCGCCAGATTGAGCCCGCCGCCCGCATCCCGGCCGTAGTCGTGGCAGCGGACGCAGTGCCGGTCGAATACGGGCTGGACTTCGTCCATGTAGCTGAACAGACGCGGCGGTCCCTTCCAGCCATCAAGTTCGCTCGGTGGGCGTCTTATCGCCAAGGGCACGGCATTCCGCGATGGACGCGCCGACGCCAGGCGGCTCTCGTGGCAGCCGACGCAGCCCGTCGACTCGCCCGGCTGGGCCGTCGTGCCGCTGCGCATCGACTGGACCATCATCTTGCTCTCGTCGAGGAGTTGGAAGTAGACGAACTTGCCGGCGGGGACCTCGAAGCACGCCGATCCGTCCGCTTCGACCGGGACAGTACCCAGGATGCGCTTGTTCTCAAAGCTGTGCCAGTTCATCGCGGGACAATGGACACCTTGTCCGCCCCATTGTGCGTGGGTCCAGAATCGCTTCTCCGGCGACTCGACGACACGCAGGTACTTGATGGAGCCGGGTTTGACCCCGGCCATGTGCGTACCCTGGTACACGTCGACGACGTAGAAGACGCCCGGCTGCGAGTCGAACTGGCGACGAGAGGGAATGATCGGCGGCCTGGGTTTGGGCCCCAGCGGCATGGCGTCGTAGCAGCCCGGCCCTTCGACGTGGACCAGCGTTTCGTTGCCGAACGTATCTACCAGATAGATGCCCATCTGTTCGTCCTGGCCGGTCTGGCGAGAGCAGAGGAAGTACTTGCTGTTCAGCGGATAGGGGTCTTCGTATCGGGGCCGGACCTGGGTGAAGTTGTCGAATCCGTAGGCGTCAGGCCGCGGGCTGTTCTGTTGCACGAGATCGATGGCGCTGGCCGGCCATGTGCGCACGACGGGAGCCCTGCCGTCCACTCCGAGTTTCGGATCGAGCAGGGCCAGCGCCCCCCAGGGCCGGTCGTGGCAGGAACTGAACACGCACAGGATGGAGTCCGCGCCGGGGACCGCGCGGGCGTCGATCGTCGCCCCCGGCGACCAGGTGTTGTTGCCGTAGACCATCGTGACGACCGTCCCGTCGGGGTTCACCGCCCAGAGGCCCTGGGCGTCGCCGAAGTTGCGGTCCACGTATTCCCACCGGTCGTAGAGCACGCGTCCATCGGACATCAAAGCGGAATGCCCCTCGTGGAGCGTGTTCTTTCCGATCTGGTGAATGTTGGCGCCGTCGGCGTCCATGCAGAAGAGGTTGCCCATGATGTGCCGATTGCACATGCAGTACTTCGGCTCGCGCGTCGAAGTGAACACGATGCGGCCGTCGGGCAGATACAGGGGGTCGATATCGACCACGCCGGGAGCAGAGGTCAGTTGTCGAAGTCCCGTCCCATCGGCCTGCATCTCGTAGATGTGGTAGTCGTCCTTGATATCCCGACGCATGGCGAAGAGGATTCGGGTCCCGTCGAAGTGGACCTCCGGGTCCCGGACCATGCCGTCGGATGTTTCGAGGAGCGTGGCGACTCGCCCGCTGCGCGGATCGAGGATCTTGATGGCCCCGCCGCCCTGGAAGCTGCTTGTGTTGATCTCGTCCGTTTTGAACATGGTCTCGGTGTTGTGATGGTCGGGCTTATACTGCGGTCGCACGACGAAGAGAAGGGGCCGGCGGGTCAGCAGCGGATTGGCGAGCAAGGCCTCGTTCCGCAGTGAAACGAACTCGGTCTGAACCTGGTTGACCTCGTCTGGCTGTGCCCCGTCGAGCCGATGTGACAGATCATCCAGCCGGCGACTGAACTGGAGGCCTTCCGCGTAGTCCTTGCTGAAAGTCGCCGACAGATCATCGATTGCCGCACGCAGCGCAGCCATCTGGGCCGCCACCACAGGTCTACCGGCGCCGGCCGACGCATCGGCGCCGAGCGCCATACGCCACAGAGTGAAGGTGAGAACCAGCGGCAGGATCACAAGCCTGCCTGCAACGCAATACGATCGATGTGACATGCGCATTCGCATGAGAACCAGCATACTGTCCCCATTCAACGGACGCAATCGCGGACTTCAACGGGGGAAGCCGGTTGAACGAACCGGGACTTGAATCCCTATGGCGCCGGCCGCGTGTCAGCTGATCCGGGTTTTGAGGTTTCGGATCAGGCCGGAGAGGACCTGTTTGGGGATGTCCTCCAGTTCGGGGTCGGGCGCCTGGCTGTGCGTGAATCCGTCGAGGATGACGACCGCCTTGCGGCGGTGTGGCACGATCAGTTCCGCCGTGCGCTGGGCGTCGTCGAGGTCGCCGCCGGCCATCAGCCGCAGGTAGCGAATGATGATCTCGGTCAGCTTCTCCTCGCTGATGTCCAACCCGCCCGTCGGGGAAGGGACTGCCTCGGGCTCGGGGGCGGGCTTCTCCAGCAGGATCTCCCGTGTGAGCTCGAATGTCTCATGCATCAACTGCTTCTGCTTCTGCTCCTCCGTCTCGTCGATCGGGGCGAGCTTGATCTCGTCTTCCTCCGAGATGGGCTGAGGGACGTAGACCTTGTTGTGGCAACCGGGGCATTTTCCCCACTTGCCGCCCGCGCTATCCGGAGCCTCGATCTTCTTGCCGCAGAGGCTGCATTGAAACTTGATGGGCATTTCAATACCTCATTCGCATTCTGCAAAATGGCGGGTCAGACACATATTCTTCAAGGAAATCTCATTCCTTTTGCAGAGTTCCACTATATCGGACAAAAAGTCAATGTTCTGCCGTATACTCCGCCGCGACATCCGTCGTGATGCCGCCGCGGGGTGTGAATCGGGCCGTCACCTTCATCCAGCGAGGCCGGCATACGCCGCTCAGGTCATCCAGTATATCATTCGTCAGCGATTCGTAGAAGATGCCTTTGTTTCGAAAGTCCTGGAGATAGAACTTCAGGCTCTTGAGCTCGATGCAGGTTTTGTCCGGGCAGTATTCGATCGTGATCTCTCCGAAGTCCGGCTGGCCCGTCCGGGGACAGACGCTCGTGAACTCCGGGCAGCGGATCGTGATCCGGTACTCCCTTCCGGGACGCGGATTGTCGAACACCTCGATTTTGGCGCGGTCGCCCATAGGTCACCCTTGGCGGAGTACCCATTTCCCGGGACCCCATACCCTGCTTTCTTATCTCCAATATAATGCCGGTGACAGAGGCGGACAAGTCTGAACCGAGACAAAATGCATCGACAGACCGGCCGGCCCTCGATAGCATGGAAGGGCAGCCGGGGAGTCGCCCCGGCGGTCCGTCATATTCCTTTTGGCAGAGGTGCTTACGGTATGGCCCAGGCCATCGTGTTGTTGAGCGGGGGGCTGGATTCGGCGACGACGCTGGCCATCGCCCGCAAGGAAGGCTTTGCGTGCCATGCTTTGAGCTTCCGCTATGGCCAGCGTCACAGCCGAGAGATCGATGCGGCCCGGCAGATAGCCCGGGCACTCGGTGCGGTCGAGCATCGGCTGATCGCTATCGACCTGGCAGCCTTCGGCGGCTCGGCCCTCACCGATTCCCGGATCGACGTGCCCAAGGACCGAGCCGACCTGGGCGACGGCGTCGAGATCCCGCCGACCTATGTCCCGGCGAGGAATACGGTCTTTCTCAGCTATGCGCTGGCGTGGGCGGAGGTGTTGAACGCCTTCGACATCTTCATCGGCGTCAACTCGACGGACTACAGCGGCTACCCCGATTGCCGGGCCGAGTTCATCGCGGCGTTCGAGGCGATGGCCAATCTCGCGACGGCGGCCGCGGTGCAGGGGAAGGGGCGGTACCGGATTCGCACCCCGATCATTCATATGACCAAGGCCGAGATCATCCGGACGGGCACGCAGTTGGGTGTGGATTACTCCCTGACGCACAGTTGCTACGACCCGGACTCACAGGGCCGAAGCTGCGGGCGGTGTGACTCGTGCCGGCTCCGGCTCAAGGGCTTTGCCGAGGCGGGTCTTCAGGACCCGATCTCCTATGCTCCGCGGGGCTGACAGGATGCGTGTGACCGAGATATTCTATTCGTTGCAGGGGGAGGGGGTGCTGGTCGGCACGCCGAGTGTCTTCGTTCGACTGGCAGGCTGCCCGTTCCGCTGCCGATGGTGCGACACCAGCTATGCCTGGGACTACTCGGCGGGCGAGGAACTCGACACGGGTGAAATCGTCGAGCGGGTCGTTCAATGGACGTGTGGGTCCGTCGTCCTGACGGGCGGCGAGCCCCTGATGGGTCCCGACGGCGCGGTCCGGCGGGGATTCGTGGACCTGACCGGCCGGCTCAAGGCCCTCGGAAAGCACATCACCATCGAGACGGCGGGGGCTTTTTTCGTTCCCGACCTTGCCTGCGACCTTCTGAGCATCAGCCCGAAGCTCGGCAATTCGGACTCGCCGTCGCTCCACCAGATGGCCGCTCGCGATCTGCAGGCCCTGCGCCGGCTGGTCGCGGCGTATCCGTACCAGCTCAAGTTTGTCATCGAGTCGGCCCACGACGTTGGCGAAGTCCGTGAGCTTCTCGCGCAATTGCCCTCAGTCGATCCGGCTCGAGTCCTGCTCATGCCCCAGGCCAGGACGCGAGAGGAACTGCTGGCGAGAGCCCCCATGGTCGCGGAATTGTGCAAGGAAACGGGCTTTCGCTTCTGCGACCGACTGCACGTCTTTCTCTGGGGTAGCGAGCGCGGCCGATAGAGAGGAATCCGCCTTCTCACAGCAGAATCGCAAGAATCAGGGTTGACAACACGCGGGCCATCGGCGATACTCACGTTCTGCCACAGGGGCTTGGATGGCTGAATCGCCATCCAGGAGCCGACTGCGGCAGAGCACGATTCGCAGTAATCGCGCGGGTGGCGGAACTGGCAGACGCGCTACTTTGAGGTGGTAGTGTCCGTAAGGACTTGCAGGTTCGACTCCTGTCCCGCGCATTTTTCAGTAGGACGCCCTCCTATAATGTATCCAGAAGACCGCCGAATCAAAGCCCGGTCTACGGACGCTGCTCGAAAATAGCTCCCTCTATCTTGACACGTATGTCCCATGCGTGGTAAACTGGGCAAAGTGAGTGGCGGGTCATCAGGTTCACATGTGGTTGTCTTCGGGTGTCTGACCAGACTGCAAGAGTCTCGTCTGTGGAAATACTGTTGTTCCTTTTGGAGGTTGGGAGATGAGCAGATTTGTGTGTGTGATGTTGGCGATGGTGAGTCTGCTGGGCGTCTGCATGTCGGCGAATGCCGCTGTGCTCGGTTTTGACGATATCACCATGGAGGACTGGACGGAAGTGCCGGATGGCTACGGTGGCCTGAATTGGGACCAGGTTTACACGTTGCGCAAGGATTATCACCCCGGCAGCGGTTATGAGTACGGTACGGTTTCCGATTCCTACGTGGCGTACAACTACAATGCGAATCCGGCTTGGGTGACCTCGGACGCGACGTTTGACTTCAACGGAGCCTATCTGACGGCCGCATGGTCGAACCAGGATCTGCAGGTGCTGGGCTACCTGGATGGGACGCTCCGGTATGATGTGACTGTGCCCGTCGTCACAACAGCCCCCACGTGGTATGACTTTGATTTCATGGGGATCGACGCCCTCAATATCATCTCGCTCGGCGGCAGCCAGTTTGCCATGGACAACTTCACCTACAACGAGACGGCGGCTGTTCCGGCCCCCGGCGCCATTCTGCTCGGCATGCTCGGCACCGGCCTTGTCGGATACCTCCGGCGTCGTCGCGCCCTGTAACCGTCCATTTTCTCTTCTGTCTTCTGTACCAATCACGGGGTCGTGGAATGCCACGACCCCGTGCTATTTCCTGGACGTTCCGTCTCACCATAGCCACGCCGCTGCGATTCGCGACCCTGCCCGAGGGGAGCTCTGCGGCACATCCCGCCACTTCGTTTTGTCGCCGCTGCTGGCGTTTGGCCGCGAGATGTGTACAATACGGCACAAGCTTGGGCCGCTCCCTGCGACTGGTGCGTAGAAGGTTGCAGTGGATTACGCCGCGATAGGTCAAATGCAAGATACCCGGTGTTTGGGTTATGAAGATCATAAGCGTTCAGAACATCAACAAGAGATTCGGGAAGGTGCACGCGGTCTGCGACTTGAGTTTCGAGGTCGAGGAGGGCACGTGCTTCGGCCTGCTGGGTCCCAACGGAGCCGGCAAGACGACCATGATGAAGATGATCTACGGCCGGAGCAGCCGGGGGGCCGACGGCGGCGGAACGATCCGCGTCTTCGGCTACGACCCCGCGCGAGACGAGCTGGCCATCAAGTACCTGTCGGGCGTCGTGCCGCAGGAGAACAACCTCGACGACGAGCTCGACGTGGTCCAGAACCTGATGATCTACTCGAAGTTCTACGCTCTGCCTGCACCCGTGGCGAGGGAACGGATCAAGGTCCTGCTCGATTTCCTCGAATTGTCCGAGAAGGCCAAGTCGAGGATGCGCGAGCTTTCCGGCGGCATGCAGCGTCGGCTGGTCATTGCCCGCGCGCTGCTGAACAATCCGAAGCTGCTGATCCTGGACGAGCCGACGACCGGGCTGGACCCGCAGGTCCGCCACCTGATCTGGGACAAGCTGCGGCAGCTTCGAGCCCAGGGCACGACGATTCTGCTGACGACCCACTACATGGAGGAGGCCTTCCAGATCTGCGACACGGTCCTGATCATGGACAAGGGACACAGGGTCCTGGAGGACAACCCGCGGAGCCTGCTGAGGGAGAACATCGAAGCGTACGTGCTGGAGGTGCCGGTCGCCAACGGCACGCCGGCGATCAGCGAGGCCGGTCTGCCCAAGGGGGTTCGGCTGGATCGCACCGACGGGACGCTGCGATTCTATGCGGAACAGATCGACCTGCTCAAGGACGTGGTGGAGAGGCTCCCGGGCAAGCAGTACTACATCCGGCAATCAACCCTCGAGGACGTGTTCCTCAAGGCGACGGGGAGGGCCCTCAATGAAAAGCAGTAGTCCGATGGCGTACCCGTCGCTCTCGCAGAGGCTGTTCAGCGTGTGGTATCGCCACATGCGCGTGTACACGAAGAACCTGCTGAGCAACGGATTACCGCCGTTCCTGGAGCCGTTGCTGTTCCTGATGGGCGTGGGCTTGGGACTGGGCAAGCGGATCACCGGGTCCATGGACGGCCTGCCGTACATCGATTTCCTCGGGACCGGCCTGCTGGTCACCGCCGCGATGTTCACCGCGGCCTACGAGTGTACGTTCGGCACCTTCATCCGCCTGGAGTTCGAGAAGGTGTACGACGGGATGCTGGCCGCGCCGATCACGGTGAACAACCTGATCGTGGGCGAGATTATCTGGGCTGGGACGAAGGGCCTGTTCTTCACGTTCGCGGTGCTGTGCGTGCTGATGGCGTTCGGGATCATCGAGCTGCCGGCGGGTCTGCTGACTCCCCTGGTCGGCTTCCTCACGGGCATGATGTTCGCGACGCTGTCGCTGTGGGTGACGTCGTTCGTCAAAACGATCAACCATTTCAACTTTTATCTGACGGGGGTCATCTCGCCGATGTTCTTCTTCTCCGGCGTGGTGTTCCCGGTCAGCGACCTGCCGTCGTATGTCCGGTTCGTCGCGGAGATCGTGCCGCTGACGCACGCGGTGCGTCTGTCCCGTGCGGTGTGCGCCAGCCATTACACGCCGGCGCTGCTGGGCAGCGTGGCGTACATCGTCCTGTTCACTGCGATCTTCGGCGTGCTGGCGATTCGACGGCTCAGGCGACGCTTGGTCAGTTAGGCGGCCGGACCGGACAAGGTATGTGAGTATGGCGCAAATCATTCTGACGGGTGAAGAACTGGCGTGCATTCTCGTCGCCAACGGGTTGATCCCCGATGAGGTGACGGATGTCACGGCTGAGGACGGCGAGATCAAGATCAAGGTCAGAACGCCATGGCCGTTCCTCAAGTCGATTCGCGTGGGGCTGCGATTTGCCGGCTTCGAGGGGGGAGAAGCGATCCTGCAGGTCGTGACGAACCGGTTCATCGACCGGTTCGACTGGCTGGTGGACAAGATGCTGGCTTCGTTTCCGCTGGCCGACCACTGCGCCCGATGGGAATACCCAAGGCTCCACCTGGACGTAAACACGCTGCTCCGTCGCCAGGTCCAAGGCGTTCAGATCACGAACATCGTGTTTGAGGATGGGCAATACCGCATCACGACGGCGCACGCCATGGAGAATCCGTCGCCGGACATGGAAACCCCGGATGAACGGGACCCCGAATCGTCGTGTCTCGACTCCGCATGAGGGGAACGCCGGGCGGCCGGACGAACGGGAAACGCAAGGGTGGATGCTCTCCACCCACCCTTGCGCATCATCAGTCTGTTTGCCGAAGGCGCCGCGTTCTACAGCGCCCTGGGCACAACCGTGATGGTTATGCTTGCGACGTGCACGTTCACACTGCCCCCGGGACGGCTGGCCAGGTTCGGGTCCTTGAGCTTGGCGCAGACCTTGACGGTCCCGCCGGGGCGGTTGACGTTGGCGCTCCCGGAGATTGAGCAGGTATATGTGCCTGGCACCGCTCCGGTCGGCGAGATCGAGCAGCCCATCGTCAGATCGGCGTTGCACCGGACCTGCAGGTTCGTGCATCCTTCATACGTGTTGATGGTGACCTGCTTGAGCTTGATGAACGCGTCCTGGTTCACGATCTCGATCCAATAGCCGATATCCATGAGGACCGGAATCGTGGCGATTTCCTGGGGCACGAAGTCACACGGCCAGTAGTGGGTCTTGATTTCTCCCGCCGGTGCGGCGGCAGCCCACAAGACGGCCAGCAGTCCCACGATCAGTAATCTCCTCCTCGACATAAGCACTCCTTTCCTGTTCCGACTCCCATCCATTGGGGCCGGTCCTGGCCAAGCCGGCTTTGGCCTCATCCCTGATATCCGTCGGGACTCCATAACGTCACGGTCGGCAGGATCGCCGGTCCCGACGGTTTCATGTGCCTCTCCGGCGAGGCGCATTGTTCGTGTTGCCTGTCACGATTCCAAGCGGTTCACTCTGTGGATTCGAGACCTCCTTTCCTGTCCTGGCCGATCAACAGGCGGCGCCAAGAGAGCGTACTCTCATGGCGCCAAACCCAGTGGATCGGCGGGTCCTCCATGACCCATCGACCCACAACAAAGCGAGCGCATCGGAATGCAGGAGACACCGGCTGCTTTAGGGGAATGAAAATCGCAGGTCGCAGTCGCAGGCAAGCACTGGCTCGTCGTGCTTGCGGTTTCTCCAATCGCGGGCTCGCAAAACCCAGGGATGCACCGGGACGGGTCCAGGAACCCTGCCGTCCGGCGTCCTTGGGTCCACAATAATGGGGCCCGGCCTTGTCGCGGTCGCGACGAGACCGGACCCAAAACACCCGGAATGGCTTCCGTGCCGTTTTCCGGTTGTCTGTGCGGATGTGTATTGTCTGACGGGCGGGCGAGGACGAACCGCCTCGACGGCGGGCGTCCCTCGGGACAGTGTGGATTGAGGATCCCAGGCTGCTCGACCCGGCAACCGAACGCAGGAACAAGCGGCAACTGCCGGGCGCAACGATGGATGGGACAATCGGCGCGTGAACTGCCTGGCGACAATCGCCTGCGAAGGGCAAGAGAAAGCCTGCGCCGCCAGACTGCCTCGGGACAGCGCAGCGCGCACCAGCGGAAATAATCCCCCTGAACGTATCACTCCATGCCTCCTTGCCACGGCATTCATGCCCTGTACCCTGGGCAACCGTCGTTCGGCGCACTCTTCCATCGCGCCATCATCCATGGGAAGCACACCAATCCTTGGTGGCTCTCGGCTGGCCCTCCTCCATTGAGGGACCGCCATTGGGAGGGATTGTGCTGCTATAGGCCGGTAATGTCAAGAGAAAAATCAGAAACAGAGCAGAATTTCCGGACGTGCGTCGCCGGTTGCCAAATGTGCCTGCCCGGCGGCCGGAATTCAGCGATTGTGAGTGTGCCCGCGGCCATCCGATCGCCTACCCTTGTGCGGCTGCTTCTTGACGTGCCCTTTGGGGGGGATCGCTCGGATCTCGAACCGGCCTTTGGGTTTGCCCGTCGAATGGGGGGGGCGTTTGGAGGGGGCCTTGCTCTTCTTGATCACGATGAGCGCGTTGCGGGAGATCTCTGCGGTCAACGGGTCGCGATGAGCGATCCCTTCGACGAGAATCGCCTCGGCCCTTTTCCGCATTCTGCCCCGCATTTTTCGCAGACCGTAGGCGGCTGCGCTCTTGGTCCGGCGGGGCGTGTCGCCGAGCAGGGCTTCCCGCAGGATCTCGAGACCGTCCTCCTGCATCCACGACAGGTGAAATGCGCTCTGCCGGACCGTCGAGATGTTCGCGTCATACATCTGCTCGCGCAGCTTGCCCAGCAGTTCCAGGGCCGCCTCATCCTTCTCACGGCCCGACGGCTGCCTCTTCTCCAGTCTCATAGCGCCACCTCCCATGTGCCTCGATGACCACCGTTCGTTTGTTGTGAGAGTCGCCGTGCGTGTGTGCCCTGGGAGACAAGAGGATCGTCTTGGGGGAGCATACGGAGATCCAGGCGCACTCGAAAGCCGCCAAATCCCCTGCCAGCCAACGGACATAAGACTGGGCCCCACCCGCTCCATGCCTGGATTTGAGCATCCTTGCTTGTCCTCCAGTTGAAAGCCTGCGCGCCGAGCTTGTCCGTGTCAACTCCCTCGTCGACGGGGGGCTGCATCCGTCAGCCGTCTCCCCAGGCGGGCGCCGAGATGCGGTCATCATCGAGTCTCGCAGCCATGTCCGGGCGCCAACTCAGCCGCGCACACCTGCGTTTGATTGTGCGGGTCGATGGGAAACGACTCGCGAGTCGCTTCCACGACGACGCTGCAACGCATACCATTGTCGTAACAGCACTTGAGGGTGTCAACTGGTTTTTTCTACCCCTGTCGCCGGGGAGTGAAAAATGCATTTTCGTGTAACAAAGCGGTCCACCAAAGCGTCTGATAGTATTAGCTGCGGGGGATTTGTCGTCTGTTCCCGCACCGGTGTTCGTGTATGATACGACCGATGCGATGGACGCAACCGCCGCGGGTGTCGGCGCGTGCTTGCATCGGACCCTATTCGCGCGGCGGATGATTCTCCGGCGTGGCGGGTGGGAGTGTGTCGATTGTCGTGATGGCGTGTTGAATGTAAGTGGCTGTATTACCTGATCTTACAGGTTTTCAGCTTGATGGTTCCGAGGTTATGGAATGGGGATAGACCCACGCGGTGGTACGGTTCGAAAGAAGAAGCTGGGCGAATTGCTCTGCGAAAGGGCCTACCTGGACGAGGCCAATCTGGGTGCAGCGCTGGCCGAGCAGAAGGTCAAACACAGGCAGTTGGGCCAGATTCTCCTGGAGCTGGGATACGTGACGCAGGCCCAGTTGAATGAGGCCCTTTCGGTCCAGGCGGGGATCGAGAAGATCGACCTGTCCACGCTTTCCATCGGCGGCGAGATCATCGGCCTGGTGCCCGCCGAGCTGGTGAGCAAGTACAACGTCCTGCCCCTGTGGCGGGAGAACGGGCGTTTGGCGGTCGCCATGACGGACCCGCTGCAGTTGCAGACCGCGGAAGACCTGCGTCTGGTGACGGGCTGCCTGATCCAGCGGTTCTATGCGGATCCGGCCCAGCTCGAGCACGCCGTGCTGAAATTCTACGGCAGCAATGTGGCGAGGATGATGGACAACTTGGCGCCCGCCGAGCAGCGGTCGGATGAAGACTCCGGCAACGGTGATTTCTCGCCTGCCAAGCTGCACGAACTGGCGAGGGAGCCGTCTCTTGTCAATCTCGTGAACCTGATTATCTATGAAGCGATCGAATCTCGCGCCAGCGACATCCATGTCGAGCCGTTCGACCGGGAGGTGAAGATCAAATACCGGATCGACGGCCTCCTGGTGGAGAAGACGCCGTCCTCCAAGCGGCTGCACGCCGCGATCATCTCCCGCATCAAGATCATGGCCAACATGAACATCGCGGAGCGGTTCGTGCCCCAGGATGGGCACATCGAGTTCGTGGGCAAGAAGGGCAAGATCGATATCCGTGTCTCCACGGTGCCCACCGTCTTCGGCGAGGCGGTCGAACTGAGGCTTCTGGACCGGTCGGCCTCGCTGATCAGCCTGCACGATCTGGGCATGAACGAGGCGACCCTGGAAGGCTTCTGCAAGTGCCTGAAGAAGACGCATGGGATCGTCCTGGTCACCGGGCCGACGGGCTCCGGCAAGACGACCACGCTCTATGCGGCGCTGAACCAGATCTACTCGCCCACAGTCAAGATGATCACGATCGAGGACCCTGTCGAGTATCAGCTCGAAGGGATCAACCAGATGCCGGTGAACCCGAAAAGAGGGCTGACGTTCGCCACGGGCCTGCGACACATCCTCCGACACGATCCGGACGTCATCATGGTGGGCGAAATCCGCGACAAGGACACGGCCGAGATCGCCATTCGCGCCGCGCTGACGGGCCACCTGGTCTTCTCGACTCTCCACACGAACGACGCCCCCGGGGCGGTGACTCGACTGATCGACATGGGGATCGAGCCGTTCCTGTTGGCCAGCTCGCTGGAGGGCATTCTCGCGCAGCGGCTCGTTCGCAAGATCTGTCCGAAGTGCAAGGAGCCGTACGATCCGGATGAGACGCTTCTGAAGAGTCTCAACGGGGCCGTGAAGACCGAGCCGGGCGTGAAGTTCTATCACGGGGTCGGGTGCAACAACTGCAACCAGACGGGGATGACCGGGCGAGTCGGGATCTTCGAGCTGCTCCGCATCACCGGACGAATCCGGGAATTGATTGCCTCGCGTCCCTCGGCCGACCAGATCATGAAAGAAGCTCCGGTCGACCACGTGAGCATGGTGCACGACGGCATCGGCAAAGTCCTGCAGGGGGTCACGACGCCGGAGGAAATCTTCCGCGTGGCCAAGACAATCGGCGACGAGGATTGATCGTACCAGTCGTGTGGTGGCGCGTCGCTCTCCGACGAAACACAAATGCCAGGCGGGGTAGACCTTGGGCCAGTTTTCCTACAAAGCAGTGGATCGAGGCGGCGCTCATATCGCCGGTGTCGTGGATGCGCCGGATCGCAGAAGCGCCGTAGCCGTGTTGGCGGATCGCGGTCACTTCGTCATGGAATTGATGGAGAAGGGTCACGAGCACGCCGCCATGGCCGCCGAATCGTCATCGAGCGGTTCCGAATCAGCGCCCGCGTCCGGGTTCATTGACTATCTGCACAACGGCCGCGTATCGAGTCGAGACGTGCTGGCCATGACCACGCAGTTGAGCACCGCGGTCCGAGCGGGCTTGCCTTTGCTCAACTGCCTGGAGCTCATGCGCAAGCAACAGCGTAAGCCCGCGATGAAACGGATGTTCGAGCACCTGACGAAGGCGGTCAGTGGAGGCAAGGCCCTCTCGGAAGCGCTGGCGGAGCACAAGGGGATCTTCAATCCGCTGTATCTGTCCATGATCCGCGTGGGCGAGACGGGCGGCATTCTCGAACAGACGAGCACGCAACTGGCGATGATTCTGGCCCGCGAGGAGAAGATCAAATCCAACATGAAGACGGCCGCTGCCTATCCGATCTTCGTGTTGTGCCTGGGCATTGCGTCCGCCGTTCTGGTGGTGACCGTCATGCTGCCCAAGATTCTGGGGACGGTGGACATGAGCACGGCGGTGATGCCGTTGCCGACCCGGGCGCTGCTGGCCACGAGCCACTTTCTGCGAAGCATCTTCACGAGCATCGGCGGCTGGATCTTCCTGGCCGTTGTCATCGGAGGTCTTGTCGCCCTGCGGAAGTGGGCGAAGACCACGGGCCGGGTGCAATGGGACGCGTTTCGCCTGAAGATCCCGGTCCTCGGGCCGGTCCTGCGCACGATTGCAGTGGGGCGGTTTGCCCGGACGCTCGGCGCGCTGACCAAGGGCGGCGTGACCATCCTGGAGTCGCTCGCCGTGGTTCGCGACACCCTGGGCAACGAAGTGTTGGCCCGCTCGGTCGACGAGGTCGCCGAGAAGGTCAAGCGGGGCGAATCTCTGGCCGATCCGCTGGAGCAAACGGGCCATTTTCCCCCTCTCTTGGTGCAGATCGTTGCTATCGGCGAACAGACGGGTAAACTCGACGAGTTGTTGCTGAATGCAGCGGACACGTTCGACGCGGACGCCGACGCGGCGATCAGCCGGTTCATGGCCATTTTCCCCGCGGTGTTGATTCTGGTCCTGGCCATCGTGATCGGCTTCGTCATTGCGGCGGCCCTGTTGCCCATTGTGAGGATGTCGCTCGGCGCTGGAGCTGTGTAGCTTGCCGATGTACGGAGTATAGGTCTGTGTGTGTGACTGAGAGAGGTACCCGGATGAAACGGATCAGACGAAACAGAAAAGGATTCACGCTGATCGAGCTGTTGGTGGTGATCCTGATTCTCTCCATGCTCGCGGGTTTCGTGGCCCCCAACGTTCTCAAGCGGCTTGGCAAGGCCAAGACGGACCTGGCCCGGCCGCGGATGGCCGTGATCGAGAATGCGATCAAGAGCTTCGAGTTCGATTGCGGCCGTCTGCCCGACGAGTCGGAAGGCGGCCTGGAGGCGCTGATTGCGACGGAGGCGCCGCCCGGACTGGAGGACAAGTGGAGCGGCCCCTACCTCAAGAAGAGCCAGATCCTCGACCCCTGGGGCAACGAGTACCTGTACCTCGCCGAGGGACAGGTCAACGTCGGCAGTTTCGACCTCATCTGCCTCGGGGCCGACGGCCAGGAGGGAGGCGAGGGCGAAAACGCGGATATTGTCAACGACTGATTGGGCCGGCCTCCAGAGTGTTGGAGGGCCCCGGATCGAGTTCCATTCCATGCACCAGTGCCGCCGACGAAATTGGCTGTCTGAGACAGGCAGGGGGTTCACCCTGACGGAGATCCTGCTTGTTGTCGCCATCATTGGCATGATTGGCGGCCTGGGCGGCGGATACTGCGTGGGCACGTACAAGAAGCTGCTCGTGGAGAAGGCGGCCCGCCAGTTCCTGCTGATGGCCCGCTACGCGCGGATCATGGCCATCGAGCAGCAGCGTCCGTACGAGTTGTTGGTCGATCCGAACAACCAGGGTTTCTTCCTGGCGACCGCCCAGGCGGACCCCGAGACGGGCGAGTCGAAGAAGGTCGCGGTCCGGGACTTCTTCTGCAAGCCCGTCGAATTCGAGGGCGATGTGAAGTTCGAGGACGTGCGGCTGGAAACGTACATGGAGACGTCGCCGGGCGAAGTGGATTCCGAACAGAAGATCATGTTTCTTCCGAACGGCTCCGCGGAGTCGGCCGTTGTCCAGATCGGCGACGGCAAGACCCACTACTCGATCGCATTGGTCGCTGCGACGGGCAAGGCGAGCCTCTACCCGGGCGCTACATCGGATATTCGAACGGCAAGCATCGATCTGGACGTGCAGGAATGAGAAGAGTGAAGTGGGAAGTTGGAAGTGGGAAGTGGGAAGTGGCGGGACGACGTATGACGCGTCGGGGCTGCGTCCTTCTGACTCCGCGCTTCAAACTTCAAACATCAAACTTCAAGCTTGGCTTCAGCCTGGTCGAGACCCTGGCGGCCAGCATGATCCTCTCGGGGGCCGTGTTGACCCTTGGTGCGATCAGTACCAACGCGTTGACGAGTACCCGTCTGCACCGGCACTACGAGCAGGCGGCCGCGGTGATCGATCAGCAATTGAACCTGATTGACTTCATGGGAATCGACAAGTTCATCGAGGCCGGGCAGTTGGAGGGCGTCAGCGACCAATTCAAGCCCGGCTACCAGTGGGCGGTGACGACCGAGTACACGGGCACCGACAACCTCTACATGGTGAAGATCACGGTGACCTGGCTGGAAGGAAAGCGATCCCACAGCATCACGGCACAGACGATGCTGAACGGCGCCTCGCTGGCTTCCAGCACGGGCACGGAGGAATCACAGGCCGAATGACACCGATGCGACACAATGGGTTTACCCTCGCGGAGGTTCTGGTGGCATCGACCATCAGCGGCTTCATTGCGATCGTCGCGGTTGGCGCGATGAACGCGGTCTCCCACACGGCCCAGACCGTCAACCGGGTCAGCGAGGTGAACGCGGAGGTTCGTTTTGCCGCTCGGATGCTTGCGCACGACCTGGCCAATTTCTATCGGGACCCGAATCCCGACAACGTCAAGTTGATCGGGGCTTCCCAGGGCTCTGAGACGACCGGCCCGCCGTTTCTGACCTTCTACATGGTGGGCCGAGCCAAGGCGCGGGCCGATCAGCCGGAAGGCGATGTTTACGAGGTCGAGTATTTCCTCGGGAGCCGGGACCAGCAGCAGGGCACTGCGAGCGGATCCGACGAGCCGACGGTGCTTTTCCGGCGGGTGTGGCCCAATCCGGACCAAGAGAGGGTGCCTCGCGGCGTTCTGACTCCGATCGCGGACAACATCGCGATCTTCTACATTCGATTCTCCGACGGCCAAGAGTGGACGGGCCAGTGGACCGAGGAGATGCGCAGTCTGCCCAAGCTGATCGAGGTGACGCTGGGCACGGCCACGCCGGAACGGGGCGATCCGGTCACGGAAACGTTTACCGTCACGTTCCCTCGCATGGCGGAAGCCTCGACGGGAGGGCCGCAGGAGGGCGAGTCGTCCGAGGGTTCCGAAGAGCGGGAGGAATCGACCGGAGAATCCCCTCAGCAGCAGGGTAGTCCGCAAGGCAACTCCAACCCCGGTCCGACCGAGGGCAACCAGGGAAATCAGGGACGGAGGGGACCGCAGCCATGAGACCGGCAAGGAACAAGCGGGCTTTGGTCCTGATCGCGGTGCTCTGGATGGTCGCCGTGATGACAGCGATCGTTGCGGTGGTGGGGCAGACGAGCCGGCTGAATATGAAGATGGCGATGGCGGCCACGGACGAGATCCGCTGCAAGTGGGCCTGCCGCGCCGGCACGGAGAACGCGATCGCGGTCCTCAACGAGGACCCCAAGGACAGCGATTGCCTCTCGGACCTCTGGAGCGACAATGACGAGGATTTCAACGACATCACGCTGGAACGATGCCGGTATAGTGTGCGAGTGATCGACGAAGCAGCCAAGCTGAACATCAACACGGCGACGAAAGACCAGCTCATGGCCCTGCCGTATATGGAAGAGGAGGTTGCGGAGGCCATTCTGGACTGGCGTGACAACGATGACGAGCCGCAGGCCCAGGGCGCGGAGACGGGGTACTACGAGAACCTGCCTGTCCCGTACAAGATTCGCAATGGGCCGTTCAAGACCGTTCGGGAATTGCTCGCGGTCAAAGGAGTGACCGAAGAGTACCTGTACGGCGAGGACACCAACCTCAACGGCCAACTCGACTCGAACGAACGGGACGGCGATCTGAGTCCTCCCCCCGACAACGGCGACGACCATCTCGACCAGGGTTGGATCGCCTCTCTGACCTGCTACTCGTATGAGAAGAACGTCGATGCCGAGGGCAACAAGAGAGTCAACATCAACCAGGCGAATCAACAGCAGCTTCAGGACGGGCTCGGCATCAAGGCCTCGCAGGCCAAGTGGATCGTCGACAATCGCGGCCAGGGGTACAAGAGCATCGCGGACCTGATCAACGACAACAGCCCGAAAACCTCGTCGCAGGGCTCGAGCGGCAACGAGGACCAGGCCGAGCAGATCGACCTGCAAACATTCAGGCAGATCGCCGATCGCATCACGATCTCGGGGGAGGACAGGATCCCCGGCAAGATCAACGTCAACACGGCGCAGCGGGAAGCGCTGGCTACGCTCTTCGGCCGGGACGACCAGGCCGAGCAGATTGCCCTGGCCATCATCGCGGATCGGGCGGGCTTGTTGTATGGCTTCACGAGCGTCGCCGATCTGTTGAACCAGCAATCGATCAGCATGCAGCGATTCAAGGCCATTGCCGATCTGGTCACCGTTCGTTCGGATGTGTTCACGGTTCAATGTCTTGCGACGGCCGACGTCAGCGGAGCGAATTTCCGGACGGAATGCGTGGTGGATCGCAGCGCGTCGCCGGTCACGATTCTGTATTGGTATCAGGGAGCAAACTACTGATGAGCAAAGGCGAAAAGATCCCCCATTCGGTGATTGCAGCCGCCCGGGAAGACGCACGATTCAAAGCGATCGAAGTGCGCAGGCTGGATCACCATGTGGAGGTCGTGTGGACGAGGAGCCTGCCCGTCGAGAATCGGACGTGGAGCGGTTTTGCGGCCGAGTGCGGCCTGGCGTCGAACGCGGATCGACGGGACAGAACGTCGAAGAAACACTCCCCGGCGGTGGTCGGACTCGATTTGACCGGCGTGACCTTCTATCGGGTCAACGCGCCCACGGTGGACGAGCACGAGACAGCGGCCATCGTGAGAATGCAGGCCGAGTCCCTGCTTCCGTTGCCCGCCGATCAGATCGAGGTTGCCTGGCGGACGAGCCCCTCGAACAACGGCAACATGGACATCACGATCGCGGCCGCTCGGAAAGAGCATCTCGACAAGTTCGCCGGCAGCGTGCGGGAGTTTCGACCGCGGCACATCTTCCTGTCCTGTGAAGGGATGGCCAAGACCTGGCATGGGCTTTTCGCCAAACGGGAACAAGAAGCGTTCCTCGTGAGCATCGGCGTGGAGAATACCCAGGTGTGCCTGGTCCAGAACGGGGTGGTCACGCGGGCCGGCGTGTTGGATATGGGAATGACCGGTCTTACGCCGTCCGGTGGTGAAGAGAGCGTCTCGCCGTCGAACGGTGCGATCGAGCGGTTTGCCCACGACCTGCGGATCCTGCTGTCGTCATTCGGCTGGGACGATGCGAGTTCCCGGCCTGTGTTCGTCCTTTCCGACGGAGGGCAGGCCTTCCAGCGCATTGTCGATCTGCTGGACGCGGCCGGTTTGCCGGCGAAGGCCAGCGTGCCGAGCGTGGAGCAACTCAAGGCTCCGGCGGGTTTCGGGGCAAAGGAAGTCTATGAATACCGCACACCGTTGGGCCTTGCCATGATCGCCTTGGAGAAACCTTCGGCGACGTTGAGTCTTTTCGACCGCGTGCTCGAAGAGCAGGAGCAGCAGAAGGCCGCCTCCGCCTGGCGGTCCGTGGCCCTGGCGGGCGCGGCGGCGACGGTGATGCTGATCGCTCTGCTCGTGACCGCCTACTTCACGGACGTTGCCAGCGCCAAGCGGTGGGAGGGGCTGGTTCAACAGCCTGATTTCCAGGCGGCCCTGCAGCAGCAGGCGTTGGTCAAGACCGTGGCCCGGCACAGGCCGGACCTCCTGGAGATACTGACCGAGATCAACGCGGGGCAGAACGAAGGGATTGTGCTGGACACGTTCCACTTCAAGAAGGGCCAGACGGTTTCCCTGACCGGGCAGGCGGACAACATGGAGCAGATGTGGAAGTTTCAGGCGAATCTGCGAGGGCACAAGGGGATCAAGGATGCCGAGATCGCGAACGCCGCGCCGGACTCCAAAACCAAGAAGATCAAGTTCACGATCACGCTGGCCTACAAGGAGTTCACGAAAAAGGGAGCGGCCCTGTAGCTGTTTGCGGGTGGAAGACCGATGATGAGAAAACTGAATACACGAGAGAAACGGGTGCTCCTGCTCGGGGCGGTGTCGGCGGTGGTCATATTCGTCTTCACGTATGGGTCGAAGGGGTACGATCACTGGAGCGGCGCCCGGGCGACCCTTGCCGCAGCCAAACGCAAGATCGGCGAGGTCGAGACGGACAGGAACCGGCAGGCCGCCCTCGCGACCCTGGTGCCCGTGTGCGAGGCGCCCCAGGTGGAGGACAAGCAGAAGTTCCTCTTCCGAGACCGGCTGCACGAGCAACTGAAGAAGGCCGGCATCAACACGGAGCCATTGCTGTTTCTGCCGGTGCGAAAGCCCAGGGGACTTTCGTACAAGGTGCTCAAGATCAAGTGCAAGGGCAAGTGCAAGCTGGACCAGTTGCTCGACTTTCTGGCCAACGTGAACGAGAACCAGTACCTCGTCGGCGTGGAGGAATTGCGGATCCAGTGCGACACGAAGGAGCCGCCGGAGAAGAGGAAAGACAAAGAAATCGAAATCGATTTGACCGTGAGCACGTTCGTCAAGTGACATCGTGCGTCGCATGGGAAGAGCGGATTGATTGGGGCATGCAGGTGAAAACAGCCGATATTCATCGAGATGGACGGGTGCCGCTGCTTTTGGCTGCTGCGGCGGTGCTGCTCGGCGCCTCGGCCTTTGCCAAGGTGGCGGGTTTCTACGTCGAACGAGAACGGATGCAGGGACTTGCCGGCCTGACCCAGGCCCAGCGCGATCCCAACGGTCTGAAGGATTGCCTGAGTCAGGCGAAGAAGACGGCCGATGCGATCAAGCAGAAGAACCTGTTCGTCAAGGAGCCGCCCAAGGAGCACCCGGTCAAGCAGGTGGACGGGATCCTCGGCAACGAGGCGTTCATCGCGGGCAAGTGGTACAAGGCCGGCGAGAAGGTGGGCGATGCCAAGATCATCGAGATCACCTCAACGTATGTGAAGGTCGAGTGGGATGGCAAAGAACAGAACTTCGCTCCGATCGGGGCGGCGCCCTCGGGGCCTCCTTCTGAGCCTGTGGCCAAGGAGGCCAAGAAGGAGCCGAAGCCCGAGGAGCCAAAGCCTACGGTGAAGGTGGAGGCCGCGAAGGCCCCGACCCCGGAGCCCGTTGAAGAAGACGACGCTCTCGCGTGGCTGGGCGTCAAGCTGTCCCCGCGGCTGAGAGCGGCGCTGCTGGAGAAATGGAACGGCGCTTCAGACGAAGAGAAAGCCAAGGCAAAAGAAGAATGGAACAGGATGTCCGATAGTGACAAGCAGCAGGCGATCGACCAGATGGAACAACACGTGGATGATATCCGATGAGAAACACGGCCAGGCTGTGATGTGCAGCGATGAACAGTGAATTCCATCAAAACAGGACTGAGTTGTACGTCCACGGCCTGCTGGCCGTGGCGGCGCTGTTGGGGGCCTTGATTCTCCTACAGGTCGCCGGGTTCGTCACGGCGTCGACGGAGGCCCGGGTGTTGGCTGCCAGGGTGGACCCAAACGGGCAGTGCGTCGAGGACGTGAGCGAACTGCTGGCCCCCGCCAGGACCTGTGCGGAGGAGTTGAAGAAGAAGAACCTGTTCATTATGATCCCGCCGAAGCAGCACCCGGTCGGCGAGGTGCTCGGCATCCTCGGCGACGAAGCGTTGATCAACGGCCGGTGGTATAAGGTCGGCGACAGCGTCGAGGATGCGAAGATCCTTGCGATCGATCCGACGAAGGTGCGGATCGCCTGGGATGGCCAGGAGAAGGAGTTCTCCCCTGTCGAGTCCAGTGGTGGTGGCCAGGGGCAGCCGGAGCGTTCCGGGCCCGCTCGTTCCGGCAGGAGACCGGGTTCTGCGGACAGGCCGCAGATGGTTGTGACCGGCTCTCGCGGCGGTCCCGCGGGACCGGTGGGAGTCGGACGGTCCCCCGAGGAGAGAGAGAAGATGCGCCAGCAGTTGCGGAACATGAGCCCGGAGGAGAGGCAACGGGCCCGAGAAGAAATGCGTCAGAAACGCGGGGCCAGACCCCAATAGTCCCTGTTGAAGAAAGGTTCTTCCGAATGAAGTCGTCGAATACTGTTGTTACGATCGTTGTTGTGGGTGCGGTGCTGGTCGCCGCGTACGCCGTCGGTTTGCTGATTCGCCAGGCGAAAACGGGGAATTCATCTTCGTCCTCTTCTGCGACGGAGGTCAATGACGCTCGCCTCCGGGAGGCCAAGGCCAACCTGTCGCACGAGCCGGGAACCGGACGGACAAAGGAGACGCAGGAGGCCAAGGCCGAACTGAAGGAAAAGCGTGCCCAGTTCCTGGAGAAGATGGAATCGGCAACAGAAGAAGAAAAGGCCAAGATCCGCGAGCAGATCCGCCAGCGAGTCAGCACCCAGCCGGGCCAGAAGGTGGTCCGCAGGCCGTTGCCGAAGCAGATGAAGCCTGCCGCCGTCCCCGCAGCCCAGGACCCCAATGGGTCAGAGAGCGAAAAGAAGGCCGGCTCGGAGCCCAATCAAGCCGGTGAGAGCTGATTGCCGGACCCCAAGCCAACATGCCATTGAAGTGAGGTGATAAATTGGAACGGTCAAAGATAATCCTGTGGGGCCTGGTCCTTGTTGCGGCCGGCGCGATCATTTGGTGGGTCGGTTTCCATGCGTCGGCGTTGGACTTCCCCGGCGTCGAGCAGAGGGCGGGCGCCCAATCGGATCGGACGACGTCCGGTCCCAACGAGCCCAATGACGCGCGGGCCGCCCAGAAGGCCGAGCCGAACGCGCCGCAGGGCGAAAAGACACCCGAGGATGCGAACAAGCCGGCCGGTGGGGACCCGAATCAGCCGGAAGCCAAGGGCGACGCCTCCCCTGGCGGAGAGCCCCCCAAGGCGGGCGAGGCAAAGCCATCGGAGGCCGAGTCTGCGAAGCCCAAGGTCCCGGAGGATCCCAACGATCCGCTGGAGGCCGTCAATCTCAAAGACGTCGAGATGAAGAACATCGTCGAGAAGATCGCCCAGTGGACCGGAAAGGTCGTGATTCCGAACGACGAGGCCATGAAGCAGAAGATCACCATCTACGCGCCGGACAAGCTGCCCCGGAGCAAGGCCCTGCTGAAGATCTACAGCGCCCTGCGCATGAAGGGCTTCATGCCGGAAGAAGTGGATGACACGATCTTCCTCAAGCCGCTCAGCGAGGCGAAGCTCGGCGTTCACCCGATCGTTCCGCCGGATCAGCCGCTGGCGGCCTTCGAGAATCCCGATCAGGTCGTTCAGAAGCTCTTCAAGCTGAACAATTACCCTCCCGCCCAGATGGGGGAGATCGTCCGGCCCCTGGTGAGCGAGTTCGGGCACGTCGGCGCCGACGAGACGACCGGGACGCTGCTGGTGATCGACACGGTCGGGAGCCTGATGCGCATCGAGAACATCATTGCGCAGTTCGATGTGCCCGACGCGGGCAACAAGATGATCACCGAGATCTTCGAAATCCGCAGCGGGGACCCGACGGAAATGGTTCAACTGCTGCGTCTGCTCCTCGGCGGCTCGCCGGATGGCCGCAGGGGCCAGCAACTGCGGAGCAGCGGGACTACGTCCCGGCCGGCCAGCCAGTCTTCCGGCGGCAGTGGCAAGTCTGCCACGTCCGTCGTAATCGCGGCGGGCGACACGCCTATCATCCTGGTCCCCGAGCCCAAGCGCAAGTGGATCATCGCCCGGAGTTCCGCGGAGAACCTCAAGCAGATCGGCGAGTGGATCGAGAAGATGGACCGCGAACAGCCGATTGCCCCGGAGTACGAGACGGTCTCGATCGTGTACGCCGACGTGGACGAAGTGGCCCGCCGGATTCAGCAATCCCTGGAGGACATGCCGGGCACGGAACTGCGGCCCAATGTCCTTGTCCAGGCGCTCTCGCAAAGCCGGCAGATCATGATCTTCGGCCGGGCGGACCTGCGGGAAATGGTCAAGAAGCTCATCGCCGAGGTCGATGTGATGCCCGGACTGTTCCTGACGGAGGTCTTCCAACTCGAACACGCCGACCCGGACCAGATCAAGACGAATCTGGAAGGGCTGTATGAATCGCAGTCGGGCAGTTCGTACAGCTATGGATACCGCAGTTCCCGCTACCGGAACATCCAGCCCAGCGAGACCGTGAAGGTCATCTCGTATCCCTCGATGGGGCAGGTCACGGTCATCGCGTCGGCGGAGAACATGGAGAAGATCCGCAAGCAGATCAAGGAGTGGGACATCCCTCTGGATGTCGAGACGGTCAAGCCCCGGATTATCGAGCTGCAGAACTCGGACCCGGTTCAGATGGCCACCCTGCTCCGCAAGCTCTTCTCGGAGGAGAGCGACTCGACTCGTTCGCTCTTTCGCATGATTTTCTGGGACGACGAAATGGACACAAAACAGAAGATCGTCGGCCCGCTCTATGGGCAGTTGACCTTCGAGGATGTCCCCGGGACCAAGAAGATCATTGTCATCAGCAAGATCCCGCAGGCGTACGCGGTTATCGAGCAACTCATCCTCGACCTGGATCGCCAGGAGATGGCGGAGGTGCCGCATGTTGTCGAGGTCAAATACGCGGATACAGAGGACCTCGCCGAGCGGCTCAACGCCACGTTCAACGAGGCGGGGACGAACGCGAGGATTCGGCGGACCACGAGGGGCTTGGGCGATTACTCCATGAACGCCGCCGAAGGCTCGCAGAATCAGGGCAACGCGAGGAACACCAACCAGGGCAACAACAATCAGCGTAACGATGAGTACACTCCGCCATGGTCCAGCGGCGGCGGCGCAAGACGGGGCACGATGGACGAAGAGCCGATCAGCAACGTGATCGGACGAGTCCGCTTCATCCCGGATCCGCGGAGCAAATCCATCCTGGTGCTGGCGCCCCCGGAGTTCCAGAGCAGCATCGAGGAAACGATCAAGGGCCTGGATGTCCCGGGCAAACAGGTCCTGGTGAAGGCGGTCGTGGTCGAGGTGGATCATCAGGATCTGACTTCTCTGGGCCTCCAGTTGTCGTCGAATCCGGCCGAGGCGTTCTCGGTCGGCGAAAATGCGGTGACCGCTCTTTCGGAACTCACCTATCTTCAGGAACGTGGCTCGGCGACGCTTTCGGTGAATAGCAGCGTGACCGCCTTGTTGGATTTCCTGGTGAAGAAGGTCGATGCCCAGATCCTCAACCAGCAGTCCCTGTGGACCGAGGACAATGAGGAGGCCAGTTTCTCCAAAGGCCAGAAGATCGCGTTTCAGACGAACGCTACGACCTCTGAGACGGGTATTAGCCGCACGCAGAACTTCGAATATCAGGATGTCGGCATGACCCTCGCGGTGCGTCCAAGCATTACGCCGGAGAAGAACGTTGACATGAATGTCACCGTGCTACTGTCCGACCTGACCGGCGACTCGATCAACGGCCAGCCGGTTCGACGGTTCATGGAGAGCACGACGAATATGATCGTCGAGAACGGCCAGACCCTCATGCTCGGCGGTATTCTGTTTCAGACCGACAGCAAGGTCGTGAGGAAAGTCCCGCTCTTCGGAGATCTGCCTCTCGTCGGTGGGCTGTTTCGGCACAACAACATCACCAAGGCGAACAACGAACTCATCGTGTTCATCACGCCGTACGTGATGGACAAAGAAACGTCTGCGGAAGCCGATGCACAGATCGAAGAGCCCAAGAAGAAGCTCGACACGATTCAGGGCGAGCTGAACCAGATGTCCGAGGAATTGCAGCAGAGCCTGGAGAAGCCGTAAACTCGGAGTCCGCCTCAGCGTTGGCGGGTTGCCGACGCTGAGGTGGACGCTTCATGTTGGTTCGGCGCCTGCATCGGGACCCGACGCAGATGGTCATGTACGCGGGGTGATTCTCTCCCGCCCGCCCAGGTAGGGCCTCAGCACCTGCGGGATCGTGATGGAGCCGTCGGCGTTCTGGTGCATCTCCATCAGCGGAATCAGAACGCGCGGCGAGGCGATCACCGTGTTGTTCAGTGTGTGGCAGTACAGGTTCTTCTTGGCCTTCGAGTCCTTGTAGCGGAGATTCATCCGCCGGGCCTGGAACTCGTGGAACTTGCTGGCGCTGTGCGTCTCCGAGTAGCTCTTGCGTGAGGGCATCCAGGCTTCGATGTCGTATTTCTTGGCCTGGCCGCGGCCGAGGTCGCCCGTGCAGACGACGACGACGCGGTAGGGCAGCCCGAGGGCCTTCATCACGCCTTCGGAGTTGGCCAGGATCTCCGCATGGTACTTGTTGCTCTCCTCGACATCGTTGCGGCAGACCACGACCTGCTCGACCTTGTCGAACTGATGGATTCGGTAGAGCCCGTAGGTGTCCTTGCCTGCGGCTCCGGCCTCCCGCCGGAAACAGCTCGACAACCCCACGGATTTCAGCGGCAGCTCTTCCTCCTGGAGGATCTCGCCCATGCGGTATGCCGTCAGCGGGACCTCAGCGGTCCCGACCAGATTCAGCTCATCCCGTTCCATCCGATAGGTCTGCTCCTCGGCGCCGGGGTAATAGCCGGTCCCTCGCATCGCTTCGTCCCGCATCAGCAGGGGGACCGCCATGGGGGTGTAGCCTCGCTGGACCATGAAATCGACTGCGAACCGCAGGACTGCCCAATGCAGCAGGGCGCCGTCGCCCTTGAGGAAATAGTTGCGGGTGCCCGCCAGCCGGACGCCTCGCTCGATGTCGATCATATCGAGAGCGAGTCCGAGTTGAACGTGGTCCTTAGGCTCGAAATCGAACGGTCGGACCTCGCCTTCCCGTCGGATCTCCACGTTCTCCGTGTCATCCTTGCCGACCGGGACATCAGGGTCGGCCGGCTGGGGCACCTCGAGCAAGAGAGCGTCGAACTGCGGCTGCAAAACCTTGCTCTCATGGTCCAACTGCTCCTCCTGGGGCTTGAGGCCCGTCAGGCTCGCCAGAGCGGCCTCCTTCTCGGCCCCCGACAGTTTCGGGATCGACTTGCCTACCCGGTTCTTCTCGGTCGCGATCTCCTGCAGGCGAGCCTTGATGTCCTTGAGCCGTCCGTCGATTTCGAGCAGCCGGGGGATATCTGCGTCGATTCGCTTATTCCTCGCAGCCTGGATATAAAGATCTGGATTATCTCGAATCAGCTTGATGTCGATCATAGTTGTTTGCCTCGCGGGGGGGACCTATAGGACGAATAGGACCTGTGGTACTTATCTCGAACCCTCTTCACTGTATTGTCTCAGGATCACCACGTTGTTCTGGCCGCCGAAACCGAAGGACTCCTTCATCACCACGCGAATGGGCATCTTTCGCGGCGCGTTCGGCACATAGTCCAGATCGAGCTTCGGATCAGGATCGTGCAGGTTCATCGTGGGGGGTACGACGCCGTCCCGAATCGCCAACACCGCGGCGATCAGCTCGGCGGCGCCCGCCGCTCCGATCAGGTGGCCCAGCATGCTCTTGATGCTGCTGGCCGGGACCTGTTTGGCCCGATCCCCGAACACGGTCTTGATGGCCAGCGTCTCGATCGAGTCGTTTTCCAGCGTGCTCGTGCCGTGCGTGTTGATGTAATCGATGTCCTGGGGAGTCAAGCCGGCGTCCGCGATTGCGGCGCGCATCGCCTGGACCGGGCCGCGACCTTCCTCGTGCATGTCCGTCACGCGGAAGGCGTCGGAACTGCACCCGTAGCCGACCAATTCGGCCAGGATACGGGCGCCTCGCTTTTTCGCGGACGTGAGCGATTCCAGGATCAGGATCGCGGCGCCTTCGCCGATGACGAACCCGTCCCGGCTGGCGCTGAACGGGCGGGATGCGGTCTGGGGACTGTCGTTGCGTCGCGACAGGGCGGTCAGCAGATTGAAGCCGGTGATTCCCAGCGGGTGGATCATCGAATGGGCCCCGCCTGCGATCATGACATCCGCATTGCCCCGGCGGATGAGCATCATGGCCTCGCCCACGGCCTGTGTGCTGGCGGCACAAGCGGTCAGGCAGCTTCTCACGGGGCCCCTGGCCCCGGTCAGAAGCGAGACGTGGGCTGCAGCCATGTTCGGCTCCTGTTCGAGCTCCTTGGCCGCCTTCATGTTCTCCATGGCGAATCGTATGCTCTGCGGCCAGACCAATTGCTGCTGCTGCGTATCCCAGCCGGCGATGAGGGACCCGAAAAAAGCGTCGTTGTCGAATGAGCCCTCGCCTGCGCCGAGATAGATTCCCATGCGGGTGCGGTCGATTCCATCGACCGGCTCCCGGGTTTCCACGTCAAGGCCCGCTTGTTTGCAGGCTTGCGCGGTGGACCCGATGGCGAATCCGGAACTCCGGCTGCATTTCTCATGCAGTTGCGGTTGACGGATGTGCCTGCGGAAATCGTAATTCTTCACCTCTGCGTCAAACGTCGTGGGGAACGTCGAGGCGTCGAAGAGCGTGGTCTTGTCGATGCCGCTGCGGCCGGACAGGATCCCGTCCCAGAAGGTTTTCACGTCATTGCCCAGTGGACAGACGATGCCCGTCCCTGTGATGACGACGCGTTCGTGTGTGCTCGAAGTCTTCATCTACTGTGCGACGTCTCCCTCAAAGGCCTTCAGCACCACCGCGGCGGTCTGCCCGCCGTGGGTGTAACTGCAGCACAGAGCCCGGCGGATTGGGCCCTCCTGCTGCTCTGTCAGAATACGGAGTTCGCAGCCGGCCGTCGGTTTCGTGAAGTTCCTGGCCGGCGGGATGACACCTTCGTTCATGGCGCGTACAGCGGCGACCACGTCAATCGCCCCGGCGGCGGCCCCTGTGACGCTCAGCATGCTCTTGGTCGGCCACGCCGGGATCCGGCGGGCCGCCGGCCCCAGGGCGGCTTGCAGCCCTCTGGCTTCCGCCAGGTCGTCCTGGGGGATACCCGTCCCGTGCGGGACGATCAGGTCGAGGTCTCGCGGACCGATGCCTGCATCAACCATCGCCTTCTCGACTGCGATGCGAATCCCCTTGCCGTCGGGCTCCAGGTGTTCGTACGTCGGATTGAGACTGTGGCTCTGGCCGATCCCTTCCACTTCCGCCAGAATCCTTGCCTTGCGGGCGCGGGCGTGGTCGAGGGACTCGAGCACGATGATGCCGGCGCCCTCGCCGCAGACCATTCCGGCCGCATCGACGTCGAACGGTCGGCACGCGGTCTCCGGGGTGTTGTTGCGGTTTCGCACGGTCCTGTGCAACAGGTTCTGGCGAACCAGCACCATCAGGTTGATCTTCGCCTCCGCGGCGCCCGCCAGCGCGATGTCGGCGCCGCCGCGGGCGATGATCTGCGCGGCCTCTCCAATTGCCAAATGGGCCGACGCCTCGGCGCATGTGATCGTATTGCTCGGGCCCTGGACATCGTGGATGATCCCGATATGGCAGGCCAGCATGTTCGGCAGGTACTTCAGCAGCCACAGGGGCGTGATGCGTGCGAGCCCCTCCTTGCCCCATTTATGGAGGTCGAACCGTCCGTCGGTCGTGCTGGCGCCCACCGCCGGGCCCAGCTCGGGGAGTTCGCAACTGATCATCCCGGAGCCCATCGTGATCCCGATCCTCGTGGGTTCGACGTTCACGTTCTCCGGATCGATTCCCTTGGTGACCAACCCGCTGGCGGTCACGGCCTCCTTCGCCGCCAGGACAGCCAGCTCGATGTCCCGGCACATCAGCTTGACTGCTTTTCGAAAGCTCTTGGGGACGTGATCCTGAATCCGATAGGACGGAACCTCGCCGCCCAGTTCACAGGGAAATCCCGTCGGGTCAAAGGCCTTGATTCGAGCGATGCCGCAACGTCCGGTGGTCAACCCGGCCCACATCTCATCGACGGTCAGTCCCAGGGGGCTGACTGCCCCGAGCCCCGTGATGACTACGCGTGCGGTGGTCATGCGCCGGACTCCATGGGCTGCGGCTCGGGCCGGACGTGATTGAGGGCGACCTCCTGCAGAAGAGAGGTGAATATCCCGGTGAACACGAAGTTGTCCTTGGGGAACTTTTTGCCCGCCAGGTTCTGGTCGATATGGCTGAACATCAGGTCGATCTCGGCAATCAGTTGATCCGATCGCGTGATCCGGCCTGTCGTGCTCGCCGCCTCCGGGGCGATGGTCTCCATGCAAGCCTCGATTCGAAGGCTGTCGCCGGGCACGACGTAGTCGAAGAAGACCGCCTTGCTGATCTTCGCCAGCACGACCTTTTCCTGGAAGCCCCGGGCCTGGCCCACGAGGATGCCCGCGGTCTGGGCCATCGCCTCGATCATCAGGCACTCCGGCATGATGGGGAACCCCGGAAAATGATCGTGCAGGTGCTCCTCGGCCAGAGAGACGTTCTTGACGGACACGGCCCGCCGGCCACTCTCGAATTCAACGAACTTGTCGATCCAAATCCAACGCATGGGCACTCGTATGAAAGCGAACGGCAGGAGGGACACGATCCTGCCGCATATTCTCTGCTTCGACCACCCTGACCTACGCCGGGTTTAGCCGGGTATCCAGGTAATTGACGATGGCGTTGACCGTGAACAGGTCCGCCAGCTTGTTGATGTCCGGGTCCTTCTCGAACTCGCGCAGGTCGGTGTGCGGGACCCTGGCCCGAAGCTCGGCGAGGCCCTTGTCCGTGAGCTTGCCGTTGCTGACCAGATCCGTGCTGTTCAGGAGCCCCTCGACGGGAAACAGCTCTTCGCGTGGCACTTTCATCCCGAACGCCTTCTCCAGGCGAAAGACGATGTCCAGGAAGTCGATGCTCTCGGCGCCGAGATCGCCCATCAGCGTGGCGTCGGCCGTCACTTCATCCTCATCCACTCCGAGCGCATCTACGAGAACCTCCTGCACTTTTTGGAAAACTTCATCCCGACTCATGGCCATGGCTGCTGCTACCTCCGGTCTGTACTCTTTCGAAAATCCTTCTTCACGACCGCGATCAGCTCTGCTGTGTGAGCAGGCTGTAGCGGATCCTCATCGCTTGAATCACCTGGGCGTCCGTTGCGGCCATCGCCGGGGTCCGATCCGACAGGTTGAAGTGCCTCAGGCCGAACCGCGCCTCCAGGATCTTCTCCCCATCGGCGACGCCGCACCCGGTGAAACTGCTGACGTTCTCTTCAATGATCTTGGCTTGCACCGTGTACTCGATTCGCGACCCGGGCGCCAGGAAGCTCTTGTATTTTACGTTGCGTGCCTCTTCCAGCAAGACCATACTGTGCGCGAAGTTCTCCGTCTTGCGGACGAGCCAGCTCGCCGATTCCACGAGCCCCTGCAACAGCAGCACGCCCGGCAACACCGGGAACGTGGGGAAGTGATCCCCCAGGTACTCCTCGGCCAACGACACGCATTTCACCGCTCTGAGCGTCCTGCCTTCTTCGAGCGAAACGATCTTATCTATCAGTATGTACTTCATGCACCTGGCATTCTATGTGTCCTAAGGCTACCCAATACGAACCGGCGTCATTTTAGTGGCTGTCAACCGTTTTGCCACTGTTTTTTCGTTTTTTGCGTTGGATCACGAACCCGAACGGAGAGGGAACCGCATTGAAATGGGGCCGAACACGGATATACTGGGGCCTATGAAGGTACGGAACGCAAGAATCCCGGACGCCAAGGCGATCTGCTCGCTCATCAACTACTACGCCGAGCACGACAAGATGCTCTTCCGCTCTCTGGCGGAGGTCTATGAGAATCTTCAGACCTTTCTCGTAGCCGAGAAGGACGAGAGTCTGATCGGCTGCTGTGCGCTGGAGGTGATCTGGTCGGACCTCGCGGAGGTGAAATCCCTTGCGGTCGGGCCGGACAGCCGGGGAACGGGGGTGGGCACGGCCTTGGTCTCTGCGGCGATCGACCAGGCTCGTCAACTTGGGGTCCCGAGGGTCTTTGCGCTGACCCTGGAGCCGAAGTTCTTTGAACGGGCGGGATTCCAGATCGTGAAGAAGGAAGAACTGCCCATGAAGGTTTGGAGCGATTGCGCACGGTGCCCGAAGCAGGATGAATGCGACGAAATCGCTGTGATCCGGGATCTAACAAACGACCGGTGATATCTTTGGATCGCTGCGAGGCGGCCTATGCGAGTTGCCTTCGCTGGAACAAGGCCACGGCCAGAGCGAGTATCCCGACGGTGTAGCACACGGCGTACGAGGCGCTGATGAGGATGTATCGGAAGGGCACCACGCTGCCCTCGTAGATGGCGTCGCTGATCCAGAACACCTGCAGATTGGGGATGAGGAACCGGCCGATCCGGGCCCACAGGTGCGTATCCGCAAACCGTCCGAACGCCCAGTCGCTGATCAGGCCCAGGAGGAACACGCCGATGCAGGTGGAGAGGGTCACGACCATGCTGAACCGGGACGAAATAGCCACCGCGATGGCCGCGATGACCAGGGCCCCCAGGAACAGCAGGATCGAGGCGTAAATGTCGAAGCGATGAATCCCATTCTTGGCCGGGTCGAACTGCCAGTCCCGGTCGATCAGAGCCAGGAAGATCAAGGTGAGCGTGCCGAAGATCGCCGCGAGGACTACGGCAGTGGATGAGAACTTCCAGTCGTAAGCGTAGTTGAAGAACGCGCCCAGCAGGACAGTTGCGACCGCGACCGCGGCCGCCGAGCCGACGACGGTCCAGTCGTGGGTGTCCGAAGCGGTCGACAGGACGCCGTGCCGGATGGTCATCAGCAGGGCGATCGTGCACAGATAGTGCGCCAGCGCGACGGCCCCGACCACGCCGAGGAACTTGGCGAGGATGAATATCGGACGTTGGACGGGTTTGGTCAGCACGGTCAGGATGGTCTTGTTCTCCATTTCTATCGATACCGCCCCAGCGGCCGAGAAGATCGCGACGAACAAGCTCGTTAGGAAGAGCGTAGAAAGCCCGAGTTCGCGCAGCAGTTTGTTGTCGTCGTCCATGGTGTACATCGACAGGGCCGGACTGATGAGGAACAGCAGCAACGCGGCTGCGATAATGACGGCGTAGACCGGTTGGCGTAGGGTTTCGACGAACGTATTCTTCGCGATAGTTAACAGTTTATACATCATTCACCCGCGACATTGCCGGCCTGCCGACCGTTCCTGTTGACACAGTACTGTGGTACGTTTTTTTCACGATTGTCACTACACGAGAGCCGTTCATGGTGTTATAGTGCCGGATTCCCTGTTTGTAAAGGATCTGACCCCGTAGTGGTTAATACTGAGTAAGCAGGTTTCTAGTTCACAGCCTGGAGCTGAATCGCAAATGGCAGCATCGTCGAAACGCCCCGAACAGGTCGCATGGGTAGCCTTGGTTCTGAGCCTGGTCTTCTTCGGCATCGCGTTCTTCCTGGGTCGCTGGAGCGGGTTCCACGCGGTGTCCGCGGTGGGATGGCAATCCCTTGCCGCGGCCCTCATCTGGCTGGTCCTTGCGATACAGTTCCACCAACGCAGCCTGGCCGAGCAGGAAAAGCTCGACATGACGCAACTGGCCAGGGAGAAGAGCACCGCGACCATCTTTCAGAAAGGGGAAACCGCGGCGCTGCTGGCTGCCGCCCAGCGACGCGTGGAGGTCCTTGAGAAGTGGTTCATCCCCATCTTCGGGGCGATGATCGCGGCCTACGAGATCGGAATCGGGGTTTACCTGTTGAAGGCGCTTTCCCGGGCAGGCGACGCGCAGACCCAGCAGCCCCTGGTCTGTGCCATCGTCGCGACGGCGATTGCCTTTGTCGGTTTTCTGCTGTCGCGATACGCCACCGGGATGTCCGCCGAGCCGCTGTGGAAGCCGCTGAGGGCGGGCGGCAGTTTCCTCCTCGGGCTGGCCGTGCTGTGCTTCGTGCTGGCGATCTCCCTGGCCCTGGTGCACTTCCAGATCACGTTGCCGCTGACGGTCGTCAACTATGCAGTCCCCATCCTCCTGGTCGTCCTGGGCATCGAGACGGCCCTGAACATCGTCTTCGACATCTACCGGCCCCGGCTCAAGGGTCAGTACAGCCGAGCGGCGTTTGACAGCCGGCTCCTGGGCACCATCAACGAGCCCGGCGGGATCTTCCGCAGCGTCGCGGTCGCCATGGACTACCAGTTCGGGTTCCAGGTTTCGCAGACATGGTTCTACAAGCTGTTGGAAAAGGCCATCGTGCCGTTGATCCTCTTTTCCGCCGCAACGCTCTACCTGGCCAGTTGCATCGTAGTGGTGGGACCCAACGAGGAGGGGATCGTCGAGAGGTTCGGCAAGCCGACGACCGCCGATGGGCAGGTGCGCCACATCGGTCCCGGCCTGCATCTCAAACTGCCTTGGCCGATGGACATCGCTTACATGCATCCGACGCAGCAGGTCATGGACCTGCACATCGGGTATGTGCCCAAGATCGATCCGAACGGCGCCGTGGTCCAGGAGACGAAGCTCCTGTGGGGTCAAACCCACTACGAGAAAGAGTACGATCTGCTCGTTGCTGCGGATTACACGCCGGTCGAAGTCGGCCAGGGTCCGGTCGAAGGGGCGGTGCCGGTCAGTCTGGTCAAGGTGAACATGCCGGTTCAGTATCGGATCAAGGACCTGCGCGCCTACATCTATAGCCACAGCGATCCGGCCAAGCTCCTGGAGGACATCTGCTATCGGGAACTGGTCCGTTTGGCCGCCGCAGCCAACGTCGAGGTCGATAGCGCACGCGGCAACAGCGAGGACAACCTCTTCGGCGCCGGCAGGGCCAAGGCCAAGGACGTATTGACGCAGCGGATTCAGCAGGCCGCCGATGGAGAGGGGCTTGGGGTCGAGGTGGTCTTTGTCGGTTTGCAGGGCATTCATCCGCCACCGGAGGTGGCTCCGGACTATCAGGCGGTTGTCGGGGCCGTTCAGGCGAAGCAAGCCCTCATGCTCGGCGCCGAGGGCGAACGCAACAGGATCCTCAGCACGCTCGCGGGTTCCGTCTCCCGGGCCTCCAGGCTGGCCGAACTCGCCGCCCAGTATCAGGAGGCGCAGAGGAAAGGGGATGGCGACGAGGTGAAGCGGCTGGGCGAGCAGTTCGACGCTGCGTTGCTCAACGAGGCCAGGGGAGAGATCTTCCTGATCCTCAGCGAGGCGCAGAGCTACCGGTTCGCCAAGGCGACTTTGGCCGAGGCGACGGGGAAACGATTCGCCGGCCAGCTCCAGGCCTACCGGGCGGCGCCGGAGATCTACAAGTGCGAGCAGCGGGCGGTCGTGCTCGAAGAGGCCCTGAAGAACAACCGCAAGTACATCGTGGCATCCGACCCGAACGACCGTCAAGTCATCATCATGGACCTGCAGGACCAACTCTCGACGGAAGATCTGTTGGGCCGTCTTTCCAGCGGACAGGAGACCAAATGAAGAATATAGCGATTCCGATACTGATTGCCGTGATTTCCATCGTGATGATCGTCTACCTCGTGACGTTCCAAGTCCGCGAGACCGAATCAGGGTTCGTGACGCGGTTCGGCAGGCCGGTCCGCGAGGTGACGAAGCCCGGCCTGTACCTCAAGTGGCCCACGCCGATCGAGCAGGTCCACAAGTTCGACTCGCGCATGAGGGTGCTGGAGGCCGCTCAACTGGCGGAGACCACCACGCGGGGCAACGTCCCGATCATCGTGAACACCTACGTGGTCTGGCGCGTGGCCGAGCCCCTGAAGTTCCTCAACGCGGTCAAGACGGAAGACAATGCCGAGAGCAAGTTGCGCAACCACATCAACGACACGCAGAACCGGATCATCGGCCAGCATTCGTTCGGCGAGTTCGTCAACAGCGATCCTGCGAAGATCCGCTTCGACGAGATCCAGGCGGAGATGCTCGCCGATCTCAAGGGACCGGTCCAGGCGGAGTACGGCATCGAGATCAAGACGCTGGGCATCAAGCAGCTCAAGGTCAGCGAGGACGTGACGAAGAAGGTCTTCGAGCGGATGAAGGCGGAGCGGCAGGGCCGCACGGATGCGATCACGTCCGAGGGGGACGCGATGGCCATTCAGATCCGGGCCGACGCCAACAAGAAACGCGACGTGCTGCTGAACGCCGCAGAGGGCCGGGCCAAGGAGATTCGCGGCCAGGGGGACGCGGACGCCGCCAAGTACTACGAGCTGTTGGAGACGGACCCGCAACTGGCGATCTATCTGCGAAACCTGGAAACCCTCAAGGCGACGCTCAGTGATCGGTCCACCGTCGTTCTTGGAACGGATTCGGAACCCTACAATCTGTTGATGGCGATGCCGTTGCTGGGGACTGAGGGGCAGGCAAAATAACCGCAGGTTACGAATAGACTGGGCAAACAGCCATGGGACACGGACACAAACACGGACAGGATCACGGGCACGAACACGACCACGACCATGCCGACCAGCCGGAGCAGCCGTTGCAGATCGAGCAGCTCGATGCGGCGGGCAAGTCCCTTTCGGACGCCTTTCGCATCAGCTTCACGATCCTGAAGATCATCATGATCGTTCTGATCGTCGCCTTCCTGGCGTCGGGCTTCCGGACGGTCGGTCCGGACGAGCGGGCGCTGGTTCTGCGGTTCGGCAAGATCCAGGGCATCGGCGACGAGGCGATCCTGGGCCCCGGGCCGCACTGGGTCTTCCCCTATCCGATCGACGAGATGGTGAAGATCCCTGTCGAGAAGAACATCAATCTGCCCGTCAATACCTTCTGGTACAAGGAGATCCGCGACGACGTCCTGGGCGGGGGCGTCAAGCCGAGGAACCTCCGGGCGGAGAAGCTCGATCCGATGGTCGAGGGATACTGTCTGACGCGGAGCCAGGCGGCCGGCGGGGCGCAGGCCTCTGCGGCGCAGTTCCTCAAGGACAGCGAGGGCAGCGACTACAACATCGTCCATACAAAATGGCAGATCAATTACCAGATCGCCAACGTCGATCAGTTCTTCCGGAATGTCCACGTGCGGGACGTCAAGCCGGGCGAAATCTACTCGGATATCATGGTCGCGAGCATCACGCCTCTGCTTCGCGGCGTGGACGACGACGCCATCGTGACGACCATGGTCCACTATACGATCGATGAAGCGCTCCAGAGCGTCGATACGATTCCGCGTCGCGTCCAGCAGCTTGTCCAGGAGAAACTGGATGCCCTGGAAAGCGGTATTCGCGTCGTGCAGATGCAGTTGGTCAGCGCCAAGTGGCCCATGCAGGTGGACGAGGCCTTCGAGGCGTACGTCGAGGCCAGCCAGAAGAGCGCACAGACGATCACGCAGGCCAAGACCTATGCCGAGACGACCCTCAACAAGACCGCCGGCCAGGTGGCGGAGCCGCTGTACAAGGCGCTGCTGGACCCCAATGGCGACCCGCAGCAGCGGGAAGCCCTGTGGGCCCAGGTCACCGGCGACGCCCAAGGGGCAATCGCCCATGCCCAGGCCTACCAGACGAAGGTCGTCGAGGCTGCCCGGGCCAGCGCCAACTACCTGACGAGCATCCTGCCGGAGTACCGCAAACGGCCGCTGCTGGTCGCTCGTGAGCTGTACCTCGCGGCGATCCAGGAGGTCCTGACGAACGCCGACGAGAAGTTCATCCTCGACGCATCCGACAAGGCCAAGGACCGCGAATTCCGGATTCTGCTGAACCGGGACACGAAGCTGAAACCCAAGTAATCCGTAGAACGCATCGAGAGTTGACAGGCCGGGTGACGAGATCGACGCCCGCGAGCACGATTCGGTGAGAGAATAAGACTATGGCGCATGAGCACCTGCACTTGAAAGATGAATTCGGCACCGAGCAGACCCGCGAGAAGCAGTTCCGCGTGAGCATGGCCCTGCTGGGCACGCTGGCGGGCGGGGTCCTGCTCATCAACAGTTGGGTTGGAAAGGCCTTCTATGCCCCCGACAGCTTCAATACGCAGTTGTTCGCGATGCTCGGCGCGATTCTGCTCGGGGCTCCGATCATCATCCATGCATTCCACAGCCTGATCCGCGGCGAATCGCACATGGACGAACTGGCGGCGCTGGGCATCATCGCGGCGTTCGCGATCGGGGAATACGTCGCCGCCGGACTGATCGGCTTCTTCATGCTGCTCAGCGAGCTGGTGGAGACCCGGACCGCGCTTGGGGCCCGCGCCTCGATCGAGTCGCTCATCCGCTTGACCCCCATCAAAGCCAACCTGATCGGACAGGACGGCAAGGAACGGGAGGTCAAAGTCAGCGAGCTGCGCGCGGGCGACTCCATCCGGGTGCGTCCGGGCGACAATATCCCCGCCGACGGCGAGGTCTACGACGGCCTGAGCTCCGTGAACGAAGCGACGATCACAGGCGAATCCCTGCCGGTGGACAAGGTGCCGGGGATGCAGGTCTTCGCCGGCACGAGCAACCTGACGGGAGCTCTCGATATCCGCGTTACCAAGGCAGGCAAGGACACCACCCTGGGCAAAGTGCAGACTCTGATCATGCAGGCCGAGCATACGAAGATCCCGGTCATGCGGATCATCGACCGCTACATCTCCTGGTATGTGCCGACGATCCTGATGATCGCGGCCATCGTGTGGGTCTTCACCCGCAACATCAACCAGGCGATCACGATCCTCGTGATCTCGTGTCCGTGCGCGATCATCCTCGCGACGCCGACGGCAATGGTGGCCGCGATCTCCGCGGCAGCCCGGCTGGGCATCCTCATCAAGAACGTTACGTATCTCGAAGTCGCCGGGAAGATGACGGCCCTGGTGTTCGACAAGACGGGCACCGTGACCACCGGCCGGCTCTATGTGACGAAGCTGACGCCTGCCGAGGGAGTCGAGCCGGGCGACTTGCTGGCGGAGGCGGCGGCCGCCGAGCAGATGAGCAAGCATCCCGCGGCCCGGGCCTTGCAGGAGGTGGCCAAGGAGGCGGGCCTGACGCTGCCCGCGTCGGAGAGCTTCAAGGAGACGCCGGGAAAGGGCGTTACTGCGAAGATCAACTCCTCCCGTATCCTCGTCGGACGCGACACGTTCCTGGCCGAGAACGGGATCGATACGAAGAACGTGACGGACCCCCGGCTGCACGAGGAGCAGGGATTCAGCACGCTGTACGTCGCCAAGGACAAGCAGTGCATTGGGTGGATCGGTCTGCAGGACAAGACCCGGCCCGAGGCGCAGCACGCGATCAAGACGCTGGTGGACATGGGCGTCAAGCGCGTCACCATGCTCACCGGCGACCGCAGTGAGGTCGCCAACCGTGTCGCGGGCGAGCTGGGCTGCACGGACTACAAGGCCCAGTGCCTGCCGCAGGACAAGCTGGCGGTGGTAGAGCAGATCAAGAAGGAAGGGCACACGGTCGTTGTGGTCGGCGACGGCATCAACGACGCCCCGGCCCTGGCGGCGGGCGATCTCGGCATCGCGATGGGGGCCGCCGGCAGCGACGTGGCGATCAACTCCGCGTCGATCGCGCTGATGAACAACGATCTGCGGCGGATTCCGTTCCTCGTCGATGTCTCCCGCAAGACCCGCCGGGTGATCGCCCAGAACCTGGTGTTCGGCATTCTCTTCATCGTGCTGGGCATCTCGCTCTCGAAATTCGTGCCGCCGGCGGTGGCTGCCTTCCTGCACTTCGCCAGCTCGCTGGTCGTCGTATTCAACAGTGCCCGCCTGTTCCGCCAGGGCGAAGAGCTTGACCACGAGCCCCAGGCGGCATAAGGTGGTGACATGGATTACGCCATAGAAACAGTTGCACTGACGAAGGTCTTCTCCGACTGGTGGGGCCGGGCCAAGGTTTACGCGGTCGATGATCTGAACCTGCAGATCCGTCCGAACGAGGTCTTCGGCCTGCTGGGTCCCAACGGCTCGGGCAAGACCACGACGATCAAAATGCTCCTGGGCCTGCTGCATCCGACCAAGGGGCACGCTCTGATCCTGGGCGGCGACGGGACCAATCCGAAAATCAGTGCCCGCGTCGGCTTTTTGCCCGAAGAGTCGTACCTGTACCGTTTTCTGAACGCCCGTGAGACGCTGGATTTCTACGGCCGGCTCTTCGGGCTGGACTCCAAGACCCGGGAGATGCGCACCGAAGCCCTGTTGGAGATGGTCGGTCTCAAGGCGGTGGCGAGCCGGCCCGTCGGAACATATTCCAAGGGCATGGCCCGGCGCATCGGATTGGCCCAGGCCCTTATCAACGACCCGGACCTGTTGATCCTCGACGAGCCCACGACAGGCCTCGACCCCATCGGCACGCGGCAGATCAAGGACCTGATCATCAAGCTGGCCGAGCGGGGCAAGACCGTCCTGCTGTGCAGCCATCTGCTGGCGGACGTCGAGGACGTCTGCGACCGAATCGCGATCCTCTACGGTGGCAAGGTCCAGGCGCACGGCCGCGTCGAAGACCTTCTGCAGAAGACGAACAAGAGGCAGATCCTCACCGATGCCATTAGTGACGCCACAGCCGATCGCATCCGCGAGATTCTCAGGCAGGAGAACGCGGAATGCGAGATCTCCTCTCCCATGGAGAGACTCGAAACGTTCTTCATCAACACGGTGGTCGAAGCGCAGCAGCAGGCGACGCCCACGAGCGGCGCGGTCAGCACGACGCAGATCGGCGAGTTCCTCACCGCCGGGGCCGGTACGGCGAACATTCTGGACAAGCTTGTTGCGGCCCCAGTCTCCGAGCGGGTCCAGGCCAGGTCGGGCCGGACGGACAGGCCGCAGCCGCAGGAGGCGGTGACGCCCGAGCCCAACAAGGATCTGCTCAGCAAACTCACGCGGCCCACAGCGAGTCCGAAGGCCGAGCCTGTCTCGTCGGACCAGAATCGCTCGGCTGAGACCGTGCCGGAAACGACCGTGCGGCGGGAGCAAGCCAAGAAGAGCATTCTCGACGAACTGACGGGGAAGAAGCAACCCGATGGCTCGACGGTCAAACCGTCCGACGATTCGCAGGAGGGCAGCGGCCATGCGTAGGATCTGGGCCGTTGCGACCAATACGATCCGGCAGGCCGTGCGGATGAAGGTGGCGGTCGTCTTCATCGTGCTGCTGCTGGTGTTGCTGCCGGTCATGGGGTACACCGCCTCGGGCGACGGCACGCTCCGAGGCAGACTCCAGACCTTCGTGAGCTACGGGCTGTCGCTCACGAGCCTGCTGCTGAGCCTGTTGACGATCATCGTTTCGGTCTATTCGATCACCAGCGATATCGAATACCGGCAGATTTACACCGTCGTCACCAAGCCGATCCGTCGATACCAGTTGATCCTGGGCAAGTTCCTGGGCGTCGTTGTGCTCGACGTCGCGCTGCTGACTCTCTTTTCGGGGATCGTCTACGGCTTCATCGCCCTCATGCCGAAATTCGTCAAGGCATCCGACGAGGAACTGACGCAGATCGACAACGAATTCTTCACCGCGAGGGCAAGCCTCGTGCCGCCTCAGATCGATGTCAGCAAGGAGGTGGAGGAAGTCTACGCCAAGCTCCAGGCCAACGATCAACTGGAGATCGCGTATCCGAACAGCACGCGGGAGGAGATCCGGAAGTACCTGACCAGCCGCATCCGCCTTGAGAAGCGGGCCGCGGCCATCGGCGGCGTGCTGATCTGGGAGTT
>JBDKRX010000142.1:0-1867 GCA_039683175.1 Phycisphaerales bacterium
GCGGCCAGCGTGATCATGACGACCGGGCGGAACTGCTCGCAGGAAGCTGTAATCATCGCCTTGTGGCGCGGGATGCCCTGGCGGACGTGCACGTTGAACCCGTCCACGATCAGGATCGCGTTATTGACAACGATGCCGACCATCATGACCATGCCCATCAACACGAACATCGACATGCTCTCGCCCGTCATCAGCAGGCCCCACATCACGCCGATCAGGCCCAGCGGGATCGTCACGAGAATCAACCAGGGCTGCTTGAAGGACTCGAGGATTGCCGCCAGGGTCAGGGTCACCAGAATGATGGCCATCAGACCCGCCTCGCCGAAGGCGGCTACCGCCTCGGCCATTCTTTCATACATGCCGGAGAATCGGTAATCGTATCCAGGCGGGAAGTGCCCCTCGGAATCGACGAGGTCTGTGATCTTGTTGACGGCGATCCCCAACGGCAATTCCGGTTTCAGGTTGGCGAAGACTTTCGCGACGCGGCGTTTGTCCTGCCTCGTGATCTGGACGGGCGCAACGCGATGCTCGATCCGCGCGAGATTGGACAGGAGAATCGGCTGACCCGGTGTTCCGGGGAAGAGGAATTGCTCGACCTGCGCTCGACCCTGCTCATCAGCCAGCTCGACGACGATATCGTAGTTGCGGTCGCCTTGTTTGAAGGTGCCGGCCTCAATCCCTTCCAGGTTGGCCCGAAGAGTCATTCCCAAGGCGGTGGCGGATACGTTCATGTCCGCCAGGACGGTCCGCTGGGGCACGACGGCCAACTCGGGTTTGCCCTCCCGCGCGGTGGTGTCGGCGTCCTTGATCCCTTCGATCCGACTCGCCCGGGTCTGCGTCTCGACAGCCAGCCGATCGAGAGTCGCCAATTCGTCGCCGGCGATCTCCAGTTCCATGTCCTGATTTTGTCCGCCGATGATGGCGGGCTGTGTGACTGTGATGATGCACTCGGGGTAACCGGCCAACCGTTTCCTGATCTCGGTCTGGATCTCGTCGATCGCGATTGACCGTTCATCGCGCTCGGAGAAGGTCAGCAGCAGTTGGGCCAGGTAGACGCCCTGCGTGGACTGTCCGATCACGCCTTCGACCTTGCCGATGGCGCTGAGCACATGCTTGAGCTGGGGCACGTCCTTGAGCCGTTCCTCGACGAGGCGAACCCGTTGGATGGTTCGATCCAGATCATACGAAGTCGGGTACTCCAGCTTGACGAACACCCTGGCCTGGTCGGTGTTCGGGGCGAAGCTGAACCCGACCTTGCCCCCCAGAGACATAGCGTGGACGAACAGCAGGATCGTGACGGCCAGAACGGCCAATGCCGCGACGCGGTGCTTCTCGTTGAACAAGAGGATATTCCGATAGCCGCCGATGGTCCAGTCGAGCAAGCGGTTGAAACCCGCCTCCATCCGATACAGGAGTCCCTTTCGCTGAACCTGGGCGGGTTTGAGCAGAACGGAGCACAGGATGGGCGTCAGGGTGAAGGAGATGAACAGAGACACCACGGTCATGATGAGCATGGTCCAGGCCAGGGGCTTCATGAACTGGCCGATGATGCTGCCCATCATGGCGATGGGAAACAGCACGACGATATTCGTCCCGGCGCTGGCGAGAACCGCAACGGTGACCTCCTTGGCCCCCAGCCGGGACGCTTCCTTCGGATCGCCTGTCTCCTTGAGCCGCGAGATGATGGATTCCAGCACCACGATCGAGTTGGTCACCAGAATCCCGACGGACAGGCCGATGGAGATCAACGTCGAGGTGTTCAACGTATAGCCTGCGAGTTGCATGAAGAACAGGCCGATGACGATGGTCAGCGGCATCGTGATGGCAACCACGAGCGTGGCCCGGACGTTGTACAGGAAGAAGAACA
>JBDKRX010000143.1:0-28084 GCA_039683175.1 Phycisphaerales bacterium
GCCCGACCGAATCGCTGTGTGGTCGGCTGACGGACCGTCTCAAGGGTCCCGGCATGCGGTGGAACTCGTCCAACGCCGAAGCCATGATGGCTTTGTCCAGCCTCTATCACAGCGGGCTGAGGACCACGTACTGGAAATCCACGCGGGCGGCCGCATGAGATCGCCAGGATTCCTCCTCACACACCCGCGGGAACGCCGGCAAGAAGGGGCTTCAAATCCATCGTGGGCTGCGGTACCATATTCCCGTTGTTCTGTGTGAACTCGCCGGTGGATGTCGCCGGCAACGTTCCTGTGGTGGTCTGGTGTGCGAAAAGGAGAATGGCCATGAGCGGATTTGCGAAGGTGTTGCGGATTGCGGTCGTGGGACTGACGGTCGTGCTGATTGGCGTGGCGGCGGGGGCTGCCGAGCAGGGGACTCAACAGAAGGACGCATCGACCCAGAAACAGCCCCAGCAGGATATCATCAAGACCGAGACAGGGGACCTGACGATCACCTTCATCGGCCATGGGGCGCTGATGTTCGGATACCGGGACAAGACTGTCCACGTTGATCCCGTGAGTCGGGAAGGCGACTATACCAAGCTGCCCAAGGCCGACCTCGTTTTGATCACGCACGAGCATGGCGACCATCTGGACCCCAAGGCCTTGAATATGGTCCGCAAGGACCAGACGAAGGTCCTGCTGACGAAGGAATGCGTCGAGAAGATCCCGGACGGCACGGTCATGAAGAACGGCGACGCGGTCACTGCTTGCGGATTCAAGATCGAGGCCGTGCCTGCCTATAATATCGCCCACAAACGGCCCGATGGTCAGCCGTTTCATCCCAAGGGCACCGGCAACGGCTACGTCCTGAACTTCGATAAGACCCGTGTCTACGTAGCGGGCGACACGGAGAATATTCCGGAAATGGCGCAGCTCAAGAAGATCGACATCGCATTCCTGCCGATGAATCTGCCCTACACGATGACGCCGGAGATGGTGGCCGAGGCCGCCAGGGTGTTCGAGCCGAAGATTCTCTATCCCTATCATTACGGCCAAACGGACCCGAACACGCTCGTCAGTCTGTTGAAAGACTCGAAGAAGACTGAAGTCCGCGTCCGCGAGATGCAGTAGCCGCTTCCCGCAGTGGAATCCTGGAGCACGATGTCCATGGGCCAAGACAACACTGTCAGACGACGGGAACCGTTCATTCGCACGGGCGTCCTGTTGGCGATGGGAGCCACGGCGTGCATCGCAATTGTGTGCTTTGTCGTTGCGGCCGTCCTGCCTGCTCCGGAAGGCCCGTCGTTCAAGGACCCGCTCCGCAGTCTCATCACCGGCTTGGGTGTGCTTGCGATTGCGTATCCGCCGGCGGCGGTGGGCCGAGCCATCCAGCGGAGGTCCGCCTCGTCACCCTATTTCGAGGGGGCGTTCATCGCAGGGGCAATCAATCTGGCCGCACTTGTGTGCGGCGCCGCCGGCCTTGCCTGTGTCGGTTTCGGCGTCTACGACCTGATCCTATGGCTGGCGAGGCGCCCTTGAATCTTGCGGCCGGCGTGACATCGCAGCTTACAGGTGGAATGTGCCTTCGGTCATGATCGTGTCGCCGTCCACGTAGATGGTCGGGCGTCTCAGGACGCCGTCCACGTGTGTCTTGCTGTCCCAAGTCGCTCCGGTCTTGTTGGGATACGAGCTGCCGAATGCGATGTGGATGCCTGGGAACTTCTCATCCTGGAGCAGGTTGAAAATCAGGCGGGTCAGCCCGGTGTTCGTTCCGATGGCGAACTCGCCCACACGGTTGCTGTTCTCATCGCTCTCGAAAACATAGTCGCCATATTCCTTGAGCAGCGCCTCGTTCTTGCACTGGAGGGTTGCCCGGTCTGCGCGGCCGTCCTTCACCTGCACGCGGATCGGCGTGTCCTCGACGGACGCATATTTCTCCGTGAAGAAATCGCCGAGACAGCCGTCGATGACGACCTGGCCGTTGAGGGTCGCAGGGCAGGTGAAGACCTCGCCGTCCGGGAGGTTGCTCCAATGTTTCGGCCGGATGTCCCCGTCGCTGATGATCCACTTCAGGTCGGGACTGAACTCGGCCGTGAAGTCGCAGCCCTTCGCCGTGACCACGCGGATCGAGCGGGCATTCTTGACCTTTTCATAGACCGCGCGGCTGATCCGCTGGATCTCCTTGTAGTCGCTGCACATTCCGTCCAGCATGATCTCGCGGGTGATCCCGATCATGTGGGCGTGGCGCAGCGTGGGATTGGCGTCGATCGCGTGCAGCATCGGGCGACGGAAGGTCTGCAACTCGCCTTTGGCGCCCTGGGCCGCGTAGATGCTCACGGAGGCGCCGTCGATGGCCTGCTTTATCGCATCGGGGAACTGGACCGGACGTTCGCCGAAGTCCTCCATGATGAAGAAGCGAGCGGGTTTGCCGGTCTTCTTCTCGGCGGCCGCTCTCAGGCCGGAGCCGATATCGAGCGTCTGTTTGTCGGTGATGACGACCACTGTGTCGCCCTTTTTGACCTTCAGGCAGTTGTCGATGGCCTGCCTGATGCCTTCTTCCATCGTTCCCATGTCGATTCTCCTTCCTGCTGCAAGCACAGCCGACAATGAGGGTCGCGCGTCTGTCGTCCCGCGAGCCCGACCGCTGAATCCTATCCGCAGACCGCGTGCTTGGCAACGATTTCCGTGCGGTTCATGCACCCAGTCGGCCGCACTATCGCCGTTTGCCGAGAACCTGTGAGGCGATTCGGTGCGTGTAGCGGTACAGAGGGGCCGCCATGCCGAAATGAGTCGTAAGTTGCTTGCTGAACCGGGACGACAGGACTGCCTCATCGATGGCGTGGTTACTCGTCAGATAGAAGCTCCTGTAGCCATACCATGTGCGGATCGGCTCGGGTTTATCCTGGCCGACGGGACGCTTGTATCGTTCGCCCTCCACGGTGAATACGTCCTGGCCGTCGAACCATTCGACCGCTTTGAGGAATGACTTGGGGTCTTCGTCGATCTGCTGGCGGAAGCGGGCCATCAGATCCGGCGCCGCGTCGTAGAAGCCCAGGCCATAGCGGTATGATTTGGGGCCGATCTCCAGGAAGTAACCCGGGAGATAATGGGCCCAGTCTTTGCCGGAGCGTTTGAATACGATCCACGCACAGTCGTGGAAAGGGGACTTGTCCTTGGAGAATCGTGTGTCGCGATAGATTCGCGAGATGGTCTTACCCACGGCGGGTGCGACCTCGAACGACAGATCGATGCCCAGCATGAAATCCGCCAGGTCGGTCACGAGGTCCCGCAGGGGTTGCAGAACGTGTTCGTCATAGACCGCCCGGTGCGCCGTGAACCAGGTCTTGTCATTATTGCGGCCCAAGTCGCGGAAGAACGTAAACGTCTTGCGGGAGAAGCCCTTGAATTGTCCTTGTGGTTTCGTTGTCACGATATCCTCCCAATCCTCATATCCGGCGTCATATCATTCACGCTCCGGTGGTATTGTGTCTCGCGCCGGCTTCATAGTCCGTGAGGTTGTCGAGGATGCGCTGCAGATCCCGCTCCAGAACGAGGATCTGCGCATCCGTGAAGCCGCGATACCAGATTCCTGTCATCTCCTCGGAGACCTGTACGTAGAGTGTTTCGAGAGCCTTGTCCTTCATGGTCCGGCGGATCAGAATCATGCGGCGGTCAACGGGGACCGCCGACCGTTCGAGCATGCCGGCGCGATCGAGGCGCTCCAGCATGCTGGTCAGTGTGGACTTGCCGAGCCTGGTGCGCCGGGCCAGCTCATGGATGGGGATGCCATCCTCGCGCCACAGGACGAACATGATCCGGCCCTGGGCCGGGTTGATCTGGTCCACGCCATGCTCCTTGAGCAGGCGCGCGAAGATCCGGCCGCCGAGCTGGTGCAGCTTGGCTACCAGGAAGCCGCCTTGATTCTGATGTTTCATGGTTTCTGCCATGGTCGCATGCTGTCAGACGCGGTTGTCTCCCTTTGGCGAGAGCGTGAGTACGAACGATTCGGTCCGGCACCAGCCCTTGGCTATTCTCGGGACGAGCTTGATGATTCCATACTCCGGTCCCTGTGGACCACTCGGAAAGAACTTGACCCACTCTTTCTGCCACAGGCGGTTCTTGAGTTGGCGATCTTCCACGATCTCGACGTTGCCACCGATCATGAAACCCACGACCTGGTCCGGATCGCAGAGATACGCCGCTGCCTTGGGGTTGGTTCGAATGCGGGCGACCTTCTCCGAGTGCATATCGGTGCTCATGAAGAGCGTGAAATCATTGTCATACTCTGCCTGGAACTCGACCAGCGACGGGAATTCCTTGGCACATCGGAGATTGCCCAGGGCGGTGGTATGTGGAAATCCATCCGCGTCGAGCGTCGCCAGATAGCAGACCGAAGTCGCGGCTATCAGGTCCAGGCAGGTCTGCCGGACATCGGTCGGATTCGGTTGTGTCACGATTGAACTCCTTTCTTCTGTTCGTGGACCCGATTCAGAAATCGCAAGAGGATGGGTCCGAAGGCCTCGATCTGGTCGGTGTGGTGGCCATGTTCGCCAGCCGGGGCTATGTATAGATCCGCATCCGCGAGTTGTTCATACAGCCACACGATATCCGCGAGAGCGACGAAGGTGTCACTATCTCCCTGGCTGATCAGCACGGGACAACGGATGGCTTTGAGGTCCTCTTCCACGAGGTTCGTTTCGCTTTGCCAGAGTCCCCTGACCTGGGCGACGAAGCGATTCCAGTCTGCCTCCGGGTTGAGTTTCTCATACGACGGTCGGAGATCACCCCATCTTTCAACCATTTCCGGCGTGATGGTCTTGATCCATTCATTCATCTGCGGGGTCATCCCTCCGCGTCCGGTCTTGCGGAAGTTGGCGCCGTTGGCGACGAGGGCCCGGACCTTCGTCGGGTGCTTCGCGGCCAGGATGTAGCCGATCACGCCGCCGTCACTGTGACCCACGATGGTGACGGGTCCCACGCCAAGCTCGTCCAGCAGTTGGGCCATGTCGTCTGCGAGCAGGGGGTAGGTCATCGGCCGATCGCCGAGGGTGGATCGGCCATGGCCCCGCGTATCGACGGCAATCACTTCGTACTGTTGGGCGAGCACCTCGATCAGGTGCGCCTGGTGGTCGATATGTGAGAAACCGCCGTGCAGGAGCAGAATCGGGCTGCCCTGACCATGTCGCTCATAGTAGATGGAGGCCCCGCTGATCGTCGCGCGAGCGCCGCACGCGGAGGCTTCAGTCCGTTTGGCCGTGTTCGTGAACAGCCCTGCTCCGAGGGCATGGCCTGGGCTACCTGGCGCCACGTGCAGATAGTCGCGGGGCCGCACCGTGCCGAGCGCCTCCGGCGTGACCACCGGTCTGACGAGTCGCACCGTGCCCTCCCGAACGAGATTCTCCTGTCGGAACACCACTTCGGGCCCGGTGGGTCCGGAGATCCTGGCGGCGGTGCCATATCCCGAATCGTATCTGTTGTCTGTGATGACGCAATCCTTCATCGTGTAGGTCGTTCGATTGGCGGGCGCCCGCATCCAAAGGTACTGGCTGCGAGTGACGATGTTATGATGGAACTCGAAGTCGTCGGCGGTCTGGCAGGTCCACACCGCCGCGATATCGGCCCCGTCCACGATGCAGTATCGCATGGCGTTGCCCCGGCTGCTCCCGCCTTCGGCATCCCAGAAGATGGCGGGGATATCGCATTTGTAGAACACGCAGTGATCGACCACAAGCCCCTGTCCGTTGGCGCAGATCGGGATACTGTAGGGGAGAGCCTCCTCGTCGCCCACGAACAGGCATTGGTTCACGACCAGATCGGCAAGATCCTTGCGCATTCGGAAGATGGAGTAGCCCCAGGTATTCGGCCGGGGGTTGCCCAGGAATTTGATGCCTCGCACGGTCGCATGGCTGACCTCGATCTTCAGAGCGATCGCGTGTTGTTCCGTCTCGGGACCCTGGCCCTGCACGGTCGAGATCACCACGGGCATCCTGGCAGGCGTCCAATCGTTCGCATCGGGCAGAATGGTCGCTTCGATCACAAACCGTTTGTCGGCGGCGTATGCGCGGGAGTTCTCGAAGGTAACCGTTTCCGCGATGGAGTAGGCCCCCGGCGCGAGACGGACCGTCGTTGGGCCGGGATCGGGGGAGTTGTTGATGATTTGCGCCGTCTTGGCGAGGGTCCGAACCGGCTGCTCCGGCCCGCCGGGGCCGTCGTCATTGCCTTTCTGGGAGTCGACGTACACGATTTCAGCACGCAGTGGCATACCGGCGCCGCCGATCGTGATTGCGATGCCCAGCAGGCACGCATCCAGCCATTTTCCGGTCATTTCTGCTCCCTTCCTTCATCCCATCGGTTTCGGTTGTCTGTGCCGTGCGCCGGCCACCAGTTCCATCTCGTATAGTACTATATCGAACTATGGTCAAGCCCCGAGATGCTGGTGTGGAAGAAATCCCTTGGCAAGGCGCTGCGAAGAGCCTATTGGGGCACGGGCGTCCATAGAACTTGGCATTCGCTGTGGCGTATGAAAAATATATCCTCGCCGTGTGAGGCGTTGTGTCCCACGGCGACTACTCCAGTTCGCTATGGAGGACGCCAGAGTGACAACGATAGGCAAAATCCTGTATGCGACGGACTTTTCGAAGCGTTCCCTGGCGGCTCTGCCGCTGGCGGTTGACTTGGCGAAACGATACAACGCCGCGCTCCATTGCGTTCATGTCCTGGACACGGAACAGGACCTGTTCCTGGAGGGAGGATACATGGCGCCTATGGTGGCTGGGGCCGCGTTCGACATCGCCCAACTGAGGCAACAGGCGCAAACGCAGCTCGATCAGTTCGTCGCCGAACACGTTGCGGACCTCGCGGATTCCGTGAAGAAAGTGCTCCTTCTGGGCAAACCGTTCGTGGAGATCATTCATTATGCTCGTGACGAGGGTATCGACTTGATTGTCCTTGGCACGCACGGACGTTCAGCCCTCGCGTCCATGTTGCTGGGCAGCGTGACGGAGAAGGTCGTGCGGAAGGCCCCATGTGCCGTGCTGACGGTCCGCCACGCGGAACATCGGTTCGAAGCGCCATAGTCGAGGCGGTTGTGCCGTAGAGGCCTTAGTCCCGTGATGCTGCTTATGCCGACTTCTTCTTCTCGGCAGGGCGGGTTTCGGTCGTGCTGACCGCCGGGGTTGGCTTGCTCTCGGTCTTGGTTTCTTTCTTTTCGGCGGTCTTGGCCGTCGTACCGCTCGACTCGCTATTGGCGGCCTTCTTGTAGCCGTCGCCGCGATAGTCGGTGCAGTAGAAGCCGGAACCTTTGAAGATGATGCCGGCCCCGGTCCCGATCAGACGCTTCAGCGACGACTTGCCGCATTGGGGGCACTTCCGCAGCGGCTTGGCCGTGATGCTCTGAAACTCGTCGAATTCGTGACCACACTGTTCACATACGTAGCCGTAGGTCGGCATAGTCGTTACTCCACGTTGCTTTCTGGCTCTGAAGCGTCCTGCGATGCCTCCGTGCCCTGATTGCCGGTCGCTTCTTGGGTTTGCTGCTGGATCTTGTTCACCGCCACCCGACTGGGCCGCAAGATGCGGTCGCCCAGCCGATACCCGATCTGGTATTCCTCCAGGACGACGTCGTCGGCCTGGTCCAATTCGCACTTGCGCAGCATGGCCTCATGCCTCTCGGGATCGAACTTCTCGCCCACGGCGAGGATCGGTTCGACGCCGTGCGACTTCAGCGCGCCCAGCATCTGGTCGCGGACGATCCCGACGCCTTTGACGAGGGCCTCCACGCTTTGCGCACAGGCCTCCGCCTTCAGCGTACGCTCGAAATTGTCCAGGACGGGCAGGAGCGACTTGAGGATTCGCTCTTTCTCGTAAGCCACCGAGTCGCTGATCTGCTTGGGCACGCGTTTCTGGAAGTTGGCGTAGTCCGCACAGACGCGCTGCAGTTTCGCGAACAGCTCATCCCTGTCTTTTCGGATGCTCTCCAACTCCTGCTTGCACTCGTCGGGAGCCTCGTCGGGCGTGCGAACGTCCTCGCTCTGCGGTTTCTGCTCATTCGATTGTTTTTTCGTTTCGTCACTCATGAGTGGCTACCGAAATGTCGTTTTAGTCTGTCGAAGAAACTCTGCGATTTGGGAGAGACGGTTCGATTCTCCGTCTTGGCGAATTCCCTCAACAGCTCTTCCTGCCGGTCATCGAGATTGGTCGGCGTTTCGATGGTCACATGGACCAATTCATCGCCGCTGCGGCCGCTGCGGATATCGGGCAGTCCCTGCCCGCGAATCCGGAACGTGCTGCCGTACTGGGTCCCGGGCGGGACCTTGAGTTGCCGCGTTCCGTCAAGACTGGGTACTTCGATCGAGGCCCCGAGCGCCGCCTGGGTGAAGGTGATTGGGACGACGGAAATCAGGTCGTTGCCATCGCGTTCGAGGAACTCGTGCGGCTTGATTCGAACGTAGCAGTACAGATCGCCGTTCGGCCCGCCATCGCGGCCGGGCTCGCCCTCGCCCCCTACGCGGACACCCTGACCCTCATGCACGCCCGCGGGGATCTTGATCGTCACGGTGCGTTTCTTCGGCACGCGCCCGCTGCCGCGGCACTTCGAGCAAGGGTTTTGAACGACGTGGCCGCTGCCCTGGCACTGCGGGCAGGTGGACACCATCTGAAAGAACCCGCCGCCCTTGGCGACCTGGCCGTTGCCACCGCAGAGCGGACAGCGAACGGGCTTGCTGCCCGGGGCGGCGCCGCTGCCGGCGCACTCAGGGCAGCGATCCTGCCGGGTGAATTCGATCGTCTTCTCAGCGCCGCTGGCGATTTCGTTGAGCGTCAGCTCGACACCGGTTTCGAGGTCGTAGCCTCGGGCCGGTCCGCCTCGACGAGCGCCTCGCCGTCCGCCACCACCGCCGCCGAAGACGCTGCCGAAGAAGTCGTCGAAGCCGAACATGCTGAAGATGTCCTCGACATTCATCCGCGAGAAGTCGTGCATGCCGGTTCCGCGGAGCCCTTCATGGCCGTACTGGTCGTATTGCTTGCGTTTCTCGGCGTCGCTGAGGACCTCGTAGGCCTCGGCGCACTCCTTGAACTTCGCCTCGGCTTCCTTGTTGTCCGGATTCTTGTCCGGGTGATACTTGATCGCCATGCGCCGGTAGGCGCGTTTGATCTCGTCCTCAGAGGCGGTCTTCTCAACCCCGAGGGCTTCATAGTAATCCCGTTTGGCCATAGGCAAAAAAAAGATCAGCCACAGAAGACCCAGAGGAGAGAAGCACGAAATCCGAAACTCGAAACAAAATCAAATTTCAAAATTGGAATGATCGAAACGCTATCGCCCGTTATGGACGCCGTTTTGAATTTCGGATTTTGCTCCTTCGTGCTTGTTTCGGATTTCGAGCCTTCCGGCGAGTCTTCTGTGGCCGGCAACTTACCCTGGGTTAGCTATCTGACGGAGCCATGGATGGGCTCTTGCTCTTTATCCTTCAACTCGGTGATCAGCACGTTCGTGGTCAGCATGAGGCCGGCCACGGATGCCGCCATTTCCAGCGCCGTGCGAGCCACCTTGGCCGGGTCGATGATGCCGGCCTTGAACATGTCGACGTACGCGCCGGTGTTGGCGTTGTAGCCGACGTTCTTCTCCTTTTCCAGTCTTTCGAGCAGTTCGGCCACGACGACTTCGCCTTGCTCCCCGGAGTTGTCTGCGATCTGTGCGGCCGGAGACTTCAGTGCCTTGATGACGATGTCGAAGCCGATCTTCTCGTCGCCCTTTGCCTTGGCACGGGCCTTCTCGACCTCTTTGATGGCCCGCAGGAAGATGACGCCGCCGCCGGGGACGACACCTTCGGCTGCCGCTGCTCTCGTCGCGTGCAGCGCGTCGTCGAGCAGGTCCTTACGCTCCTTCATCTCCGTTTCGGTGGGTGCCCCGGCGTGGATCACGGCGACGCCGCCGGTCAGCTTCGCCAGACGCTCCTGGAGCTTCTCGCGGTCGTAGTCGCTCGTGGTCTTCTCGATCTGGGCTCGAATCTGGTCGCAACGGGCCTGGATGTCCTTCTTCTTGCCGGCGCCTTCGATGATCGTCGTGTTGTCCTTGGTCACGACGATCCGCTTGGCCTGGCCCAACTGGGATACTTCGACGTTCTCGAGCTTGATGCCGAGGTCTTCGGTGACGACCTGGCCACCCGTCAGGATCGAGATATCCTGCAGCATGGCCTTGCGGCGGTCGCCGAAGCCGGGGGCCTTCACGGCACAGACCTTCAGCACGCCCTGCAGGCGGTTGATCACCAGCGCCGCGAGGGCCTCGCCTTCGATGTCTTCGGCGATCACCAGGAGGGAGCGACCCATGTGAACCATCTTCTCCAGCAGCGGCACAAACTCCCGGATGTTGGAGATCTTCTTCTCGTACAGCAGGATGTAGGCATCCTCGAAGACGGTTTCGAGCGTCTCGGGGTTCGTCACAAAGTACGGCGAGATGTACCCGCGGTCGAACTGCATGCCCTCGACGAGGGTCAGCTCGTTCTCGACGCCTTTGCCATCCTCGATCTCGATGACGCCTTCCTTGCCGACGGCGTCCATTGCCTTGGCGAGGATCTCGCCGACTGCGGCGTCATTGTTGGCGCTGATTGCGGCCACCTTGGCGTAGTCGTCATGCCCCTTGACGGGCACGCCGGCGCCTTTGATGAAGTCGCACGCGATCTCGGCGGCCTTGGCGATTCCCTTGTTCAGAGCCATCGGGTTGATGCCGGCCGTGACGTACTTCATGCCGTCGAGATAGATCGCCTCGGCCAGCACGATCGAGGTCGTAGTGCCGTCGCCGACCACGTCCGACGTCTTGTTGGCGACCTCGTTGACCATCTTGGCGCCCATGTTCTTGAACGGCTCGGGCAGCTCGATTTCCTTGCTCACCGAGACGCCGTCCTTGGTGATCCTCGGCGAGCCCCAGCTCTTGTTCAGTATGACGTTTCGGCCGGTCGGGCCGAGTGTGACTTTGACCGCCGCGGCCAACTGCTTGAGTCCTTCCCGCAGTTCGGTCCGCGCGATGTCGTCGAACATCAGTTGTTTTGCCATGTTCTGTTTCCTCGTAAAAAACCGCTCCGGAGGACCCGGGTCGGTCAGTTGCCGTGACTGTTACTTCTCCAGGACGCCCAGCAGGTCGGCTTCCCTGATGATGACGTACTTCTGGCCGTCGATCTCGATCTCGTTGCCCATGTACTTGCCGTAGACGACCTCGTCGTCCTTCTTCACGGACACGGGGGTCCGCTTGCCGTCATCCTGGACTTTTCCGGGCCCGACCCAGACGATCTTGCCGATCATGGGTTTCTCTTTGGCGGTGTCCGGCAGGAAAATGCCACCGGCGGTCTTGTCCTGGGCCTGCGACGGCTTGATCACCACTCTGTCATCCAAAGGTCTCAGTTCCATACTGCGTTACTCCTTCTCCTACAGGTATTGCCTATATCGATTCATTTGTTTTGAGCACGAGCACGATAACGCTGTCGATTGCATCCGGCGCCGGAGAGGTCACGGAGATCGTGACGTTCTCATCGCCACTGGTCACCGGGAGCTTCATCTGGTCTTCGTCGGCCAACAGATAGGCCTTTTTGACTGTGGCCTTGGGCAGAGGCACTTTCAGCGTGCCGTCCTGCGGCCAGGTGAACACGTGCAGATACAGCTTGTTGCCCTTGACGGTGCAGCGGCCCCAGTCGGGCCGGCCGATGATGCTGGCGGTGGTGCCGTGGATGCTCTCACCGTTGACGGCCATCCACTTGCCCATCGCCTTGAGCCGTTCCACACTGGCCTCCGGGATGAGCCCCTCGGGCATCGGACCGACGTTCAGCAGGAAGTTGCCGCCTTTGCTGGCGACGTCCGCGAGGGTTCGAATCAACTCCTCGCTGCTCTTCCACTTGTCATCAAACGACTTGTAGCCCCAGGTGTCGTTCATCGTCATGCAGGTTTCCCAATCCACGCCGGGAAGCCCTTCCGGGGGCACCTGCTGTTCGGGGGTGCCGAAATCGCCGGCGTACTCGGTGCCGGCGCTGAGGCCCTCCATGCCCTTGCGGCCCTTGCCCACGCGGTTGTTGACGAGGATTGACGGCTGGAGGCTGCGAACGTAGGCGTAGAGGGCCTTGCCCTGAGGCTCGGTCCAGTCCTTGATCCATTCACCGTCGAACCAGAGCACGCCGATCGGGCCGTAGTTGGTCAGAAGCTCCGCGAGCTGCGGCTTGAGATACGTGTCCACGTAGCGGGCGAAATTCGGGTTCGACTTGTTCCCGTCGTTGTAGTTCGGGTAGAAGGGGGCCTGGGCGTCCGGATGGTGCCAGTCCATGATCGAGTGATAGAAGCACAGCTTGACGCCTTGCTTCTTACATGCCTGGGCCAGTTCCTTGAGGATGTCCCGCTTGAAAGGGGTGGCATCCATGATGTCCCACTCGGTGACCTTCGAATCCCACAGGCAGAAGCCGTCGTGATGCTTGCTCGTGATCACGATGTACTTCATGCCGGCGTTCTTGGCCAGGCGGACCCATTCGTCCGCCCGGAAACCGATGGGATTGAACCGACCGGCGAACTCCTCATATTCCTCGACGGGGATCTTGCCGTTGTTCATGATCCACTCGCCGGTGCCGCCGACCCGCTCGCCCTTGTAGGTGCCGGCGGGCACAGCGTAGAGGCCCCAATGGATGAACATGCCGAACCGGGCGTCGCGCCACCAGTCCATCCGTTCGTCCTCGAACAGGATCTTGTCCTGGGCCTCGCCGACCTGCGTTTCTTCAGCGCAACTTGCGAGTATGAACAGTGCGATCAACAGGCTCACGACCGTGGCTCCGATCGCTACCCATCTTTTGCCTTCTGTCTTTGTCATAACGTCTCCCACTACACGAGATCCTCTGCCGTGATGCTCCGCGGACATTACATCATGTCCATGTCACCCATGCCGGGGCCGCCGCCGGGACCGCCCGGGCCCATCTCTTCCTGCTTCTTGGGCTTCTCGGTCACGAGGCAGTCGGTGGTCAGCAGGAGGCCCGCAATGCTGACGGCGTTTTGCAGCGCCGTGCGGACGACCTTTGCCGGGTCGATCACGCCGGCTTCGACGAGGTCCTCGAATTCATCCTTGTCGGCGTTGTAGCCGAAGGACCCTTTGCCCTCGTAGACCTTGTTGACGACCAGATGCGCCGTAGCGCCGGCGTTCTGGGCGATCCAATAGCAGGGGGTCCGAAGGGCTCTGGCCAGGATCTCGGCGCCGGTCTTCTCGTCGCCGGAGAGCTTGACCGACTGGGCCGCGTCGATGCAGCGGATCAGGGCCACGCCGCCGCCGGGGACGATGCCTTCCTCGATGGCCGCACGGGTTGCGTGCAGCGCGTCCTCGATTCGTGCCTTCTTCTCTTTCATTTCCGCCTCGGTCGAGGCGCCGACGCACACCTCGGCGACCCCGCCGGTCAGCTTTGCCAGTCGTTCCTGGAGCTTCTCCCGGTCGTAGTCGCTCGTCGTGGTGTCAATCTCGTCTCGAATCTGTTTGATCCGTCCGTTGATGGCGTCCTGAGTGCCGGTGCCTTCCACGATCGTGGTGTTGTCGTTGTCGATGGTGACTTTGCGGGCCTGGCCAAGCTGCGACAGGGTGACCTTGTCCAACTCGATGCCGAGGTCCTTGAAGATGGGCTCGGCGCCGGTCAGCACGGCGATGTCCTGGAGCATGGCCTTTCTGCGGTCGCCGTAGCCGGGGGCCTTGACCGCCGCGATCTTCAGCACGCCCTTGAGCTTGTTGACGACCAGCGTCGCAAGTACCTCGCTCTCGATGTCCTCTGCGATGATCAGCAGCGAACGCTTTGCCTGGGCCACTTTCTCCAGCAGCGGGATCAGCTTGGCGACCGTGCTGATTTTCTCCTCGTGTACGAGGATCAGCGGCTTCTCCAGCTCGCAGACCATCTTGTCCTGGTCGGTCACGAAGTGCGGCGAGAGATACCCGCGGTCGAACTGCATGCCCTCGACGAACTCGACGTGGGTATCGAAGCTCTTGCTCTCCTCGACGGTGATGACGCCGTCTTTGCCCACCCTCTGGAAGGCATCGGCCATGATCTTGCCGATCTCGCGGTCGTTGTTTGCAGAGATGGACGCGACGTTGACGATATCCGCGGTTTTGGCGATATCCACCGGCTTGGCCAGCGAGGCGAGCTTATCGACCACGGCCTTGGCGGCCAGTTCCATGCCTCGCTTCAAGGCCATGGCGTCGGCACCGGCCGTCAGGTTCTTATATGCCTCTTTGAAAAGGGCTTCCGTCAGGACGGTCGCGGTGGTCGTGCCGTCGCCGGCGATCTTGGAAGTCTTGCTGGCTGCTTGCTTTACGAGCTTTGCGCCCAGGTTCTCGGCCTTGTCCGTCAGCTCGATCTCTTCGGCGACGGTGACGCCGTCCTTGGTCACGGTCGGGCCGCCCCAGCTCTTATCGATCACGGCATTACGACCGCGCGGGCCGAGGGTCGCCTTGACCGCCGCCGCCAGCTTCTCCACCCCGGCTAACAGCTTGGCTCTCGCCTCAGCTTCAAACGCCAATTCTTTCACTGCCATAGTTGCGTGCCTCCTTAAACTGCATGCGTTACGAACGTCTTTTTCGGTAGTTGACGCATAATTGAATCCCGATGAGCAAATGATATACCAGAGGGCCAATCTTACCGGTCCAATCCCCCTATGCAATCCATAACTCTTTATTTTCACACGATTTGCCGACATTTTGGATCCAGCCGTCTGCCTGTGGGTTAATCTCTCGCGTTGGTGACCGGGTGCCAATTCAGGTGGGCCCGCTCGCTCGATACGCCAACTTGACAGCCGCCCACCGATGGGCTGGATGCGGCACAAAACAGAATACACCACTTAGTCAATAGGAATTGGAGCCAGTCTCCTGATCGCGGGATGCACGCCGCGAGCTGCAATCGTGGCATCGCCGGTCTTCTCACATGGCGACCCTTACTCACTTTGTGAGCAGGAGCTGATCGAACAGGATGCCGTTCTGGTCGATGGCCTGAAGGTTCAGCGTCTTACCGCAGATGCTGACGATCAGGAAGTGATGGTCCCGATGTACCTTGGCGGTGAACCAGGAACGGGTCGGCGCATAGTCCTCCAGACCGCCGCCAGCGCCTCCGGCCTGAACATAGATGACACCACGGGTCGGATCGACCTTGTCCTCGCGGATCGGCCATGTTCGCTCGTAGTCGTGGATGTGGCCAAAGAAACAGATGTCCAAGCCGTGCTTCTCATACAGACCGACCAACGGGCGCAGCTTCAGATCGCCGCGAGGCGACTGGCCCTTCCAGGTGTCGCCCCAGTCGTTTTCATCCGAGCTATACGGCGAGAAGTGATGCACGGCGAATTTCCAGGTCGCCCTGGACCTCGCGAGTTCCCCATCGAGCCACTGGTATTGCTCGCTTGCCGGGCTCACGTCGCGCTTCGTGTCGATCAGGAAGAACTGGGCGTTGCCGTACGTGAAAGTGTACCGGTGCTCCGGGGCCGGATTGCAGATGTAACGGTAGTAGTTGGCGTGGTCCTGATCGTGATTGCCCAGGATGGCGAAAATCGGCACCCGGCTCATCAGGCCATGCGCGGGCTTGAGGAAATCATTCGTCCACTGCTCTTTTTTCGGTCCTTCGCCCACGATGTCCCCGGCGTGGACGACGAAGTTGGGACGCTCCGCGAACAGCAGCATTGAGATCTTGCCCCAGATCGGCGGGTTGGTCTGTGTGTCGCTCACAACGCCAAAGGCATACGGCGTCTGCTCCTCCACAGCGGTCTGGAGACTGTAGACCTCGCTGACCGATTCCCGTCCGGAGGTGGTTCTGGAAATGACCCTGTAGAAGTAGTTGGTCTGGGGCTTGAGGTTCTCGATCCGCACCTCGTGCATGTCACAGTCGTCGGCTCCCGCAATCCGGCTGGCCAGGGGAGTCTGGTCGCCGAATTCGACCACGGAGGAGGCCTTCTCCCGGGTCTCCCAGAGGATGGTGATGCCCGTCTTCGTCGCGTGCTGGAGGTAGGGTCCGGAGGTGATGATGGAAGGCTGCGGCGGGATTTGGGCGCTCGCCGCGACCGCCAGGACCACAGAGGACATGATGGCTTGCTTATACGCCGGGATCATCGCTGCATTTCCAACCAAGGCATTCTCCTTTCCGCACGACAGGTTGTTGCCTGTGTTTCACGAAGAGAAAGGAGCGATGCCACGCGCATCTCCGATCTCTGCGTACGCCCATCTCGGGACGTGATTATAGGAACAACGGTACGCGGATGCAAAGGCAAACCCTGGCAATCCAGGGATGCGCGATTCCTATGTCCCCAGTCCGGTTTACGCTTGACTCGCGGGCGTGAAAGTGGTAGAATGCGATCATCGAATTGGGGTGGATCGCTGCAGCTTACTGTGGCAAACACATGGCTTGTCAGGAATTCCGGGCAGCATCTGTCTGTCTGGGGGACTGACATTGCAGGGGGGTGGATGAACGAGAAACGGGCATTTCGGCAAGCCAAGCCTTGTCCCGGCGCCCCATCGGCGAAAACCGTCGGTGGTTGGGATGGTCTTTCGATGCTCATCGGCCGGGTGAGGGCTCTGTGCATTATCAGACTCGTTGGTCTGCTGGTCTTTGCCGGCGTGGCCAACGTCTGCGCGGCTGCGGAGTCCCCCAACCCTGGGAGCAACGAATCGGGGTCCGGCGGCGACGGATCATCGTCCCAATATGCAGCCGGGCCGATCCGGAATCCGCTCAGCCCCGAGGCGTACATGGCGGACCTTGCGTCGCGGCTCAACGGTCCGGACGGGAAAGGCCTTCTCATGAAGGGGATGGCAACGCAGAAACCACAGAAACCCGCCTCCGGACGTGCGAATGCCGCACCGGCAAAACCTGCTGCACCTGCGGGCGCCGCGACGGCATCGGCCGGTAATTCGGAGAAGATCCCCGGCGTCGAACCCGCTCAGCAGAAGCCACAGGCACAGAAGAAGGAGCCGGTCTCGGAAGTGCCCACCATGATGGTGTGGAACGGGCTGTCGCCGGAGAATCGCGCGGCCCAACGGGCCATTGAGCACTTGGAGGCGTCGCGTACGGCGAAGGCGTCGATCGTGTCGCCGTCCATCGTGAGCAGTAAGGGCGATGCGGCGTCCGTGATTCAGACGGCGCACGCGAGTCCCGCGGCGAGGAACGCAAAGGAAGTAAGTCCGCTCAATCAAACGCTCATGTCGGCCAAGCCCGGCCTGACTCTGTGGACGACGCCCACTCCCGCCAATCTCGTGGAAAAGGTCGTCATCGACCCCTCGGTCACGGTGGCGGAACCGAATGCCGTAGCTGCCGACTCGAACGCGCCCCAGGAACGGACGCCCTGGTCACTGGGGTCCGACTTGGACAAGTACCGGGCCCACGCGGTCAAAGAAGGATCGCGGGATTCCGGCCAGAGTCTGAAGAAGGCCCTGGAAAAGGCGGGCCTGGCCGTCGGCGACGGCGTCAACGTGTTCATCCTCGGATACGGCTCGGATCGAGCCAAGCCGTTCAGGGTCAACGACGGCAAGGGGTTCCTCGACGAACCGGGCAAGGTGCCGCAGCGAGCCGGCGCCACCGCCGTCAGCTTCGCCGACGGCGTGTATTCGCTCGCCGATCTGATTGCGCTCGATTCCCTGCCCGATCCGATCAAGGAGGTCTACAAAGACAACAACCCGCTCGTTCGCCCGTTGATTTTCACGGGACGGACCATCGGTGGCGTCTGGAAGACCACCGAGGAAATCGGCAACGCCGTGACCTGGGGTTACTTCGACAACGTCACGGGCTGTGTGGGCATCGTGATCGAAGACATCATGGAGCTTCTCAAACACGTGGGACAGGCCGCCACGAATGTGGTGCGTGCGCCCGTGCAATTGGTCGCCGGCAAGAAAGAGGGCGCCGAACGGGCGATGGACTGGATCCTGCTGGTTCCCCTGGAGTTCGTCACCAACTCCGCCCAGATGAAGGGAATCGCCAATATGGACGACTACAAGACCGCGTTCGAGGACAAGGGCGTGATCGGCTCGGTGCTGGAGCTTGGCGGCTCGACCTTCCTCGCCTATCGCATGGTGGACGAGCTCGTGGAGGAACTCGAGAGAGACAAGAGCCATCACAGGTCAACCACCACGGAGTCGGAGACCCCGACGGAGCCTCCGACGGACACGGTCACTCATGCGACGGGATCGGAAGCGCTGTTTCTCGTGGATGGTGAATGGCCCAATATGATCACGGACGGCGGGGTCATCTACTTCGACGGGGCGCTGCCGACCGTCACAGTCATCATCGAGTAGTCTCAGGTCTTGAAGAGCTCGTTGGCGATGTCTTCACCGGCCTGGTTCGTGTAGTATTGTCTCATTGCGGCCTGGCCGCGGGTGTGGGCTTTGTCCAGGGAGGTGAAAATCCCTGTTTTCGTCAAGGCCAGAACCGCGAGACACGCCGCCATGTTGATGAGGGCATTCTGAGGTTCGACCAGGCGTTCCGCCAAGGACGGCTCCGGTTGTGCCTGCTTGAGCCGATCCGCCTCGGCCGTCTGCCGCAGGCGGTTGCTGAGCATGCGTATCGCGGCGTTGTTGGCGCGCGTCAAGAGGTCGAGCCGGTGCGGCTGCGACCTGATCACCGATAGAGCGAGATCCACTCTGTTCAGGGTGGCGAGCCGTCGCTGGCATCTGGGGCAGTTGGCGATATGCCGCCGGGCCCATGGCGCCCCAGGACCAACTTGGCGGTGTGCCGTGTCTACGAGACGCCGATAGAGGTTTCCCCACCTGCCCTGCAACGAGCGGCCTTCACACGAACATGTTGTCTCCCCATGCTTCAGGAGTCTCATCGGTTCTCCTCATCATTCACCCACATCGCCAGCATCTGCACGGCCTTGCAGCGATACACGCGAGCCGTGCCGGCCGAGACGCCCATGATGCGAGCCACCTCCGCGTAGGACAACTCGCCGAGATCGCGAAGCGTGATTACGCTTCGCAGATGCTCCGGCAGTTGGGCGATGTGGGAGCGGAGGTTTTCGGCCAGGTGTCGGGTGTCGAAGTCCACCTCAATCGTCGGTTCCTGTTCGCCATCCTGCGTCATGCTCGACAGGGTCTTTCGCTCGGCGATCCTCTGTCGCAACATTGAGATGGCTGTGTTGCTGGCCGTACGGAACAGGTACGCCTTGACCCATTTGGGCTTGCGACCTCCCTCGTGGTGAGCCAGGTGCAGGAAGGTCGTCTGGTACGCGTCACAGACATCCTGCTCATTGCCCAGGATTCGCCAGAGCATGGTGACCAGCTCGTGGCCGTACCGGTTCATGGCGGTGAGGATCCACCGCTGGTTCTCCTCCACGGCCTCGGATGCCACGGAGTCCCAAAAGAGGTCGTACTTGATGGCCCGGTCGAACATAGACACCGTTCTTTGATCCAGTATTCCACCGAATAGGACGCGCCGCGACCATCCATGTTAACACCAGGACCGCGAAAAAGCGAAAAATATCTGCTCGATTAACACACGGCGCCGCCATGCGTCTAAGCATGTGCAAGAGCATGGCAGAAAGGAAAATAAGCAAGGGATTCTGGCTGCGTGTTATGATGACGAAGAATCGTGAGAAACAACCGCGATCCGGAGCCCACGATGTGGTCGAGATTGTGGATGAGCTACTTGCGAAGGCCGTTGTGGCCGGGGCCAGCGACATCCACTTCGAGCCCACGGGCGCCGATCTGAAGGTGAAGTACCGCCTGGACGGCGTGCTCAATCCCGTGGAGAGCCTGCCGGCCGCGGTGGCCGACAACGTCGTGGCGCGTCTGAAGGTCCTTGGCGGCCTGCTGACATACCGCAACGACATCCCGCAGGAAGGCCGGCTCGAGCTGGACGGGAAGGCCGCCGGAAGGGTTGCCGATGTCCGCCTCGCCATCTTCCCGACCATCTACGGCCAACGGGCCGTGGTGCGGCTGTTCTATCGAAATGAGGAGCTGCTGGATCTGGAGCAGCTTGGCTTCGGCGAGAGGGCCGAGCGGCAACTGAAGACCATCGCGGCTCAGAGCCAGGGCGTGCTCCTGGTGACCGGTCCGGCCGGCAGCGGCAAGAGCACCACGCTGGCGGCGTTGCTTCGATATATCGCCAAGACCCTGCCGGGAAAGAGCATCGTTACCCTGGAAGACCCGGTCGAGATCCGGATTGACGGCGTTACGCAGGTGCCGATCACGCCGCATGGTCAGATGACGTTCCCCACGGCCCTCCGCTCGCTGCTCCGCCAGGACCCCCAGGTGCTCATGATCGGGGAAATCCGCGACGCCGAGACGGCCAAGATCGCCATCGAGGCAGGTCTCACGGGCCATCTGCTGATGAGCACGATGCACAGCGGCACGCCCGCCGGCGCGCTATTGCGACTCCTGGAGATGGGCATCGAGCCCTATCAGGTGACCTCCAGCATCTCCGCGATCGTGAGCCAGAGACTCGTGCGGACGCTGTGTGACCGCTGCAAGAAGCAGGGCGACGACGGACGGTTCGAAGCGGTCGGCTGTCCGGCGTGCCTCGGCACGGGTTTTCGCGGCAGGGCCCTGATCGCGGAGATGGCCCAACTGGACGGCGAACTGCGGAAGGCGGTCCTCGCAAAAGCCGACTTGGACGAACTGGAGACCCTGCTCAGGAGCAAAGGATACGCCGGCATTCTCGATGACGGAAGGCGCCTGGTCGAGTCCGGCGTGACAACTGAAGCCGAACTGAACAAGACTTGCGGGATTGGCCCACAAGGGGAATCGGCAATCTGTCGGGAGTGAGATGACATGGATGGGAAACGGATACGATTAGTTCTCGGAGTGTTGCTGCTCTTGTCTTGGCGGCCCTGTCCCGGAGCAAGCGGCGGAGATCTCCGGGATGGCACGACGAAACTGGTTCTGCACGCCGCTCCTCAGAACGTATCGGGCACCGAGTTCCGGTTTCTGCCTGCGCCTCAGGACATGACCGAAGGTGATGCCTTTCCGCTGTATGCGAAAGCCGTCGAGTCGTTGCCGAAGGATTTGGATTGGGCGAAGATCAAGAGTTGGAGACAGTTGCCTCTGAAGGAACTGCCGCAGGACGAGGTCGCAGCGGTGCTTCGTTCGTACGACGTGTGTCTGCCCCTGTTGGAGCAGGCGGGCAAGTGCAGGCGGTGCAATTGGGTCATCAACTCCGCAGGCAACTCCGCCATCGATCTCCAATCGCTTCGCAACCTCGTGTTCCTGATTGCCCTGAAGGCTCGGTCCCAGCTTGCCTGCGGCAGCTACGCCTCGTCCGTGCAAACCCTGGGGACAGCATTCTCGCTCGCCCGGCATGTCTGTGAAGGTCCGACGCTGGTTCATACGTTGGTTGGCGCCGCGATTGTCGGTGTAACCTGCGGCGAGATGGAACTGTATGTCCAGCAGCCGGACTCGCCGAGTCTGGAGACGGCGATTCGCGTAATCCCCCAGCCATTCGTCGATGAGGAACCTTCGGAACTCTACGGCATGAAAGAGGCCGACCGGGTTCGGCCCCGTCAGGTCCTGCGAAGGGCTAATCGGCATCTGATCGCCATGCAATACGTCGAGGTCCTCCGGGGGTGTGCCACGAAAGCCGGCCAATGGCCGGAGACTCTTGATGAGATCAAGCCGGCCCTTCCGAACGATCCCGTGACGGACAAGCCGTTCGAATACCAACGGATCACGAAAACGCAGGCCATCCTGGCGGGACCGATGCCCGAGGGGGGCTCTGCAAAAGACATCATTCGGTACGAGTTGAACCTGCAACCAAAGGAACGATAAATGGCAACCTTCAGGTACGATGCGCTTACGTCGGCCGGCAGGCTGATGAAAGGGACCGTTGAAGCGGGTTCCCCCGAGGAGGCGACGAAAACCCTTCGGGAAATGAGTCTCAACGTGAACGAGATCGAGAAGGCCGAGGGCCAGCGGCCCAAGACGGCGGTGGGACGCAACGAGTTCCTGCTCTTCAACCAGCAGTTGGCCTCGATCACCAAGGCGGGTGTCCCGCTGGAGCGAGGCCTGCGCGAGCTAGCCCAGGACATCACGTCCAAGTCGATGCGTCAGCTTATCGAGGATATTGCAGGCGACCTCGAACGCGGCGTGCCCATCGAGCAGGCCTTCGGCAAGAGGGAGAAGAGTTTCCCGCCGCTCTACGGACGCATCCTCAAGGCAGGGGTCGAGACCGGCCGGCTCAGTGAGATGCTCACGAGCCTCAATCGCCACATGGAGCTGGCCGGGCATACGCGGCGCATCGTCATCGAGGCGGTGAGCTATCCCCTTGTCATTCTGGCGCTGGGGGCCATCATCATCACGGGCCTGTTCCTCTTCGTGATTCCCCAATTCGAGACCATCCTGTCGGAAATGGTAGGCGGGAGATTGTGCGTTCTCACGGTTGGCATGTTTGCCCTTGCGCACCACATCATTCCGTTCTGGATCGTCCTGGGCATCCTCATTGGCGCGGCGGTCCTCCTCTTCGCCAGTCTCTCGTCGACGCCCGGGGGGCAACGAGTCAAGGAGTCGCTGTTCTTGAAGCTGCCTGTGATTGGCAGGCTGTACCGTGCGACGATTCTGAGCCGGATGGCGGAGGCGATGGCCGTGCTGATCGGGGCCGGCTGTGATACGCCGGAGGCCCTGCGGCTGGGGGCGGTCAGCTCGGGCAGCGGCCTGCTCGTCCAGGACAGCGAGGCCGTGTCGCAACAGGTCGAACGAGGGGCCAACATCCTGGAGGCCGGACACAGCGCTCGCGTGCTGCCGCGACTGTTCCTCTATTCCGTCCAGCTCGGCGCCCAGCGGAACGAGCTGCAGGACAATCTCGCCAGCCTGGGCGAGATGTACGCCGACCAGGCCCGCGTGGGGCAATCGCAACTGCAGACGATTCTCCTACCGGCCATGATCGTCGGCATCGGGGTGGTGATCGCCATGGCGATCATCGGGATGCTCCTGCCGATCATCCAGGTGGTGAACAGTCTCGGGGCCGTAGGCTAAAGAGGAGTCGTTATGACCGTAATATCGACGCTATGTGCGGGCATCGGACTGGCCTATTTGTATCTGGCCTGGAAGAAACCGGCGATTGCCTTTTCGATGCTGCCCATCGTCATGACCTTCCTGGTGTATGTCGCGGCGGCGACGGACTCGCCGGAGATTGACGTCGTCGCCGTCTTCCTCTTCCTGCTCACGCTGATCGTCGTCGCCGCGACGGGTTGGGAGCGTCAGAGCCGCCAGTGGTTCCACTGGGGCGCCTGGTACCTGCTGGTCGGCATCCTGGGAATGCTCGTCATGGGGGTCCTGCTGGCGGGCATCCATACTCTCGGGACCGGCTATGCCCTTGTGGTGGTCTTCATCGCGTCGGGCCTGGTGATCTTCGCCTCCCTGATCAACTACGGCGTGACCTCCCGGCACACGAGGGCGGTCAACGTATTCTCCTTCCTCGCAGCCAGCATGCGGCAGAACCTTCCTCTACCCATGGCGCTGGACTGCGCCGCCACCGGCGATTCCTCGGAAACCGGCATGATCCTCCGAGGGATCAAAATGTGGCTTGTGAAAGGCTGTTCTCTGGCGGACGCCGTCCGGCGAGGATACGCTCAGTGTCCATCCGGGGCGCTGGCGATGATCGCGGCGGGCGAAGGGATTGGCCAGTTGCCGGCCGCCCTGCGCGCGATAGAAGCCGACGTCAAATGCCAGACCGTCGGTCCTCGGAGACTGCGGCCGATTCATCCCTTCTATCCCGTCCTCGTGATCGCCTTCATCCTCTTTCTCATGGTCGGGGTGATGACGTTCGTCCTGCCTCGGCTCGATGCGGCGTTGGCCGAAGTCGTGGAAGGCCGGTTGCCGTTCGCCACTCGTGTGCTGTGTTCGATCATGCGTGGTCTCACGGATGGACCCTATGGGATCCTGATCCTGATCCTGGCTGCTGTGGTGGTTCTGGTTCATTCTATGTATCGCTCGGCGCGACGGCAGCGGGACCGGAAGGGCTTTCTTCTGTGGCATGGCGACTTGCTCATGTGGTCGCTGCCCTTTGTGCGCGGGTTTGAGAAACGCCTTGCCATGGTACAGGTGCTGGAACTGCTGCGAATCTCCCTGACGGCGGGCTGTCCGGTGAACGAGGCAATCCGCGGCACGCTGAAACTCGACGTGAACCTGTTCCTGCAGAAGCGTCTGCAATGCTGGCTGGACCGCGTCGAGCGAGGCGAGAACATCGCCGAATCGGCGCGCCGGTGCGGACTCGGTCGGGCGCTGGCCTGGGCCTTCGACAGCGGCGCCGAGACAGCGAACACGCCCGCGATCCTGGAACTGCTCGAATCGCACTACCGCTCCAGCTATGTGTATCGCGTCAACCTGACGCGGTACATCCTGTGGCCGGTAGGGATCGTGGCGGTAGGCCTGATGGTCGGGTTCGTGGTCTATGCGATCTTCTCGCCGACCGTGGCGATCATCAACATGATGGCTCTCAACGTGTATCCGTAGACTCAAGGACAAGGCATGACCATGGCTGCAAACGGGATGAGGCAAAAGGGCATCTTCACGGCCGAGTTGATGGTCGGCATGGCGTTGCTGGGCCTGGCCCTTGTGGGACTGGCGGTGTCCATCCAGGGAATCTCCCTGTTCAACCGCTACCAATGGACCCGCCAGCGATGCATGGCGGCTGCCGAGGCCCAGCTCGACAGCCTGGCGACCACCGGCAGGCCGATCGACGAGGCCGAGATCAAGAGGCTCTGGCCGGACGTAGCTGTTGCGATCGAGCGAACGCCGGGGGCCGGGCCATGGGAGAGGCTGGAGTTGCTCCGCGTTACCGCAACCGGCAAGGCCGGCCCTCATGCGGTCATGGTTCGCCTGGAGCGATACGTCCGGGAGGATCGTTGATGATGGATCATGGATTGTTGAACAAGGGCGGTCTCATGTACACACAAGCATCAATCATCAGGCAGCGATCATGCAGGAACGGGGCCTTTTCGCTCGTCGAGATACTCGTGGTCGTTCTCGTCCTCCCGCTCGTCATGGTGGCGATCAACAGCCTGTTCCGAACCTTCATTCAGGATGTCCCGCGGATGAACCAACTGGTGCAGCAGAACACGACGGTGCAGAACCTGTTCGATCAGATGCGACGGGATGTGGCTGGAGCGACTGCGCTGCCGAAGCAGTTCCAGGACAGGCAGGCAGACGAGACCTCGTTGCTGATCCAGCAGCCGAACGCCGTTGTCTGCTATCGCATTGAGGCCGGCCGGGTGGTGCGAACGGTCCTGGGCACACAGGAGGGCGACGAACGCGTATGGGCGGCCCGGGACGCGGTGATCGAGTGGAAACCCTGGACGCAAGACGGCAACACCTGCGCCGTGGAGGTTCATTCGTACCTGAAGCAGCGGGTGCATGGGCATCTGATGCGCAGGTTCCTCAGTTCGTACGTGTTCTTCGTTCGTGGCCTTGCAGAAGGAGTCGAGATCCAATGACCAGAGAACGCGGCTTCATCCTGACATTCGTCATCATGGCGCTCATCGTCGTGGGCATTGCGATGTTCGTATTGACGGACGGCGCCAACACGATGCTCTTTCACGCGGATACCGCCTATCTGCGGGCGGTCGAGCGCAGCCTGATCGCCAGCGGTTTGGCCTGGGCGAGCGAAAAGGTCTCCGCCGGTCGCGATGTCGCCGCGGGGGAACCGGTCGGTCTTGACGTTGCGGCGTTCGGTTGCCGAGAGGCCCGACTTGCCGTGCAGTTCCTGGCGGTGCAGGACGGCAGAGCCGGCGTTCGAATCACAACCTCCTGCCAGAAGGGTAGACGCACGCTCGATGCGTCCCACACGTTCACCCTCTCAATGCCGCAAACGACGAAATAAGCGACCGGGATGAATCATCCGGTCCCGTTGGTGAAGGGTCGGTACGGCCACAGAGGGCAGCAGACGATAGGACACTCTGTGATCCGCGTCCGCTGCCAGTACATGCAGTCCAGGCATTTGGCCGCAATGCCGGCCTTCGGATCCCGGCCGGCCATTGCTTTGTCGTATTTCTTCTGATAGGAGGTTCTGCCGGCGCCTGGAATGGAGGCGCGATACCGTCGTCTCTGTTCGCGAGTCTTCTTCGTCATCTTCCAGCGTTATCCCTGATACGAGTGATACATCACGCGCTGCCCGTGTGTTTCATTGACCCTGTCGTGGGGCGGCCTGCAGGACCCTCCAGCGAATCGCCATCCAGGTCGTGTGCACGTCACGGAGAGGGTACCTGCTGCGCAGGTGCAATGCAATGGTGAAACACCTTGGGGTGGTCGAAAACGCCCGCGGGTTCACGCGATTTGGAGGCGAGTGGAGCGTTTGATATGCTTTTTTACGGGGTGACGCCGGATGGTCCGCCGAGGTGGGCGGGCGGTCCGCACCACAGCCGAAAGGGTCGTACTGGGACGTAGAGACAGACTGTTTTCACAGGTGCGCGCAATGGTCCCCGATGAATGTTCACTGCCTCGACAGCGGCCGCAGGGCGATGCCGGACACGTCGAAAACAGGAATCGACGCAGTGCGGGTAAATACGGGCCTCGGATGCTGCAGGTCGGCATCCTGGCGGTGCTTGTTTTTATCGGAGTCATCTGCATCGGGTTGCTGGATTCCAGCGGTCTCAAGGCCCGGCTCCTCGTGGGGGTGGCCAACACGTACCCCGACAGCGCCCGCGCCTACACGTTTCTGAAGAAGCACTACAACACGCCCGGTCAATCGGCCAAGACGGTGGCGGCCTGCGAGAGTCTGGTCAAGCTCAAGCCGACGGACCCTGCGGCCCAGGTCCTCCTGGGCGACGCCTATGGCGACGTCGGACGGATTCAAGAGGCGATCGCCTGCTTCCGAGAGGCGATTTCTCTGGACCCGAACTGTTTTGACGCCCACCTCGGTCTGGGCAGGGCGCACCTCGACCGCGGACGGTACAGCGAGGCCGTCGATTCGTATGAGAGAGCGCTGCGGATCCGGCCCGGATCGGCCGATGCGCACCTGTCGCTGGGAATTGCCTTGTCCAGCGCGGGACGGTACGACGAGGCGATGCAGGCGTTCAAGCGGGCCAAGGAGTTGGACCCGAAGGTCACCGAACCTCAGGTGCTGACCGGGAGAGCGTATCTCCGAGCCGGGATGTACGCACAAGCCATCGAGTGCTTCAAGGATGCCGTTCTGGTCGATCGGGAACACGCTCAGGCATACTACAACCTCGGCAGGGCCTACTTGCAGGTTGGAGACAGGGACCTCGCTCTGCAGCAATACCATACCCTTGAGAGCCTCAATCCATGTCTGGCCGACCAGTTGTACTCGCTGATCGAACAATAGTCGCGATCAGCTATTGAGGCCGTCCGGATCCCCGCTCGGCGGCCCTTGGCGAGATTGCGGAAGACCCTGTATTCTCCGCCCAGCCGGCAGGCAGCGACGTGACCGCCGCGCTTCACACGGGAGGAGGCAACACCTGCGCTGCATTGCACTGGTGCAGCAAGGTGACGAGGTTCGTGACCGTATCTGCCTCCATCTTCTCGAGAATGTGGGTCCGGTGAACTTGGGCGGTCTTCTGGCTGATATCCAGTGCCCTGGCGATCTCGCCCGTCGACCTGCCGAGTCTCAGCAGTTGCAGGACTTCGCGTTCACGCGGCGTTAGCAGGGCGAGCTTGCGCTGGAGAGCGGCGACTTCCATCCTGGATTCGCGCCGACGCAGGTCCTCGGCCAACGCCGCGTTGAGGCGGTCCAGCAGCATCTGATCACCGACCGGTTTTTCCAGAAAGTCGTAGGCGCCCTTCTTCATGGCCTCGACGGCCATGGGTAGATCGCCGTGACCCGAGATGAAGATGATGGGCAGGGTGATGCCTCGGGTGATCATTTCATCCTGGAGCCGCAGGCCGCTCATGCCCGGCAGTCGCACGTCGAGCACCAGGCATCCCGCCTGAGAAGGATCGAAGGCGTCGAGGAATTCCTGGGCGGTCGTGAAAGTCCTGGCTCGGAGTCCCACCGTATCTGCCAGCTCGGCCAAGCCGTCGCAAACGGCTCTGTCGTCGTCCACGATGAAGACTGTTGCCTGAGGCTTAGTACGACAGCGCTACTTTGGCTCAAGATTTTGTGAGATGTGATCCGATGATTCTCCTGACGGTAGATATTTTGGAGAATCTGGAGATGAACTCAGAGCAGATTGCTTCGCTGCAACCGGCGTT
>JBDKRX010000144.1:0-52002 GCA_039683175.1 Phycisphaerales bacterium
ACGGCAACATCGGGATGGTGGATCTCTCCGATCAACTGGCCCATGGATTTGCCCGCGATGCGGCCGAGCATATCGAGAATGGCGAACTCCGCGGTGGCCAGAGGGACCCCGAGGGCCAAGCCGCTCAGGCGGAAATTCAGGCTATAAATGTAGACCTTCTCCAGCAGCAGGTCCAGGTCGCGCGCGTCCTTGCCGAGGAAGAACGGCTGCACTCGATTGACGAAGATGGAATAGAGCGAATTCAGCTCGCTGTGCCCGACCGAAATACCTTGGGCTCCATCGGTGGAACGCACCCGGCACAGGAAACTACCCTTGTACCGAAGCAGTTCCAGGGTCTCGATGATGATGGGCGTCGGGAACAGTTCTTTCGTGAGAACGGGCTGCCTGAGGATCTCATCGAGCACGGGATACCTCGGGTTCAGGACCCCTGCGGAACCCAAGGTCCGGGCTTGAGAACCGTATGACAGCGCCGGCACAGTGGCCGCTACACCCCCGGCAAGGCCGGCCGCAATGAATTGTCGTCGATTGGCTTGCATGGGCACTCTGTCCTCATCGCAGGATAGTTGATGGAAACCATGCTCTCAACACACATGAGCTTGGCGCGTGGGTCAAGAACTCACCTTACAGACCGCCCAAGCCTGTTCTCATCTGCGTGTAGTGGGCCCAAGACCCGCCAAGGGTATCGCCTGGGCGTGACATCCAGGCACCGATGCCGGCCCGAGCGATTGCGAACAGCCAGATGTTGCGGCTCAGGCGGCGTAGACCGTCTTTCGGCTTTGTTCGATGCTCTCCCAGACCTCCGGGTTCCGTACCGTCTCCTCGACGGTGACATCGACCAGCCGGCCGAGGACCCGCTCGAGGCCTTCCTTCAGGTCGAAGAAGCGGTTGAAGAGCAGGCCTTCATCGTGCTCGAACTGGACGAGGATATCGATCTCGCTTTCGCCGGCACAGTCTCCGACGGCGGCGGGCCCGATCAGGTCCAGTCGACACACCTTGGACCGACGACAGAGTTCCACGATTCTCGGCTTGAACGGCTCGACATCGAACATAATGCGACCTCCGATCCCCCGGACCGCATCACCCCCGGCGGCGAATCACCGGACCCGCCGTCGTTTGCCCCTGCGACATCCGGCATTATGGGGGGATTCCCGCTGCAAGTCAAGAATCGCAGTGAATCCGGGAAAGAAACAGCACGCCGGGCGCAGAAAAAGAGCCCGATTGCTCGGGCTCTCGATGCAGCGAAAAGAGGCTTCGCCTATACGCTGTCGCGAATGACGAACGGCTCGCGGTAGGAGCATTTGATGTACTTGTTCGCCTGCTCGGCGTGGTCGCCGGTGAATTGCTCCTTGGCACGGTCGTAGGTCAGCGTCGGACCGAGGACGAATGGCTTTTGGGTGAGGTTGACGTCGTTGCCGTCGAGCTGCTTCAGGATGGCGTAGAGCGTATCCGCGGCGTCATCGTGGGACCGCATGCTCTCGCGGACCTGGTCCACCGTGGCCTCTTTGCCGGCCCGCCAGGCGATATTGGCCTGGTGGCAGATCGCGGTGCCGAAGTGGCCGACCTCGATCTCGGCCGCCAGGTCCTCGCGCTGACCGCTGCGGAGGGCGTTGATGAAGTTCTGGGCGTGTCCGCTGCCACCGTCGCCTTTGTACTGATAGAACCGCTTGCCGTCGTTGTCGTAGGACCAGCCGCCGCCGCGAGCGATGCGAACCGAGGCATTCTCGCACTGGATGTAATTGCCGCCGCGGGCGCCCTGATACAGGGCGCCGTCGCTGCCGCCGCGACGCTTCGGGTCGGGCAGGTTGCGGATATCCACCACCAGCGGCAGGCCGTCGTAATCCATCAGGGCGTAGTGCACGTTCGGCGTCTCGCCGTTGTCGTCCCAGACGAACCGGTTGCCCGCTGCAACCACCTTGGTGGGCACGTCCTTCCAGCCCAGCATGTGGCGCACATCGTCGAGATAGTGGATGCCCCAGTTGGCCATCTCGCCGTCGCCCCAGGCCCACTGCCAGTGCCAGTCGTAGTGGAAACTCTGCCGCATGACCGGAGTCATCGGCGCGGGACCAGCCCAGAGGTTGTAGTCGATGTTCTCGGGCACCGGCTGCGGCTCGGTCACTTTGCCGATGCTCTTGCGCGCGTGGAGCACAGAGCAATGGACCCAGAGGACTTTGCCGTACTTGCCCGACTGGATATCGCGGGCGGCCTCCTGGACGGCGGGACAAGACCGATGCTGCGTGCCGGCCTGGACAATCCGATTGTACTTGCGGGCGGCCTCGACCATCTTGCGGCCTTCCCAGATCGAATGGCTGACCGGCTTCTCCACGTACACGTGCTTACCCGCCTGGCAGGCCCAGACGGTCATCAGCGAGTGCCAGTGGTTCGGCGCTGCGATCACGAGGGCATCGACATCCTTGCGATCCAGGACTTCCCGGATGTCCAGATGGCCTTTGATGGCGGAATCATCGACGCCGTACTTTCTCTTGAACCCTTCGACCCCCTTGGCGAGGACCTGCTTGTCCGGGTCGCACAGCGCCACCACGCGGACACCCTCCAGCTCCTGGAACTGGTTGACATGGGCGCCGCCGCGACTGTTGATCCCGGCCACCGCGATGCGAATGTCGTTGTTGGCCCCCAGCGCGGTGGGCATGAGGGGGGTGAAGGAAGACAGGGCTGCGTACGAACCGGCCGTCGCGGCCATCGTGCGTTTCAGGAACCCCCGGCGATTCAGTCGACTCATCATCTGCTCCTTTCGAGAAACATCCAAAGGCGTCGCTACACGCCTGCGACACAAGGTCAGACGGTTTCCACAAGCCGCCTATTGCGTGGACTCAGAGTTGCCATGCTATCAAACCTCGCAACGCAACAGAAGGGCTTTTCTCCGGATTATCGGAGCGCACCTTGGGAGTCCCCGTGGGCGGTCGGCGGCTGCGCATCGGATCGCGACTGTTCTCGGACCGCGTGGAATCCACCGCAGCGGTGGCCGCTGCTGCCCGATACTGGCCGTGGCGGCTGAAAAGCCACGCATTGGTCTCGTATCAAGGATAACTGGATTCACAGGGAATCACACGTGATCTCACGTTCTGAAGGAACAGTCAACATACTCATCGTGGAAGACGACCCCGTGGACCGCAAGGCTCTCATTCGGGCACTGGCCGGGTCCTCTCTGGGCACGGTGAACACGCGGCAGGCCGCCTGTCTGGCCGAAGCTCTCGCCTCGCTCAACGTGGACAGACCCGACATCGTCCTTCTCGATCTCGGCCTGCCCGACAGTCATGGCCTCGAGTCCATCGCCTCCCTCGCGCCCTGGACAGATGAAATCCCGGTCGTCATCCTCACCGGTCACGGAGACGAGGAGATGGCGATCAACGCCATGCAGAAGGGTGTCCAGGACTACCTGACGAAGGACAATATCACCGGCTCCGTGCTGTCCCGCGTCATTCGCTACGCCATCGAGCGCAAGGAATACGAACGTCAATTGCGCACGAGCGAGGAACGCTATCGCACGATCTTCGAGAACTCCGCAGTGGCGATCACGGTGGCGGATTGCGCTCTGCGGCTCGTCTCCTGGAACCGGGTGACGGAAGAGCTGCTCGGCATGGACGCGTCGGATCTGGAGGGCCGCGAGGTAAGCACCCTGCATCCGCCGCAGGAATGGCAGAGGCTCCTCGCGCTCGACACCCATCGCGACAGGAATGAGAACCATCTGGAAACGAAGATCATCCGGAAGACCGGCGAGACGATTGATGTCGAGATCTCCCTGAGCCCGCTGAGGGGAACGCATGGAGAGATCACCGGGTCGATGGCCGTGCTGAAAGACATCACGACGCGAAAGAAGGCCGAGACGGCGTTGAGAGAACGGGAGGAGCGTCTGAACCTGGCGATCTCCGGCGGCGATCTGGCGACCTGGGATTGGAATGTCACCACGGGGTGCATCGACGTCAATTCTCGCTGGCTCGAGATGTTGGGGTACGTCCGGGGTGAATTGAAGCCGCATGTGAGCACCTGGGAGGACCTGGTGCATCCGGACGATCTGCCGGCGGCAATGTCGGCACTGGAGGCCCATCTTCAGGGCCGGACGGCCTCCTATGAGACGGAGCATCGGCTCAGACACAAGTCGGGCCGGTGGGTCTGGGTCCTGGACAAAGGACGTGTGACCGAGCGAGGCAAGGACGGACGACCGCTCCGGGCATGCGGCACCCATTTGGACATCACCGAACGCAAGGAGGCCGAAGCGTGCCTGAAGCAAGCCAAGGAGCAGGCCGAACAGATGACCCGGGACCTCAGGGAGGCCACCACACGCGCCAACGAGATGGCCGCCCAGGCCAGAGCGGCAAACGCCGCCAAGAGTCAGTTCCTGGCGAACATGACGCACGAAATCCGTACCCCGATGAACGCCATCATCGGGTTCAGCGACCTCCTGGCCGACCAGCAGCTCACCGCCGAGCAGAGGGAATACGTCGGCATGATCCGCGACAGCGGTCATCATCTTCTGGAGCTGATCAACGACATTCTCGATTTGTCCAAGATCGAGGCCAATCGGGTTCAGATCGAATTGGAGAATTGTGACCTGGCGGCCGTGCTGCGTTCCGTCGAGAGGATGATGCGCCCCCTCGCGGACATCAAAGGCCTGGAACTCCAGGTGACCAAGAGTCCGGACGTGCCCGATCTCGTCCGCACGGACGGCTCTCGTCTGCAACAGTGTTTGCTGAACCTCATCAGCAACGCGACCAAATTCACCGAGGCCGGCTATGTTCACGTTCATGTTCGCCCGGATGGGCCGCGCGAGGAACCGCGACTGCGCTTCGACATCGAGGACACCGGCATCGGCATCCCTTCCGACAAGCAGGAGTTGATCTTCGAGGCGTTCACGCAGGCCGATGGCACGACGACCCGCAAGTACGGCGGGACCGGCCTGGGTCTGACGATCACCAGAAGGCTGGCGGAACTGCTCGGAGGCGCCGTCACTGTGAGAAGTGAGCCGGGCCGGGGATCGGTGTTCTCCTTGACCATCTCGGCCGGCGTCTGCACACAGGAAGAGGCGTCGCCGCAGGATTCCTCCGTGGACAAACCGGCGGGGACAAAGAACATCGGTTCACAGAGCACGCGGTTCTGCGGCCGCGTGCTGGTGGCCGAGGACGTGAGAACCAACCAGCTTCTGATCCAGTGCATGCTCGAACGGCTCGGATTGAACGTGACTGTCGTCGAAAACGGCGACGATGCGGTCGCAGAGGCGGCCCGCGACGCCTACGATCTGGTCCTGATGGACGTCGAGATGCCCCGGAAGAACGGGCACGAAGCCACACGCGAGCTGCGCCGTCTCGGCGTGACAACGCCAATCGTCGCCCTGACCGCTCACGCGATGAAGGGAGATCGGCAGGAGTGCCTGGCGGCCGGCTGTAACGACTACCTCGCCAAGCCGATCGAGCAGGACAAGCTGGTAGCAGTCCTGACACGGTATCTGCAGTCGGAGGAAAACGACCCTATGCACGAACGGATCCAAGCGACAGACCCTTTGCAGCCGTCAGCTCGCGACACCGGCGGCTCGAGCCGGGCGGACGGCCCCCTGGAGACGCCGATGATCCTGTGGGACCGGCTCATTTCCCGGATCGGAGATGAAGACCTCGTCCGCGAGCTGATGCCCGTCTGCATCCAGGATAACCGGACCCGTCTGGCGGCGCTGAGCGAGGCGGTCGAAGCGAAGGATGCGGCTAATGTGAAGCTGTATGCCCACGCCATCAAAGGCTCGAGCGCCAACCTCGGCGTCGAGCGGCTCGCGGAGGTGGCAAAACGTCTGGAGCATCTGGCGGCCGACGGGGACCTCTCCCAGGCCGAAGAACTCCTGAAGGAAATTCAAACACGGTTCCAACGGCTGGAGAGTTTCGTCTCTCAAGCCGATTGGATGGAGATAGTCAAACGACAGGCGGCCGACCACCGATTGGAGCAGCCGACCTGCGGTCAGACGGTGTAAGAGCCGAAGGAGAACAGCCATGAAGTGCCTGATTGTAGAAGACGATTCCGTTTCGCGAGAACTGCTGCGCGCATTCCTGAAAAACTATGCAGATTGCCACATGGCCCGCGACGGCCGAGAGGCAGTGGAACAATTCATCGATGCGCTCGACGCGGACCAGCCCTACGATCTGATCTGTATGGACATCATGATGCCCGACGTGAGCGGACGCGATGCCCTGAAGGCGATCCGCCAGATCGAAGCCGAGCATGGCATCGGCGGCCTCGACGGCGTCAAAGTCATCATGACGACCGCCCTGGACGATTCGAAGGACATCCTGGGCTCCTTCCGCGAGGGCTGCGAGGCCTACGTGGTCAAGCCGATCCACAAGGACAAGCTCTTCGCGGAGATCGAGAAGCTCGGCCTGCTGAGCCCCAGCCGATAGCGCGCCGACCGCCATGAAATCGCAGGTCATCCCAGACAAACGCTCGGCTCGGGCGCCACGGTCAAGCGAGTTTGGCCGTGCGCGTGCCACCCACCGTCATTCCCCCTGTGGATACGACAGTGCTACGGTCCCGGCGACAGCGGCAGTACGCTGTCCACGTTAATTCGGTGGGGCGCATGGCCTGTTTGGAGTTCTGCGTTTACGCGGTCTTGAGCCGCCTGAAGGCGGAACTTCAGACCGAAGTGGTGGCGACGGCCCAGGGCGAAGCCGGCGAAGACGCTCCGGCAGCAGCCGCCCTGCCGGCCCGGGCGAAAAGGCAAGCAAGTCCCGCTCGTCAACGGGCTTTTCGCCACCATCGATGCGGCCGCACAAGGGTCGCGTCGTACACCACATCGACGGGAACGGCCTGAACAACCGGTGCGACAACCTGCAGGTGTGTACGCCGCGACAGCATCTGGCCGGCAGAGGGCCTTGCGGCGGGGTCTCCCGATTCGTGGGCGTCTATCGCCACGGCGACAAGTGGGAGGCGCGAATTCGCTGTCACGGCAAGGTGTATTACCTCGGGTATTTTGACGACGAGGTGGAGGCCGCCAAGGCCCGCGACCGCAAGACCTACGAACTCCACGGCAAGTTCGCCTACCTGAACTTCCCGGAGGATTACGCCTGCTGAAGCGACGCTGACGTACTACGGACGGCTCAGAACCACCTGGGCCGATTTGAACTCATAGACACCGGGCTGGACTTCGAGAGCCAGTTGGCCCGATGGAACGCCGAGGGACTTGATGCCCGCAACGTTTGCGAGCGGCCGGCCGCCTTCTGTGACCGTCCTCTCGTCCGCGGTCGGCAAGACGACCGTGGCCATCGTATTGGGCGGGATCGTGACCCGCCACGTGAGCACGCCCCGCTCGTCGAGGTTCCAGTTGCTCACGATCCGGCCATAGAGACAGTCGTGGTGGGCCTTTACCCACTTGAGCGACGGGTCATCCACGATGCCAGGCTTAAGGATGAACTGCTGGAAACCCGGATGCGACAGATCGGTTTTGATGCCGGCCAGGCCCTCGATGAACCATGTTCCAACGTAGAGGTACGAGCTGTGGCACAGGGAATTGTCCTTGTCCCACGACTCGTACACCGTCGTGGCGCCGTCGCGGAGGAGATCGCCCCAGCCGGGATAGGTGTCCTGGTTCGCCATCGTGAAGAGCAGGTTCTGGCGATCGAGAGCCAACAGAGTCTTGAAGAGGAAGGCCCCGCCCGTAATGCCGGCGTGGATGTGGCCCTTGCGCCGGACCAGGATCTCGTCTTCGAGCCGCTTCTCGATGGCCCCACGGACCTCCTTCGGCGGCAGATCGACCAGCAGCGCGATGGCCAGATACGCCTGGAAACCGTTCACGTAGCTGTTCTCGGCCGGGAGGAAGAACTCGCCATGCACGGCCTTGCGGACCTCGTCGGCGCGGGCGCGGTATTTCGCGGCATCGTCTTTCCTGCCGATGATGTCCGCGATGTCCGCGGCGGTTTGCAGATTGAAGATCCAATAGCAGTTGTTGTAGAACAGGGTCTCGCGGGTGTCGCCGTTGACGCCCTGGGCGCCGGGCCAGAGCCAGTCGCCGAGGAAGTCCCACTCGCCGCCCCACCGCCGGAGGATGTTGTCCTTGACCTTGGTCTCCAGGAAGGCCAGCCACCGCTGGATCGTGGGGAAGTTCTCTTCGAGGACGCGGGTATCGCCGTAGCGTTCGTAGATCTCCCAGGGCAGCGTGACGCAGTAGCCGCTCCAGCCGGGCCCGCCGCCGCCCCAGTAGGTCGGAGCGGTATAGGGCAGGTTGCCGCTCTCGATGGTGTCCTTGACGGCCGCCATCTCCGCGACGCCCCAGGCGGCGCTGCCGCCCTGGACGTCGCGCCAGTCCTGGCTCCACTTGGTGTAGAACGCCCCGAGGCTGTAGTTGTTCAGGCCGCACTCGGTCGTCGCATGGGCATCGCCGCCGTAGCCCATCCGCTCCCGATGGGCACAATCGACGACGTAGCCGCCGAGACTGAGGTCCTCGAAGGTCCATAGCGTCGTGTCGTAGATCCGATTGAGCAGCTCGTTCGAGCACTCGAAATCCGCAGCTCTCGCATAATCCGTCCGCACAAGCCACGCGCGGATGTCGCTCGGCGCAGGCGTGTACTGGAGTCCCTCGATGGTCACCCACCGGCCGGTGAAGTAGTTGAAGCGATTGCGGAACGTACCCTTGCCCTCGGGACCGATGACGTACTTGCTGTAGATGCGATTCGTCATGTCCTGGGCAGGCCGCTCGGAGAACTTGAAACTAATCTCATCGCCCGCCTTTCCACGGACATCCGCTTCGAGCCAGCCGGTGACATTGACGCCCAGATCGACGCGATACACGCCTGGCTTGACCTCCTCGACCGCGACCGGGCGAACATCCTGGATCCGCCGGTTTGGCTCGATCATCTCGGCCGAGAGCGCCAGCTTCGGCGAGTACACAGTGGCGGGCTTCCAGCCGGCGTCGTCGAAATCCGCCTCGCACCAGCCGGTGATTTCCTTGCTCGCGTCGTATCGCTCGCCGCCAAAGTGGGTGAAATCCCAGACGCCCAGCAGCGTGTTGGGACTGGGGTGCGTCCGCCAACCGTCGTCCGTCGCCACCCTCACGGCCTCGCCGTTGGCCAATCTGATTTCGGCCTGCGCCAGCACGATCGGCGTCTGCGGCCGGTCGTCCGTCTTGTACGGCGGGAAGATCGACCAGGAGACACCGAGCCACAGACCGACGACGTTCCTGCCCTCTTTGAGCTGGTCGGCGATCTCATAGGCGACATATCGAGCTCGCTTGCGGTGGTTCGTCACGGCCGGCGACAGGATCGCGTCGCCGATCCGCTCACCGTTCACGTACACCTCGTGATAGCCGACCGAGGCCACGTAGATCACGGCGGTCTCGGGCCTGGCCTTCAGTTCGAACGTCTTCCGCAGCCACGGGTCGGGCACCATGTCACCCCCCGAGCGCTGGCGTGTGAAGACCTGGTCCGTTCCGATCCACCTGGCCGACCAGTCGGTTTTCTCCAACAGGCCCATCGTCCATCGCGCCGGCGCGCTCCAGGCGGAAGTTGCACCGGCCTGGTCCTTCACGCGGACCTTCCAGAAGCACGCGGCTCCGGATCTGAGCGGCTTGCCCGTGTAGACGACGTGTACGGACTGGTCCGAGGCCACCTCGCCGGAATCCCAGAGATCACCCTTGTCCTCGTCGAGGAGGGCCTTCGTGCTCGCCACCAGAATGTGGTAAGCGGTCTGCTTCTGTCCACGGGCGGCCGGGTCCGCCGCCACGAGCTGCCAGCTCAGCCGGGGCTGCCGCACGTCGATCCCGAGAGGGTCCTTCAGATACTCGCATCGCAGATCGGCGAGCGTCACGGAGCACGGCCCGCCCGCGGCAACCGCCTCGCCGGCCCAAACCAGAAAGAGCGCAAGAATCGGCAGCCGCACGGATTTGGTGAGAAGACACGACGACATAAGGCACCTCCCTGAATCGACCGACATTCGGATCACACAGGAGGGATTATAGTGAGGTCCGGCCGCACATGCCAGACCAAACGTGAGGTCACTCGGCGTTTCTGCCGGGTACGTCGACCGGCTGCGAGGAAGCCGGCCGACCGCCATGCCAGACGGCGTCAATCAGGGCGATGGTGACCCATACACCGCTGATGATGACCAGCGAGGTCGCGAGGACAACCAGGGAAAGGAGAAGCGAACTCATCGGTCCGGCCCTCCGACAAACCGTTGGACATGATGTCCGATCATATAGGCGAGGAGCGAGCAGATCAGCGCCGGGACGATCGCGGGCGTCTCGACCTTGGAAACGTGCCCATGCTGGAACACAAGGAACACGATGCCTACCGCCCCTCCGACGATCGTCCCCACGATCATCGAGAAGAACGCAGCCAGGGGGCGCGGCCGCTTGGTCCAAAGACCGATGATCACCGCAGGCAGGATCGCCGGGGCCCAGATTCCGTAACAGACGAGCAATCCCTTGATCACGCTCGGCACGAACACGGCCAGACCAGAGGCGACGGCCGCAATGAGGATGGTCGAGTACCGTCCGGCGGTCAACGCGGCACTGTCCTGCCGCACGGTGAATCGCCGAAGGATGTCCTGTGTGAACACCACCGCGCCAGCATTCAACAGCGAATCGAGGCTGGACAGAATCACCGAGAGCAGCGCCACCAGCATCAGAGCGTAGGCGGCATGAGGCACCGTCGCCTTGACGAGTTTCAGCAGGATGTAGTCCTCGGACGTGCCGCCGGCAACCAGCGGCCTGGCGACAACGCCGATGGCGACCATCACCAGAAACCACAGGACACTGAAGCACCCCGCCAGGACGAAGCTGGTGCGGGAGACCTGCGTGGTCTTGGACGCAAGAGCCAGATTCGCATAGGGCGGGATAAGCGTCTCGCCGAGCAGGAAGGCAATGATGAAGGTGCAGATTTCGAGAGGCGTCGTGGTCTCGAACCCCTGGACCGTCGCAGCGATTGCCTCCTGAGTGAATGACACGGCGCCGCCCTGGAAATGGGTCAACAGCTCGTACAGCAGGATCCCGGAGAAGAGAAACGCGTGCAGAGCAAAGTGATACGCGTCGGTGATCACGCTGGCCCGCAGGCCACCGAAGGTCGTGTAGGACGTGGTCACGACGGCCACGAACACCACGGCAATCCACTTCGGCACGCCGAGCATGTTCTGCAGGATGCGTCCGCCGGCACTGATCATCACTGCGGCGAACAACGTGCACAGAAGAACAGAGATGATCCCTGCCACCACCTGGCACCGCGTGCCGTACTTCTGACCAACCACGTCGCCCAGCGTATAACAGCCTTTGAGTTCCCGCAGTTTTGGCGCAATCAGCAGGCCGACCAGGATATTCTGAAGGGCATAGGCCACGCCGATGAACAGGAACAGAAATCCGCTGTTGTACCCCCTGCCGACAAAACCGATGGAGAAGCCAGGGCCAACGTACGTCGCACAGAGACTGCCGAAAACCAGTGCCAGGGGAAGCGACCGGCGGGCAATGGAAAAGTCCTCGTACTCCCGCGCGGTCCGTGCGCGCACAGCCACAGCGATCAGCACGACCAGGTAGCCTACAACGAGCACCGTCGAGAGAACCACAGGCACAACCTCAGAGTAGTTTCACGCTTGAGGTTTGAGGTTCGAAACCGCCAACCACGACCCATTCCGCACACAACACGTTATGCTTCATCCTTTACACGCCACACTTCTTGCTCCCCTCATTCCTGCCCTTCCTGGAACGCCTCTTCCTCCAGTTCGCTGATGACCGCGTCCAGGTCAGCCTCCGTGCGGATCCACCCGAATCGGGCATCGACGAGAAACGCACCGTACCATTGAATCAGGTTCTTCGCAAAATCGTTGTCCCGGCAATAGAGGCCGAAGGAAATCTCGCCCGCGTGCGAACCGGCCTTTCCCGGCCTCTGGGGAAAGGCCAGCAGCCCCGCGCGGCGGGACAACAGGAACTCGATATCCGAGACCTTGCTGTTGTAGATCTTCAGCCGGCCCGACTCGATGGCCTCCGGGAACCTGCGAAACAGATGCCGGGCCGCATTGGAGAACCCCGGGACGCTCAGATTCATCGCCCGGTGCACCCGGACATCCGGGTACTCATGGAGAATCGTATGAAGCTGGCTGAGATAGTCGTCCATGGGCTGACGCTCGCCCTCGAACAACATGCAGGTCCACAACTCGCCCTGGCCGGTGGCGTCGAGCTGCTCTTCGAGCATTTTCTTGGCGGTTTCGTAGGTTTCTCGTCGATTGCCGAGCACCTTCAACTGGCGTTCCATCAGGGCATTCGCCCACACCGGCATGTCGCTCGGCAGCGATTCCGGCGGGCACACGCCCAGCCGGGTCATCAGCCGGAGAAACTGCTTGTGCTCGGACCCGTAGAACCGCCGGCCGACCACGCTGCCGACGTTGCCGTTGCACTCCAGCCCATATCGCTTGTGGTAGCCGAACGACAGGCGGTGTACGTCGTGGCCCCGCTCCCGGAGCATCTTCTCCAACTCGGTGATCAGGAAGATCGCCTGTTTCTCCGGGGCCTTGTCGATCGACAGGTGCACGTTCGGACACAGGACGATCGGTCGTTTGCCCAGCATGGCGGTCAGCGAGCCCAGCTCGTCAACCACCTGCTCCAATTCCTCGCGGCCGTCGTACCGCTCCACGCAGACGAAAACCACCAGCACATTGTTGAAGCTCACCCGCGCCTGGGGCGGGGAGATCGTCGAAGGATCGATCCTTGTGCTCGGCTCCTTGTCCTCAAAGTAACAGGAGGAACACTGATAGCTGTCCAAAATCATATCGGTGTGTCGATTCCGTCATCCTTACTGGAGATTCACGTGACTTCGGCTGGGACTCCGCGTTGACGCCTGAGCCTTCTTCATGCGGGATGCAATCCCCGCGTCAACGCGCGAAATAAAAAGGCCGACGTCCGGCGTCACCATCTTGCCGCCGAAGCCGGCGCTGTTCAGCAATCGCACGATCTCCGTGGCTTCCCAGAAGTCCCGCGACTCGCTGATCCGCCTGGCTTCATCGCGGGTCAGCGATTTCAGAAACGTCGGCAGACACCCGTCGCGAAGCGCCCCGGCGTAGTCGGCCAACAACTCCTGGATTTCTCGATCTGCGTTCATCATTTGAAAACCGCTCCAATCTCGGGGGTTCCCCCAATGCGCTCTGTCGCGTTGAGGCGCCCCGGGAAGATCGTCACTCTTCCCCACCAGACACCCTGCACTGTTCTTTCAACATCTCTCTCAATTTCAAGATCGTCCGAAACTCCAGCATCTTGACGGCGCCGACCGTCGTTCCGAGCTGATTGGCAATCGCCCGGTTGGACATCCCTTCCATCCACAGCTCGATCGCCTTTCGTTCCCGGGCCTTGAGCTTGGCCAGCATCTTGTGCAGGAGCTGCTTGAGCTCCTCCTGGGAAATCAGGTCGCACAACCCCAGGTCCGGCGCCATCAGGTTCTGCAGGTCGTCCTGGGACAGGGACGCCCTGCGGTTCAGTCTCCGGTAGACCTCGCGGAGCCGCTTGCGCATGTAGTAGAGGTACACCGTCCTGAGCAGATGCCTGTCATCCTCGACGTCGCGCAGGTGATCCGGGTTCTCCCAGATGTCCGCGTACACATCCTCCAATACGTCTTCACATTCCACTTCGTTGCCGAGGTAGCGATGCAAATGCCCGATGAACAGGGCAAAAGTCGCCCTCACAAAAGGCTCCATGGCTCGGCGACGCGACTCGGTATCAGAGGCCGTCAGTTGCTTTAGAGCATTACGCAGCCGCTTATCCATGTCCGGTTTTTTCGCTCTCCTATACTCGTTGCCTTGGACCCCGCCGAAACCCGGCGTTCGAACGCCGGCGGGTACGGGCCACACATCCCGTAATGTCCCATTCTATCATAGAGATTGGAGGAGTTCAACCGGCAAACTCCCATGCGTCAACCTCCCCTCGGGCCGGCCTCTGAACGACGCCCTGCAACCCGATCCGAGGGACCCATCCGATCAGACACGATCACTACTCAGGAACCGCCATTGCAGGTAGACGCCGGCGCCAGCCAGCAGAACAATCCCTGCAAAAATCCCAAAATCCACTCGCAGGTACCGGTCGATACCCGCGATCACATCCGAGGACAGACCCGCCAGCACACCGGCTGCACCGCCGGAGGATTCCGGTGGTCCGCTCGAAGCACCGCCGCCGCTCGGCGGAATGACCGGGGTCGCCCCGCCGTGACTCTCGTCGCCGGAAGGCTTCGGCACACTCATCCCATTCACGTCGGACGGCTCTCCCGCCGTCCCATCCTGCGTCTTGCCAGGAGCCGGCGTCTCCTGCGCCGGGACCTCCGGGGGAATCTCGGAGAGGTCCGGCGGTTGAACGCCCGCCGGGGTCGTCGCGACATTGGGCTCCGCTGTGACAGCAGCTTTTGTCTCCACGCTGCCGCCCACGGTGACGCCGAGCGTCTCGGCCGCGGCGCTGGTGGCTTTGTCAGCCGCCGCTTCGCTCTCGATCTTGTCGAGCACTTTCAGCAGGACCCTCGCCGACTCGGTGTTCCGCAGGTCTTCGCTGGCGCGTTCCAGGGGCTCACGAGCCTCGCCCGTCTCGCCGACGCCGAGGAGATGATACCCGAGGAGAAGCTGCATATCCGCGTCGTAGCCAAACTCATCGACCTTGTCCACAAGCTTCTCGATCTGGGCGAACAGCACATCGTCGTTCGCATAGAGGCCGCGAGGATAGAAGACGCCCTCCTTCTCGGGAGACGCGGTGCTCAGCGCCTTGCGGAGCAGCTCGGCCGATTCCGTGTATTTCCCATCCGCGAACAGCGCCTGGGCGTACGCGAACGGAAGGATCACGTCGCCGGGCGACAGCCGCATGGCTTCCTCGAACTGGCGGGCCGCAGCGCCGTAGTTCCCGGCCTCGAAGCTCTTGACGCCTTCCTCGAACCGGGTGTCGGCCAGCGTCGCCGCCGCCGGCTGGGCCTCCTGCTGGTCCAGCTTCTCGCGGACATCCGCCCACGTGCTGCGATCCACCGGCTGGACCGCCGTCTCCAGCGGGGTCTCGGTGACGTCGCTCGCGTACGCGCCGTCGTCGTTCTGATAATAGTAATTGTAGGTATAGTAATTGTAGTTGTCGGCGGCCACCTCATGGGCGATCGGGTAGTATCCGTACCACACGTAGGGATGGTATCCGTACCAGTAGTAGCGGGCGTACGAGTAGTCCAGGGGCCACCAACCGCCCAGGCTGACAAACACGTACTTGCGATGATAGTACGGATACACGTGCCGGAACATCGTGTGATGGCCGAAACGGTAGCAAACCGGGTAGTAATAGCTCGGCCAGATCACGCGATGATGAAGCCGGTAGTGGGGGTCATAATAGCTGTACGTGTGGCGATAGTCGTGGCGGACCAGGTCCGGCCGATCGTAGTACCTCGCAGCCACGTGCGACGGCCGGGGGCCGCGATCCATGCCAATCGCCGGCGGGCGGTGTCGCGGGGTATCCGGGTCCATGGGCGACGACGGACGGCGGCGCGTATAGTCGGCCATGCGGGAAGCCAGCATGCTGTGACGTTCCTGTGTCCGTGCGGCCTGTTCTCGCACTGCCACGGCCGGCGGCGCAGTCACACCCGGCCGTTCCGCGCTCTGCGTCCGCCGATCCAACAGACGATTCCGAATCCCGGTCCGGCCGGCGGCCGTATCCGTTGCGCTCGGAGTGCGCGTCCGTTCCGCAGACAACGTCGGTTTCTCCACCGGTTTTTGCGGCCTCGTGCCGGCGGCCCCCGGCTCGGGCCGCCGGGAAGGCTGGGTCTCCCTCGCCAACCCGGCGTCCCGCCCGGGTCGCTCCGACGCCGTGGGACTCGTCGTGCGGCTCTGGCTGGGCGACCTCCGCTCGTTCATCCGCCGGGTGAGCGAGCCGCGACTCGTCGTCGAATCGGACGACGAACGGGCCGCATCGGGCGTCTTCGTCAATCCGCTGGAAGGACTCGTCGCGGCCGGTTGCTGCGTGGCTTCGCTCCTCGGGGAGATGCGCCGGACCCGGGTACTCTCACGGGTCGTCCCGATCGCAGGCCGTGTGGGACTCTCGCTCGACATGGAACTCACACGGTCCGACGAATCGGACGGTACAGTCCCGGCGCCGATCTGGCTGCCGATGCTGCTCGTTGCATCCGAGCCGGCGCCAACCGGAGGGGAAGACCGATCCGCGTACGACCTGCGGCTCGGCGAGCGGGTAGCCCTGCTCGGGGAACTCTCACTCGCCGAAGGCATCGAAGCGGATGGCTGCGACGGGCTGGTCGTGAACGACCTGCTTCGACTCGGCGACGGGCTCGAACGGACCGATGGCATCGGATCACTCGAACCGATTGATGGAGCCGACCGGCTGACCGATGGGTTCGGGCGACTGAAGGACGCACTCGGAGACCGGCTCGGACTTGCGGATGGACTCGGGCTCATGGACCGGCCCGGGCTGGGTGCAACCGACCGGCTCGGGCTTGGCGAGACGGACCGCGATTGCATGCGACTGATCCCGCTTGGGGCGCTCGACCTCGGGGCAGGACTGACCGACCGCGACGGGCTCGGCGCCGCGCGATTCATCGTCGACGGTCTGGAAGACATCTGGGGCGAGGGCGCCGCACTGGGAGCCTGGCTCCTCGAACTCGGCCGGGAGGCCTCGGAGCCGGAGCGGCTGCGACCGCGTGGCTGGCCATAGGCCAGTGTCCCGGCCAGCAGCGTCATCGCAACCAGCACGGCAACGAACGACGACCCCCGAACGCAGCCTTTCGCATTCTGAAGCCAGGTCGCTCGATATTGTTTTCTCTCATTTACGGCACACATCGCAATACTCCTTTCTCTCCGGCGGTACACTGCCGGTGAGTCTCATCTCCCCTTCCGGCCAACCGCCGGCATCCGACACGCCCAACCGGATCGCGTAGAATGATGCCATGGACTGGAGGCTCACCTTCTAACTCTACTGTTTTCAAGGTCTTAGGGTTTGCCGCATGGCCGGGAAGGATTGAAACCGTCCGTTTTCACCGTCCTGGCCAAGCCCGTGCAAACCAGCCTGCACATTCCGGCTCAGAGTATCCGTCCACAGATATAAGGCATGGTGTACCGTTGCAGTCACGGAAAAAGACGGGCGATGTGCCCTGGCAGCGTAAAAATGTAGAAACAAGATCGGGGCAGGCAGGGCCGTCCTCACATGTCGGGAACGGCTTCCGGATAGAACTGGCCGGTCGGGCTGATTTTGAAGACGTAGATTAGACCCTCCTTGAGCGGTTGGTATACGGCACTACCGTAGATGGCTTTGATTCCGTACTCGTGGAGCCTCTCCGGGTCGTTGGCAAGGTCCCAAATGCTGGACCAGAACAATTGTTGATGGGGAATGGGCAGTGCCTGAAGCAGGCCGTTGTACCGCTTGGGCTCGGCGCCCGGTTCCTCAATCGGGAACCCTTCCCCAGGAGCCATCCTCTCGCCGTAGACGCGACGCCAGAGGTACAGGGCCCGAGACTTGCCGTCTGCCACCATCTTGTCGTCGAATTTGACGATCAATGCGTCGAAATGGACGACATCGCCTTCAATTGCGTACTCCTTCTGAAGAATGACCTTGGTCTTGTCGTTCCTGGCGGTCTCGACGAATCGGATCGTGGTGAGCACTCGGCCGTTCTCATTCCGCTGCGAGATTACCTTGGCGTAGCCGATCTGGTCTTCATCGGTCAGGTTGGTGATGGCCTCGCGGAGTTGCTTGTTCTCCGTCAGCAGATCGTGGATGGTCATCGCGCCACGGTAGATGCCGGGCCCTATGAGTGCGGCGGCCCCGATGAAGACCGCGCCAAAACCATACAGAATAAACCGCATTTTCTTCACTAAAAACGTCATCCGTGCCCAATCCATCCGTCGGCGGTCGTGACCACGAGCCGCTCCTGCCCGATGTTTCATCGGCCCGGACAAGCGGGTTTCTGCACTGAAACACCCGCGAAATCCCAAGTTTCGCCATTCCCCATTGCATTGCCGGACGATATCACCTATTATAACGGTTCAAATAGGATCGGTTGGAAGGATAGAGGCCTATGGATAGGGTACGATCTCAACTCGCGCGAATCAGTTTGCTTGTCGGACTGCTGGCGATCTCGGGATGCTACGAGCCCGAGCCCAAGCCCATCGTCATGGGAGAATTGCCGCCTCTGGTGTTGCCGCCGGCGGAGGCGCCGCCCGCACAGCATCGACTCGTCGGCCGCTCGATCCAGGGCCGACCCATCATGATCCAGATCCTCGGCCAGGGTGACGATACCGTGCTGGTCATGGGAGCGATACACGGCAATGAGCCTGCCAGCGCCACCCTTGTCAATGGTCTGATCGACTATCTGCGAACCAACCGCGATCTGCTGGAGGGCCGACGCGTCGTGCTGATACCCGTCGCCAACCCGGACGGACTGGCCGCCGGAACGCGGGAAAATATCCGGCGCATCGATCTGAACCGCAACTTCGAGGCCGCCAACCGCGTGGACGACGAGACCAACGGCCTTCGGCCCCTGTCGGAGCCCGAATCCCGTGCGTTGCAGAGCGTCATCAAAGAGTACACCCCGAGCCGAATTGTGAGCATCCATCAGCCGCTGACGTGCATCGACTTCGACGGTCCCGGGCGGGCCCTGGCGACTCGCATGGCCCAATACTGCGATCTTCCCCTGAAGAAGCTCGGCGCCAAGCCCGGCTCGCTCGGCTCCTACACCGGCGAATCACTCGGTATTGCGACGATCACCGTCGAACTGCCCGCGGAGGCGTCGAAGCAGACCGAGCAGATCCTCTGGGACAAGTACGGCAAGGCCCTCCTGGCGGCGGTCCTGTTCCCCCAGCGTCCGCTGTAACAGGAGACCGCGAGTGCCATGCTCAGACTCGTTTTGAGCGTGTCTTCATGCGCTGCGAACGACGGAATCGCGTCATGGGGAATGCACACTTGATTTGGCTGCTCCGATAACGTACCATATTCGCCGTTAGGCATCCCGTGAACAAGCCCTGCCTCTGCGGTGCATGTGATGGAGTCCATGCTGTCCGCAGGGGAAGCTTCCAGAGCCCGACAGGTGGACGTTCTACACGCTCGGCGACCGGGATCGCCGCGGGAATATGGGCATATACAAGCTGAACAACCAGTATCAGCCCTCAGGGGACCAGCCGGAAGCCATCGACCGGCTCGTGCGGGGTCTGCGCGAAGGCAAGAAGTCCCAGACCCTCATGGGCGTCACCGGCAGCGGCAAGACCTTCACCATGGCCAACGTCCTCGCTCAGTTCGACCGGCCCGTCCTCGTCGTCTCGCACAACAAGACGCTGGCCGCCCAGCTCTACGAGGAGTTCAAGGAGCTATTTCCCGAGAACGCGGTGGAGTATTTCGTCAGCTATTACGACTACTACCAGCCCGAGGCCTATATCCCGCAGCGGGATATCTACATCGAGAAGGACGCTTCGCGGAACGCGGACCTCGACCGGCTTCGGCTCTCGACGACGACGAGCCTCTCCTCCCGGCGGGACTGCATCGTCGTCGCTTCGGTCTCGTGCATCTTCGGCCTGGGGTCGCCCGAGGACTACAAGGCCAGCGTCGTCGCCGTCCGCACGGGCGAAACCCAGGAACGCAACGTCCTGCTCGGCCGGCTCGCCGACATGCAGTACGCCCGCAACGACATCGACTTCCAGCGGGGCACCTTCCGCGTCCGGGGCGACGTGGTCGAACTGCACCCATCGTACGAGTCGTTCGCCATCCGGATCGAGTTCTTCGGCGACACAGTCGATGCGATCCGCTACATCAACCCCGTCTCCGGGGAGATTCTGGCCGAGGAGAGCCAGGTGTTCATCTACCCCGCCCAGCACTACGTGATGCCCAGCGAGCGCATCGAGCCCGCGGTCGAGAGCATCCGCGCCGAGCTCGAATCGCGATTGCAACAGTTCCGCACCGAGGGCAAGTTGCTGGAAGCACAGCGGCTCCAAGCTCGCACGATGTACGACCTGGAGATGATCCAAGAGGTCGGCTATTGCAGCGGGATCGAGAACTACTCCCGGCACCTCGCCGGCCTGCCCGCCGGGGCAAGACCCTATACGCTGGTCGATTATTTCCCGAAGGATTTCCTGCTGATCATCGACGAGTCGCATGTGACGATCCCGCAGCTTCGAGCGATGTGGGCCGGCGACCACAGCCGCAAGCAAGTCCTCGTCGAGCACGGCTTCCGCCTGCCCAGCGCCATGGACAACCGCCCTCTGCGATTCGAGGAATTCCAGGAGAGTTGGGACCAGGTGGTTTTCGTCTCCGCGACGCCTGCGCCCTACGAGTTGGGTAAGTGCGACAACGAGGTGGTCGAGCAGATCATCCGTCCGACCGGCCTGTTGGACCCGGACATCTTCATCTTCCCGGCCAGCAACCAGGTCGAACATCTGCTCAACGAGATCGCCAGGCGGGTCGAGGTCAAGGAACGGGTCCTGGTGACCACGCTGACCAAACGGATGGCCGAGCAGCTCTCGGATTTCGTGACGAAGCGGGGTTTTCGCTGCCGCTACCTGCACAGCGAGGTCGAAACGCTGGACCGGATCGAGATCCTCCGCGACCTGCGCCTCGGCGAATTCGACGTCCTGATCGGCGTCAACCTGCTTCGCGAGGGCCTGGACCTGCCCGAGGTCTCCTGCGTCGCGATCCTCGACGCCGACAAGGAGGGCTTCCTGCGGAGCCAGACCTCGCTGATCCAGACCATCGGCCGGACCGCCCGAAACGTCAACGCCACGGTCTTTCTGTACGCCGACAGGGTCACCGAGTCCATGCAGAAAGCCATTGACGAAACGAATCGCCGCCGTACAATTCAACTCGCCTACAATCAGGAGCATGGAATCACGCCGGAGACGATACGTAAGGAGATTCGCAAGAGCCTTACCGAGCAGATCAAGGCACGCCGGGTAGCCCGCGAAGCGATTCAGCTCGACGATTCCGAGTACGACAAGATCGAGATGGCCGGCCAGATCGAACAGGAGATGTTCGAGGCCGCCGAATCGCTCGACTTCGAACGGGCCGCCGCACTGCGGGATCAATTGCGCGAGTTGAAGGAGCTGCCTGAGCTGATTGTCACCAGCAAAACAAAGAAGGAAGTCGCCCGCAAGACCCGGGGCCGGCGCAAGGCCATGCCCGGACCCTAAACCCTGGATACGCGGCATCCCCGGGTTGAGAATTGGAACAAAATCAGCCACAGAGGTTACAGAGAACACAGAGAAGAACGAGGATAGAGAAGAAGTAACTGGAATCATTGAATGAAGAAGCTCGATATCAAGCAAGTACAACCGCTGATTCGCATGGCCATGGAGGAAGACCTGGGCAGCGGCGACGTCACCACGAACCTGTTGTTCAAGGATGGCACAACCGCCGAAGCGAGGATCGTCTCCCGCGAGGAGATCGTCGTCGCCGGACTGCCTGTCGTCAAGGAGATCCTGCGACAATATGACGAGCGGCTGAAGATGACCGCCCATTTCCGCGACGGCCAGCCGGCCCACGTCAGCAACAAGCTCGCCACGATTCGAGGCCCCCTGCGGTCCATGCTCAGCGTCGAGCGGGTCATGCTGAACTTCCTCCAGAGGCTCAGCGGCATCGCGACAACCACGAGCCGCTACGTCCGCGCGGTCAAAGGGACGAAGGCCAAAATCTACGACACGCGAAAAACGCTTCCCGGCTGGCGGCTGCTTGAAAAATACGCGGTCCGCTGCGGCGGCGGGTACAACCATCGCCTCGGACTCTACGACGGCATCCTCATCAAGGACAACCACATGGCCGAACTGGGAAAGAACTTCCCCGCCCGGATTCGCCGGCTTGTCGAAGACGCCAAGGAAGTGAAAGGGATCAAGTTCATCGCGGTCGAGGTGGACCATGTGGACGATCAGTTGAACTACGTCCTGAAGATCCCCGGCATCGACATCGTGCTGCTGGACAACATGGGCCAGTCGCAGCTCAAGCACGCCGTCGAGATGCGCGACGAGATGTGCGGCAAGGGCAAAGGCCCGCTGCTCGAAGCCTCCGGCAACGTCAACTTGAACAACGTCTCCGAGATCGCCCAGTGCGGCGTGGACCGGATCGCGGTCGGCGCGATCACCCACTCGGCCGCCGCCGTGGACATCGGAATGGACAGATAGGACTGCCGGCGTAAGACGCGAAAATTCGAAATCCGAAGCACGAAATCCGAAACAAGTCCGAATTTCCAAAACTCAAAATCCAAAACGGACCTGCGAACGAGCGTTCGTGTTTGGGTCATTCGTGCTTTGGGTTTGAGATTTGTTTCGGATTTGCGTTCCCGCTTTAGCGGGGTCGAAATTCGAATTTCGGATTCTCTGCTTCATGTCTATGGATAGCGACGATCGGTTGGACCCGGACCTGATCCGAGCCAACCTCAAGACAAAGCGAATCGGCAGGTCGGTCCTCGTCTATGGCCGAACCGCCAGTACGAACGACGTGGCCGCCGAGTACGCCCGCAACCCGGACAACGACGGCTTGGTGGTCTTCGCGGAGGAGCAGACCGCCGGCCGGGGCCGGACCGGCGCAACGTGGCAGAGCCGTCCCGGCGACAGCCTCCTGTTCTCTTTCGTCCTGATCGACTCCAAGGCCGCCGGCGAACTCGTCTCGCTGGCCTGCGCGGTGGCCGTAGCCGAGGCCATCGGCCAGGTCGGAGGTCGTCAGGCGGCGATCAAGTGGCCCAATGACATCATGCTCGACGACAAGAAGGTCGCCGGCATCCTCGTGGAATCGAGAGGCGCATCTCGTCGCTCGTCGCTCGTCGCTCGACCAACCGAGGCTCCGTCTCCCGGCCAACGAGACGCGAGCCGCGAGTCACGAGACACGAAGGTCATCGGCATCGGCATCAACTGCCACCAGACCAAGGATGCCTTCCCCGACGATCTTCAAGCCGCCGCAACCAGCCTGGACATGATCGGCGGAACGCAATGCCAGCGGGTGACGGTCGCCAAACGGGTCCTCACATCGCTGGACCACTGGCTCCGAGTGGCCGAGCGGAACAAGAAGCAGATAATCGAGACCTGGAGCCGCCTGAGCACGCAATTGGGCAAGCGGGTCGCCCTGTCTTATAGCGGCAAACGCTTCACCGGCAACTGCATCGGTGTGGACCCCGAGAGCGGCCTGATCCTCCAGCTCGACCGAGGCGGCATCCGAATGTTCGACGCCGCCCACACCCACATCATCAAGTGACCAAGCCGGTGACAGCAGAGATCCGAAACAGACAACAAGAAGAAACCGTGAAACCGCAGATGAACGCTGATAAACGCTGATTTTCAGAGGTTGTTGACGACGCGTCGGACTTCGAGCATGGGGTTGCCAAAGTTGATCAGCAGGCACAGGCGAAGATTCGTGGCCTTCAGATAGTTCAGGCACTGGGCCAAGTGGATGTCATCAAGCTCCTTCACTGCCTTGAGTTCGACCAAGAGAACCCGGTCGACAAGGATGTCCGCCGCATACTCCCCCACGACAACCCCGTCATACTGGACCGCGATCCCATGCTGCTGATCGACGGAGAGGCCGGCTTTGCGAAGTTCATGGACCAACGCATTCTCGTAGACCTTTTCCAGGAATCCACAACCCAGCGTGTTGCTGACCGCAAAAGCGCATCGAATCACCTTCTCCGTCAACTGGTTTATCTCACGCTGATCCCATCGGCGTTCATCCGCGTTCATCTGCGGTTCCCCTCCTCTTGAAGCACCCTGCCCCGATCACCTCAGCCATTTCGACAACCGGTTCTCCGCCTCGTCATGGCTCATAGTCCTGCCATTCTCGATATCTCCCTCGCCTCGCTCGATGCACTCCAACACGTAGAGATGGTATTGGATATCTTCGAGGGTTGATTCCTCCGGCATCCGCGATATCACCTCGCATGCCTTTGTTTGATGGTCATAGGACACTCCTGACTGCAATGGACAATCCAGGGATATTGTACAACATCCACCTGCCCCAGGCAAATCCAAGGAGTAGACAGCAAACGCTCCACCGGCAACTGCAGCAGCGTGGACCCCGAGAACGGCCTGATCCTCCAGTTCGACCGAGGCGGCATCCGAATGTTCGACGCCGCCCACACCCACATCATCAAGTGACCGCTCCCACGCGCCATCCCTCTACCCACCACGTTCCTTCTGCAAAACCTTGCCTTCCTTTCCGCCGGCGGCACGGACAATCTCCACGAGACTGGGTTCCCGCCCATGGACAGCATTCGCATAGTCCATGGGGGTCCGACCCTCCCGATTCGCCGCATTGATGTCGGCGCCGTGCTTGATGAGGATTGTGACTATGTCCGTCTCGCGAGAGTCAATGGCCGTGTGCAATGGAGTGTCGCCGTACTGGGTCTTGGCATTGACGTCGACGCCTTTCGCAATCAACTGCTCTGCAATCCGCGAGTAGCCCCGCCGGGCGGCGACGTGCAGAAGAGTGCTACCGTCGGGAAGCACCACATCCACACACGCGTCTTTGGCCATGAGCAATTCCGCAAGCACTTCTGGCCTATTCGTCGGATAATTCTTCAGTGCGGCAAGCAGCGGAGTCTCGCCCTTGGCCGTAGATGTGTTCACCTCAGCTCCGTGTTCAAGGAGCAGTCTCGCAAGGTCTTCATCCCCTCGCTCGACTGCCAGGAAGAGCGAGGTATAACCTGTGGAACGGCCCGCATTGACGTCTGCGCCCTTGCTGATGAGGGACTTCACAACGCCAACTGTATCAGCTGGCCGCGGCGCTCGCGCGGCAGCCTGTAATGGGGTAAAGCCCTCATCGCGTCCTGCATTGACGTCAGCGCCATGTGCGAGAAGCAGCTCGATAATGCCTAAGTCGCACCTCTCAGCCACGGCATGCAGTGGGGTAAAACCCTCGTCGCGTCCTGCATTGACATCGGCGCCATGTGCGAGAAGCAGCTCGACAAGACTTAAGTCACACCTCTCGGCCGCGGCATGCAACGGCGTGCATTCGGGATCAGATGCGGTGACTTTCGCGCCTTTCGCAAGAAGCAGCTCGACCATCTCTCCGCCTGCACGACATGCCACATACAGAGGTGTTGGGCCACCATCGATATCAGCGTTGACATCGGCGCCTTTGGCAATGAGCCATTCGACAAACTCTCGCTGGTCACTCGTGATCGCGCTGTGAAGCGGCGTCCCACCCCACTTGTCCGCCGCATTGACATCGGCTCCCTTGGCAATGAGAAACTCCGCGACCTTGATGCTGCCTGCCCCGGCAGCGCCATCGAGTGCCGTGGAGCCGGTAGTAGTCCGTGCATCTACGTCAACGCCCCGAGCGATCAGCGACTGCACCCGAGCCAAATCGCCATCGGACGCCGCCTCCCATAGTGCCTCCGCGCTTGCCGGCGAACCTTTGGGGCATCCACCAGCGAAAACCAGTAATACAACAGTCGTCAGGCATCTCGCAAGCCATCTCATCGTCGTGCACTCCCAGTGGTACCTTTCCGTCACATTCTCGCACATACACACTGCATTGTAGAGGCAAGCGTGTAGAAATGCAAGTGCAGATCCACCACGGAGGCACAGAGTTCACCGAGACGATTCCGAACTCGGTCCCGAATGTGCTTCTATCCGCCTTCTCAGGCTCTCTGTGTCTCTGTGGTGAAAGGCTTTCCCATTGCCGGGTTGGGCGGGTATACTGGGCCACGACATCTACATGGAACCAACTGGAAAGGACCCGATCATGCTTGGATTGAGACCTGCAAGAAGTCACGCGATCAGTGTCGTCTGTCTGTCCCTTGTGCTTGCTGCGACGGCATGGGCACAGTCCGCGCCGGCCGGTGGTGCGAGCCAGCCCAGCTACCTCAAGGCGAGTCCCGATGACATCCAGTGGTGGCGGGATTTGAAGTTCGGACTCTTCATCCATTGGGGACCGGTCAGTATCAAGGGGACCGAGATCGGCTGGTCTCGCGGCGCCGAACGCCGCGGCACAGGCGGCAAAGGCGAGATTCCCGTCGAGGTCTATGACAACCTCTATAAAGAGTTCAATCCGGTCCAGTTCAACGCCGACGACTGGCTGCAAATCGCCAAGGACGCCGGGATGCGGTACATGGTCTTCACGTCGAAGCACCATGACGGCTTCTCCATGTTCGACAGCCAACTCACCGACTACAAGATCACGAACTCGCCATTCAAGCGGGACGTGGTCAAGGAGCTGGCCGACGCCTGCCACAAGGCGGGCCTGCGGCTGGGCTACTACTACTCGCCGGTGGACTGGCACCATCCGGACTATCGCACCGCGACGCACCAGAAGTACATCGAGTACATGCACGGCCAGCTTCGCGAGATCTGCACCAACTATGGCAAGATCGACATCATCTGGTTCGACGGGCTCGGCGGCACCGCGAAGGACTGGGACTCCGAGAACCTCTTTCCGATGCTCCGCCGGTTGCAGCCGCATGTGATTCTGAACAACCGGGCGGGTCTGCCCGCCGACCACGACACGCCGGAACAGCAGATCGGCAGCTTCCAGAGGGACCGGCCGTGGGAGACCTGCATGACGATCTGCCAGCAGTGGGCCTGGAAACCGAACGACCAGATGAAATCGCTCAAGGAATGTCTTCAGACGCTCGTGCGAGTCGTGGGAGGCGATGGTAACCTCCTGTTCAACGTCGGCCCGATGCCGGACGGGCGGATCGAGCCCAGGCAGGTGGACCGGCTCCGCGAGATGGGCCAGTGGCTGAGCAAGTACGGCGAGAGCATCTATGGCACTCGCGGCGGGCCCTTCAAGACCACGGCCGCGCTTGCCAGCACGTACAAGGGCAACACGATCTACGTCCATGTCCTCGACTGGTCGGGCGACACGATCACCCTGCCGGGCCTGCCGAAGAAGGTAACGGATTCGTCGCTGCTGACCGGCGGGAGCGTCAGCATTCGCCAGACGCAGGACGCCATCGAGATCAGCGTTCCGCCCCAGAACCGCCAGGAGATCGATACGATCGTCATGCTCACGCTCGACGGCCCGGCGGGCGAGATTGAACCCCTCGTCCTGCCTTCGGCCTCCCTCGCGGCCGGCAGGAAGGCGAAGGCGTCGAATGTGTACCAGGGGATGTCGGAACATGGGCCCGCCAAGGCCTTCGACGATGACCCGGGCACACGCTGGGCAACCGATTCCGGCGTCAAGCAGGCCTGGCTTGAGGTGGACCTCGGCAAACCCGTGACGTTCAGCAAGGTGGCGATCAACGAAGCCTACGACCGCGTCCGAAAGTTCGAGCTCCAGTACAAGGAGGGCGACGCCTGGAAGACGTTCCTGGAGGGCAAACGGATCGGCGACGAGTATGCGAAAGACTTCGGCCCGGTGACCGCCCAAATCGTCCGGCTGAACATCCTCGAAGCCACTGACGGCCCGACGATCTGGGAGTTTCAGTTGCTCGCGCCCAGGCGATGACCCGCGAGATAGCCGGCCTTGTTCGTAGTGTGCCCGTAAGGGCATAGCAGAAAGTCTGAAGTTTCAGGTTTGAAGTTTCAAGAGCCAAGAATGGTCCGCAATGCTTCAGACTTCAAACTCCGAGAGATAACGCCTCACGGCGTCACTACGAACGGCAGAGGCTTCGAGTAGATGAACGGGCCGAGTTCGGGGGGAAAAACGGTGGAAACAACCCGGCGATTAGTGTATACTGCCGGGCAATCGGGCATCGGCCCGTCAAGCCACGTGAATACCAACGGCAAGATTAGGGAAGTTGAAAGATGTCGGAACGTTTTGATGTCGTCGTGATCGGTGCAGGACCTGGTGGATTTCGAGCGGCTCGTCGCTGTGCGCAGCGTGGGGCTTCCACATCGGTAATCGAGAAGGAATTCCCGGGCGGCACGTGCCTGAACTGGGGCTGCATCCCCTCGAAGACCCTGCTGGCCTCGGCCCATCTGCTCATGCGAGCTCGCCACGCGGGCGAAATGGGCATCGACATTCCCTCCGCGACGCCAAATTGGGCCAAGATCCAACAGCGGCGCGAGGCCATCATCACCGGCACCCGCAAGGGCATGGCCGGGACGCTGAAGAACCACGGCGTAACCTACATCGAAGGACGAGGCGTCGTCACCGCCCCCGGCCGGATCAGCGTCCAATCGAACGGACAGACCCGCGACCTCGAAGCGGGCAAGATCATCCTCGCCATGGGTTCCGACACGATCCAGATCCCGACGATTCCCTTCGACGGCCAGACCGTCATCAGCAGCAAGGAAGCCCTGTCGCTGCCGGCGATCCCGAAGTCCATGGTCATCGTCGGCGGCGGCGTCATCGGCTGCGAGATGGCCTGCGCCTACGCCGCGTTCGGGACGAAGATCACGATCGTCGAGGCGTTGGACAGGCTGCTGCCTATGGAAGACACCTGGGTGAGCCGGCTGGTCGAACGGGAGTTCAAGACCCTCGGCATCGAGTCCATGACGAGCCGCAAGGTGATGGGCGTCGATAAGGGCACGTCCCCCGCCAGAGTGAGTCTGGACGGCGGGCAAACCATCGAGGCCGAGAAGGTCCTCGTAGCCGTGGGCCGGCGGGCCCGCGTGGACAAGGACGTCGTCCAGGTCCTCGGGCTGGAGATGAACGGTCCCGCGATCAAGGTGAACAGGAAGCTGGAAACGAGCGCCCCCGGCGTCTACGCCCTCGGCGACATCGTCGGCACGACCTATCTCGCCCACGGCGCGACCGCGGAGGCGGAAATCGCGGCGGCCAACGCCACCGGCGGCAGCGAAGAGATGCTCGACTACTCGATGGTCCCCCGTGTCGTTTTCACGTTCCCCGAGGTGGCGTCGGTGGGCAAGTCGGAGGAGAAGTGCCAGGCGGCCGGCATGGACATCACGGTCGGCAAGGGCTTCTACCGGGCCAACGGCCGCTGCCATGCGGAGAACAACACGAACGGCCAGTTCCACGCGGTCCGCGACAACGCGATGAACGAGATCGTGGGCATCAGCATGGTGGGCGATATGGCGACCGAGTTCGTCGCCTTCGCGAGGACGCTGCTGGGCACATGCGAGCCGATCCGTCAGATCACGTTCCCGCACCCGACGATCTCGGAGACCATCGAAGACGCCCTCCACGAGGCCCTCGGCGGCCTGCTCTTCGAACAATGATCTGCACATTCAACCGCAGAGGACCCGGAGGTACGCAGAGGAATGAATCGAAGTTTGGAGTTCCGCCTTCAGGCGGCTCGGGACTGCCCCTCCTTTCTCGCTCCACCCGGCAACGCCGCCGGATTCGTGTTCCAGCGAAACCCATCAAAAAACCACGCAAAGTCAAATATTCTGCCGATTTTATGCTTGACAGCTACCCCCCCCCCGTATAGTGGGTTGTGCATTGTGGATGAGTGCAGCAAGCGATGCCGATTACCAGGAAGGCGGGAAGAGCACGTTACGAAAGCAGGTAACAGTCTGTGTGTATGCCTGCATACAGGTAGGCGGAGTGTGACCCCGGTATAGAAGGCAGACGTTGAGTCTCATTTGACGCGGACAGACATCAATGCCCCGTCCGCAGAAAGGGAGGTTGAGAATGAAGAAAGTGGGTGTATTATTGGCTATGAGTGTGACATTCTGCTCAAACCTTGCCATCGCAGGACAGATCGCCGTCGGTATTGGTGACATCGGCAACTTGTCTGACTACTTGAACGATCCTTTGTTCACTCCATACTTTGAGTCCGATGCGACCATCATCGACTTTGAAGGACCCTGGTCTCCTCCGGATGTGGTCAACAGTCACCACAATCTTGGATTGGTCGGTTCGACATATAATGCCCTGGGGATAGAATTCGGGTCAGGCGACACCTTCATGGGCGGACAGCCCGGATTCGGTTACATAACGCCAAACACGGTAGTAGGAGATGCAGGTTATCCGTATGACGGCCCCATTAGCATAGCAGTTGTGTTTCCGGGAATGACGATCCCGGCTGCCGTCACTGCACTCGGGGCATTTGTCGCGGATGGTCCAACTAATGACACAACAGCGTGGTTCTATGATCTTGACAACAATCTCCTGGGCAGTGTCTCTGCTAATCCGACCTCAGTCGATCCGAGCGTCAGGATGTTCCTTGGGTGGTCTGACCCAAGAGGTGTATCCAGAGTCGTCTTCACCAACGGCGCAGGTGATGATTACTACATAGACAATCTGACTCTCAACCCGCTCGTTTCTTCCCCAATCCCAGCCCCCGGCGCTGTGCTGCTCGGGAGCCTCGGTGCTGGCATAGTCGATTGGCTGCGGAAACGCAGGACATTGTAGAAATCGATCAGCACAAACAAGCATCCGGGGCCGCGACGAAAGGTCGCGGCCCCACTCCGCCTTTCATGCTGACGCTGGAGAGTTCATCAGCAGACAAGACTCGGCGGGCGTAGCCCACTCTACCCGGTCTTGGCCTGATCAAGGGTAGACTCCTGTGCTCGCCGGTGGCTTCGTTGACGACAGGCTCGCCCATATCCTCTCGGCACGGTTGCTCGTTGGCGATATCACAATTCGGCAATCCGCAACCGGAGAGCCGGCAGTTCGTTCTTGATGACGTCCCAAACCACGTCAGGCAAGATCCCGAAGTACTGATGGACGATGATGTTCCGCATCGCGACGATCTCACTCCAAGGGATGTCCGCGTGCCGATCCTTGAACTCCTCGGACAGCGCGCGAGTTGCTTCTCCAATGATCTCAATGTTGCGCGCCACCGCGTCCTGGGTCTTTCGATCTGCGAGGAAATCCTCATAGGTCAGCCCCACGACGTAGGACTCAATCCTGTCGATTGCGTCGAGGATATCCAGGAGACGCAGTCTCTCATGTCGGGACATGGATGAGGTCCCTTTCGATCTCCTGTTTGAGTCTCCCCTGGACCGCCGGGGGGGTCAACAAATCGACCTTCCGACCCAGAACCGATTCGAGGAACGACTTCACCTGGACGAACCGCCTATAGGTCGTCTGCGAGAACTCAACGACCATGTCCACATCGCTGTGAGACCCCAGCTCCCCGCGTGCGGCAGATCCAAACAGGTCGATGCGCTCGACACCGAGCTTCTTCAACCGCTCACGATGCTCCTGGAGCACCTCCACAATCTGTCGACAGGTCGTCGGATGCCGCCCGCGGCCCTCACCATGATTGAGCTTCGCATGAGCCATACATCTGTGAGAATACCACCGGTAGCCGAGCAAGTCAAATGGAAGCCGATAGCGAAATTGGGCTGCAATGCGTGCGGATTTCGGCTAAAATAGGAGAGTGAAATCGACAGCGAAAGAACTACACGATCGAATGCCCGTAACAAACAGCCGACTCCACGTCCTGGATTGCGGCGTGGACGCGTATCGGGAGGTGCTGGCTTTGCAGCAGCAGTTGCAGGAGCAGCGCCGGGAGGGGCTGGTTCCCGATACCGTGCTGGTGGTCGAGCACCCGCCGGTCATCACGCTGGGGGCGCACAAGAGTTCGAACAGACTGCTCGTGAGTGCCGAGGAGCTGGCCCGACGGGGAATCGACTGCGTCGAGATTCGTCGCGGCGGCGGGACCACCGCGCACAATCCCGGGCAATTGGTCTTCTACCCCATCCTGAACCTGCACGAGCTCGGACTCGACATCAACGCCTACGTCCGGACGCTCGAACAAATCGGGATCGAGCTGCTCGCCGGCTTGGGCGTCGCGAGCGACCGGCACAAGGGCTTTCCCGGTCTGTGGGTTGGCCCGCGGAAGATCGCCTCCATCGGCGTCCGGGTTTCGCGGTTCGTCACCTGTCACGGCATGGCGATCAACATTCAGAACGACCTGGGGATCTTCGGACTCATGGTCCCCTGCGGACTGGACGGCGTCCAGATGACGTCCGTCCACACGGAAACAAACAAGCTACACGACATGAAACAAGTCAAAGCCCAACTGGCCGACCTGCTGATTCTCCATTTCGGAAAGAATGAGCCATGAGCGAGCCGGTGCGAAAATTGCCGCCGTGGCTGCGACGGCCCTGGCCGGCCGGGCACAGCTTTCAACACACCCGCGAGACGGTCGAATCGCTGGGCCTGGAGACGATTTGCACGAACGCCAATTGCCCCAATCGCGGGGAGTGCTGGGCTCGGGGCACCGCGACCGTCCTGATCCTCGGCAACGTCTGCACGCGCAACTGCAAGTTCTGCTCCGTGGCGGCGGGCAAGCCCCAGCCGCCGGACCCGACTGAGCCGGCGCGACTCGCCGACATGGCCAAGCGTATGAACATCCGCTACCTGGTCATCACAAGCGTGACCCGCGATGACCTGCCGGACGGCGGCGCCGGTCATTTTCGCGACTGTATCGATGAGGTCCGGCGGCAGTGCCCTGCCATGCGGTTCGAGATCCTCACGCCGGACTTCAGGGGCTGTGAGGAACAGGCCCTCTCGGCACTGGAAGGCGTCCTGCCCTTCGTTTTCGCGCACAACGTCGAGACCGTCCCCTCGCTCTACCCCGTAGCGAGGTCCGGCGGCAACTATGAACTATCGCTACGACTGCTCCAGATGGCTCACGACCGATACCCCGGCATCCACACCAAGTCCTCGATCATGCTCGGGTTGGGCGAATGCGACGAAGAAGTGGAGCGGGTACTGCAAGATTTGCGGCGAGTCGGATGCGATCGCATCACCATCGGCCAGTATCTCAAACCCTCGAAGGATTCGCTGGCCGTCGTCGAGTACGTTACGCCCGAGAAATTCGCGTGGTGGAAGGAGCAGGCTGCCCGGATCGGCTTCGCCTGGGTTCTCTCCGCTCCCTTCGCGCGCAGTTCCTACTTCGCCGAGCAGGAAAACACCCCATAATCTCTGCCCGCCGCACCTCCACCGGCCGACATCCTAAAGCACAGAGAGTGCCCCTGATGGCGGTATGCAATTCTTTCGCGAGGTTTTTCACCTCTTGCAGGACGTACGGTTTGGAGACCGCCGGATTGTGCTGTATCTTTTGGTGGAGCCATTGAAGTTTGTCATTGCGTTCATAGCTGCACATCATCTGAGGCACACTAATGAAACGGATCGGAACCACGCAGCGCCGCGTTCGGAGGGGCTCCGCGCTGGTCCTGTCACTTTTGTTCGTCGTCATCTTCTCCGCACTGGCGGTGGCGGTAGCCGGCATGTCCGGCGCAAACATCCAGATCGCAGAGAATCACCGCAAGCTGGACAATGCGCGATCCTGCGCCGAATCCGGGCTGGAAGTCCTGCGTTATTGGATGGGCAAGGTGGAGATCTCCGGGACCACGGAACCCGACGACCGGTTCAGCGTCCTGGCCGCCACGCTGCAAAGCGAGTTGTCCGCGGCCGAGGCCACGAATATCTCGCCCGTCATCAGCACGTCAACGATCATGATTCCCAGCGTCTCGCTCGACTCGAGCATGGGTCAGACTTTCTCGGCGGTCCTGACGAAGATCAACAACGACAACATCCAGTTGGATGTGACCGGATGCTACAAGTCGTTCACCCGGACGATTCGCTCGAACTACGCCTTCGGAACGCAGGCCAACACCGTGTTCGATTTCGGGGTCGCCTCGAAAGGTCCGGTTTCCCTGGCCGGCAACGTCGATCTCGCCGGCGTCAACCTGATGGTCGAGTCGAACGCATACATCGAGAGCGAGAAGGCGTTGCTGGCACTGTCGATCACCGGGAATTCCCAGATCGCCGGCGAGGTGAAGATCGTCAATCCATCCGCCTATGTTGACCTTCAGGGCGGCAAGGCAGGCATCGGCGGCGAGACCGGGGAAGACGCCATGGAACACGTGAAGATCGGCGTGGACGCCTGCGAGTTCCCCGAGATGAATCCCGCCGAATTCACGTCGTACGCCACAAACACTCTGACTTCCAGCATGGACACCTCTGCAGATGCGACCTATGAGAATCTGCGAATCCCCGCAGGCATGAATCCCAGCTTCTCGGGACAGGCCACCCTCAAGGGAGTCATCTTCATCGAGGCGCCGAACGTGGTCACATTCTCCGGCGGAGTGGACGTCACGGCAATCATCGTCACCAACGGGGATGAAACGGACAACTCGGGCGAAAACCAGATCGTCTTCACGGGAAACGTGACGGGCCACCCGATCACGGACCTGCCACAGACAGCGCAATTCACGGGCCTGCACGAGAAGATCGGAACGTTCATCATGGCGCCCGGTTTCCATGTGGGCATGGGAGGCAGTTTCTCGACGCTCAGCGGCGCGATTGCCGCCAATGGAATCCAGATGTGGGGCAATGCAGGCGGGATAATCCAAGGTTCGATCATCAACTATTCGGACGTGCAGATGACCCTGCAGGGCAACACGGATTTGTACTTCAATCGGTCGGGTCTTACCGAGGTCCCGGCCGGCTTCGTCCCCCAACTGGTCTTGTACTATGACAACTCGTCGTACGCGGAGATCGTTCTCTAACGAGGAGCGGATTATGAAAAGAGTATCCATAAGAACTCTTGCGTTGATGGTGGAGTTGTTGCTCGCGGTCATCGCGCTACAGTGCCTGCCGTCGGCCAGGCCGGCGAGAGCCAGCGCAGTGTGGCTGGCCGGCGACGGCGAGGTCAATACGCCGACGCCCTCTGAGGTCAATGACTACACCATCGAGACCTGACGGCCTCATCGAGGTCGTCGGGGAATCGCACTGCCTCGGCTCCGTTTCCAGGCTCGTTCCCTGGATCGGAGCCGCGGGCATCGGGGACGCCGGACGCTCCGGCGACATCCCTCCGCTCCCCTTCTATTCTCCCGCATCGCGATCTCCACACGCCACCATCCCCTCCACGATTCGATTCCGGAAAATTTTCACCGAATTGGCACCTCTACGACTATTTCCTATACTCTGTTGAGAATCACTTAGAAGAAGTGGGTCCAGAGCGTCACGTTTTCTTCCTGGGGGAAAAGCAATGTCTTTCGCACGCAATCGCCACCGCACACGCCGCGGGGCCGTGCTCGTGGTATCCCTGATCTTCGTCATGGTGTTTTCGGCCCTGGCCGTCGCCCTGGCGTCCCTGTCGGGGGCCAACGTTGAAGTAGCATCGAGCCAGCACAAGGTCAACCAGGCGCTTCATGCCGCCCAATCGGGATTGGAATGCGCGGAGTTTCTCGTCACAGCCGTCACGGAAACCGCTGCCTGGCCCGATCCGACGGACCTGAATTACGTCACCGACGATCAGGCCGAGACGGCGTGGACCGCCCTGTGCAGCTACGTGGACACCGTGGGCATCGATGGGAAGACGGACTCGACCATCGGGCGGTTCTCCGACGCCCTCGGCGACGGCGACAAGCTGACGACCGAGACGATGGACTTCGGCGCCGACAACGGCCAGTTCACCATCGAGATCTATCGGTACGACGCGAGCAAGCACCGCATCTACGTGCGGTCGATCGGAACCGACGGCCAGGCCACGCGCAGCGTCGCGATGTCGATGGACGTCACCAAGGACCGCGAGGTCCTGGAGTATGCGATCGCCACGCAGGGCCGCATGTGGCTCACCGGCGACACGACCATTCACGGCGACATCTACAGCTCCTATGGGCGCAAGTACAATTCCTCCGGGACTTCCTATACCCTGTTGTCTCTGGCGCCGTTCAATATGACGAGTGATTCGTGCGTGGAAGGCACGGTCAACACGGTCCTGAGCAACGCAGACATCGACACGCGATCCTATGATCTCGAGACGCTCAACGCGGACGACAAGCCCATGTTCACCTTCGACGGGACGGTCTACGACGCGAGCGGCAACGCCGTTTCCGACAGTTACGGCACGATCGACAGCGATGGGTATCTTGTCGATGCGGACGGCGAGCCCGTCTACGACGCGGACGGCAAGCGCGTGCCCGTCGACTATGCGAACCGCGTCTACAGCAGCAACGACGAGATCCAGGCATACCATGAGAACGTCAACTACGATCAACCAAGATCGGCGGAAGTGTCCGGTCTGAAGATCACCGATTACAGCACCTCGGCGTACAAGGCTGCCATTCCGACGACGGTGCGTTCCGCCGCCAGCTCGCTCATCGAAAACGGCCACCTGTCCAAGTCAGGCGTCCCCACGGTGACGGAGTACTTCCCGCACGCGGCCCTCGACAGCGGCGGCTACACCACGCGATCCGGCAGCAGCCTGCCTCTCAAGCGGTACATCTATGAGAACAAGACGATAAGAAACGTAGTCGTCGACCAGGGCACGAATGCGCTGTTCAAGAATTGCACGTTCGAAGGGGTGTTGTACGTCGACACGAACTACGACGGTCCCACCGTGTCGATGCCCTCGTCGTACACCTCTTCGGCCATCAGCAGCTTCCTGTCCACCACGAAGAACTACAACAACACCCGGTTCGAGAACTGCACCTTCAATGGTGTCATCGTCACGAACACACCCCAGGCGTTGAACAGCAACTGGTGGATGGGCAACAACCTCTACTTCACCGGCGAAGCCACGTTCAACAACCAGTCCACCGTCCAGGAGGCAACGATCCTGGCGCCCCATTTCAACGTGAACATAGGCAATACGAACCCCGACGTGGGCGAGAACAACGTGTTGACCGGTGCCATTGTCGGCGGCATCGTCGACATCCGCGGCAACGCGGAGATCTACGGAACGATCATCTCGATGGCGGACACCTCGGCCTATTCGTCGGGTTACGTGACCAACATCGGCGTCACCCTCGACGACGGTGGCTCGGAAACGACCGAGGCCGGCGATGTCGGCGTCATCAACATCACGCCGGAAGAGGACATGCTGCTCCCCAGCGGAATCAAGAGTGACATCATCATCAAGCCGGACCAGTCGACGTATTCGGAAACCGTTTAGCCTGTCGCAGAAGAGTTTGCCTGGTGCCATCCAAACAACATCTTGGAGGGAATACAATGAAACGAACATCCTTCAGAACACTGATCTTGCTTGTCGAACTGCTCGCCGCCGTGGCGATCTGGCAGTTCCTCGCGTGGACGCCGTCGGCCGAGGCCGCCATGGTGTGGCTGGACGACGACCCCAATGACGTCGTGGATCCCAACGAAGCCCAGCCGGAGAGCATAGGTCCCTGCTCCCGGATCGCGCTGGACGACGACCCCAATGACGTCGTGGATCCCAACGAAGCCCAGCCGGAGAGCGTAGGGCCCTGCTCCCGGATTGCGCTCGATGACGATCCCAACGACGTCGTGGATCCCAACGAAGCCCAGCCGGAGAGCGCGGGGCCCTGATCCCGGACTGTGATCGATCAGGGGCCAGGGGATCCGAACACCCCAGACGAAAGAGGGTGGGTCTCTGCCCGAGACCGTGGTCGGAGCCCCTGGTATCCGGTGTCTGTAGCCAAACTCCAAGGCATTCTGTCGTCCGGAGTGCCCGCGACGATGCCCCGGTGGCATCGTCTATCTATCGCCGGAGATGATGTCGCAGGTGCGTGCCAGTATCCTGTCGGTGTCGTCTCCGGCATTGATTTTTCCCGCCTGATCCACCCGCCCGTTCCACCCCGACGGATCCTCCTGCTGCCGCGATGGGAATCCTCCCTTGCCCTTTGACAAGGGACGACGCATGTGGTTTAATCCCGCGAATCTGTTTCGATACCCAGCAGTCTCCAGGAGAAACCCAATGCCCAGAAGAACAGATATCAAGAAGGTGCTCATCATAGGCTCCGGCCCGATCATCATCGGCCAGGCGTGCGAATTCGATTACAGCGGAACTCAGGCCTGCAAAGCGTTGCGCAAGCTCGGCTACCAGATCGTCCTGGTCAATTCGAATCCCGCTACGATCATGACCGATCCCGGGATGGCCGACATCACGTATATCGAGCCGCTGACGCTCGCGGCGGTGACGGAGATCATCAAGGCCGAGCGGCCGGACGCCCTGCTGCCGAACCTGGGCGGCCAGACCGGCCTGAACCTCGCCTCGGAACTGGCGGCCGCCGGCGTGCTGGATCAGTACGGCGTCCAGGTCATCGGCGTGAAAGTGGACGCCATCAAACGGGGCGAAGACCGCCAGGCATTCAAGGATACGATGCAACGGCTGGGCATCGACATGCCGCGAAGTGAGATCGCCTACAGCGTCGAGGAGGCGGAGAAGATTGCGGAGAAGATCGGCTATCCGGTCATCATCCGTCCGGCCTACACCATGGGCGGAACCGGCGGCGGCGCCGTCTTCAATGTGGAAGAGTTGCGAACCATCGCCAGCCGGGGTTTGGCCGTCAGCCTGGTTCACCAGATCCTCGTCGAAGAGTCCGTCTTGGGCTGGGAAGAGCTGGAGCTGGAGGTCGTCCGCGACGCCAAGGGCCAGAAAATCACCGTCTGCTTCATCGAGAACGTCGATCCGATGGGCGTCCACACGGGCGATTCCTACTGCACCGCCCCCATGCTGACCATCGACACCGCCCTCCAGGAGCAGCTCCAGAAGTACTCCTACGATATCGTGGACGCCATCGAGGTCATCGGCGGCACGAACGTCCAGTTCGCCCACGACCCTGCGACCGGCCGGGTCGTGGTCATTGAGATCAACCCCCGGACGAGCCGCTCCTCGGCTCTGGCCTCCAAGGCCACGGGCTTCCCGATCGCGATGGTCTCGTCCATGCTGGCCGCTGGGATGACTTTGGACGAAATCCCCTACTGGCGGGACGGCACGCTCGAAAAGTACACCCCGTGGGGCGACTACGTCGTCGTCAAGTTCGCACGCTGGGCCTTCGAGAAATTCAAGGGCGTCGAGGACCGGCTCGGCACCCAGATGCGGGCCGTCGGCGAGGCGATGAGCATCGGCAAGAACTACAAGGAAGCCCTCCAGAAGGCCATTCGTTCGCTGGAAATCGGCCGTCATGGCCTGGGGTTCGCCAAGAACTTCAACACGCTGTCGCTGGACCAGTTGATGGGCATGTTGACCTACCCGACGAGCGAGCGGCAGTTCATCATGTACGAGGCCCTGCGCAAGGGCGCCGATATCAACGCCCTCTACGAGAAGACCCGGATCAAGCACTGGTTCATCAAGCAGATGGCGGAACTGGTCGCCCTGGAGGAAGAGATCCTCCAGCACAAAGGCAAGAAACTCCCCGACAAGCTGCTGATCCAGGCCAAGAAGGACGGGTTCGCCGACAAATACCTCGCCAAGCTGCTGGGCGTCCCGGAGACCGAGATCCGTAATCGCCGGACGAAGCTGGGCGTCGTCGAGGCCTGGGATGCGGTCCCCGTCAGCGGTGTCGAGAACGCGGCCTATTACTACTCGACCTACAACGGACCCGACAAGGTCCCCGTCAGCAATCGACGCAAGATCATGGTCCTCGGCGGCGGACCCAACCGCATCGGCCAGGGCATCGAGTTCGACTACTGCTGCGTCCATGCGGCCTTCACGCTGCGCGACGAAGGCTTCGAATCCATCATGGTCAACTGCAACCCGGAGACCGTGTCCACCGACTACGACACCTCGGACAAGCTGTACTTCGAGCCGCTGACCGTCGAGGACGTCCTGAGCATCTACGAGAAGGAGAAGCCCGAGGGCGTGATCGTCCAGTTCGGCGGCCAGACCCCGCTGAACCTGGCCATGGAACTGGCCAAGGCCGGCGTCAAGATCATCGGGACCTCGCCCGAGGCCATCGACCTAGCCGAGGACCGCGACCGCTTCCGCGTTGCCATCCGCAAGATGGGGATTCCGCAGCCCGATTCCGGCATGGCGGGCAGCCCGGAGGAGGCCGTCAAGATCGCCGCTGAGATCGGCTATCCGCTCATGGTCCGACCTTCCTTCGTCCTGGGCGGCCGGGCCATGGAGGTCGTCCACGACGAGGAGATGCTTCGCCTCTATGTCGCCAAGGCGGTCGAGGTCTCGCCGGAGCGGCCCATCCTGATCGACAAATTCCTCGAAAACGCCATCGAAACAGAAGCGGACGCCATCGCCGACGGGACCGGCGCCTTCGTTCCCGCCGTCATGGAGCACATCGAGCTGGCCGGCATCCACTCCGGCGACTCCGCCTGCGTCATCCCGCCGGTGAGCATCGCCAAGAAGCACCTCGACACGATCTACGAGTACACGCGGAGGATCGCCGTGGAGTTGAACGTCGTCGGACTGATGAACATCCAGTACGCGATCTGCAAGGACGTGGTCCACATCCTGGAAGCCAATCCGCGGGCTTCGCGGACGGTCCCGCTGGTCTCGAAGGTCTGCAACATCCAGATGGCCCGCCTGGCGGTTCAGTGCATGCTGGGCCGCAAGCTCTCGGAACTCGGCGTCAAACAACGCAAGGTCCCCCATTTCGGCGTCAAGGAAGCCGTCTTCCCGTTCAACATGTTCCCCGAGGTGGACCCGCTGCTCGGACCGGAGATGCGCTCGACCGGCGAGGTGCTCGGCATGGCCAACTCGTACGGCCTGGCCTTCTTCAAGTCGCAGCAGGCGGCCAAGTCGGAGCTGCCCTTGCAGGGCACCGTGCTCATGACGGTGACCGACGCCGACAAGAAGGACGCCCTGAAGGTGGCCAAGGAGTTCCAGAAACTGGGCTTCCGCATCAAGGCCACCGAAGGCACCTGCAAATTCCTCGCCGCCGGCGGCGTCCAGGCCGAGCCGATCCTCAAGATGTACGAGGGCCGGCCCAACATCGCAGACGCCATCAAGAACGGCGAGATCCAGCTCGTCATCAACACTCCCGCAGGGAAGCTCAGTAAGACGGACGACTCCTACATCCGCAAGACCGCGATCAAGTACAAGGTCTCGTACATCACAACGACCGCAGCCGCAGCCGCAGCCGTCAAGGGAATCGCCGAGGCCAGGACCAACGTCGCACCCGTCCGATCGCTCCAGAGCTACCACGCGGGGATCAAATAGTCGCGGACCGTGGCTCGTGATCCGTGGCTCGTATCTCGGGTCACGGCTCACGGGTCCGGCGTTGTTTCCTCGCTCGGGTTGAATACCGCCTCGTCGAACGATGGATTGTCGTCCACAAGGACACGCTGCTCTCGGTCCCCGATGCGGGCAACGCTGGGATACCAGCGGCCGGATGGAGTCTGCCCGATCTGAACGACCCGGTAGCGGGATTGATCGACGATCCCCTGCCGGACCATGCTCCTGTCCACGAGCATGTAGTCTCTGTCGGGATCGAACCAGAGGCTCTCCGTTTCCGCGAAGCGGACGAATTGCAGACCGATCAGCCCGGGACGGTTCGGGTCTTCGCCAAGCAGACGGACCTCCCGTTTGTACTGCGACGAACCGGATTGGATCTCCAGATGAAGGTTGGGCCAGATCAGACTTGTCAAAGAGTGCGTCTGTGACTCGGGCCAGTTCAACGTGAATTGGTCGGTGGGATGCTCACTTCGGACCAGTTCGCCATCCTCCTCCCGCCGGAACTGGATCGTCTTTCGACCATCGAACAGCATCCGCCGCTCGACAGCGTCCACAGTCTCCAGCGCGAGCACCTGCGGAATCGTCAAATTGGGCCACCGGTCCTTCACACAAGGATACAGCGTCGCGGACGCACGGGAATGGCCCTTGAAGTCGAACGCATGGTAATGGTCACTCCGTTTGAGACGGCCTTTCTGCCGCAGAACAGCAATTGTAACAGGATCGAGCGAGCCCCCGTCTCCGACCCAGGATTGCAGAATGACCGCGAGGTGATCGCCGAATCCCCGCGCAAATCGCTCCTGGATCTTGTCGACCAGCAGAAGTGCCGGGCCTTCGGGTCTCGTATCGAAGATGATCGCATCGGCCGGGACACCCAGGGCGTAGACATCCGCCGGCCCCGAATCGGGGTAACTGTAAGTCGTTGAAATAAGAACTCTCTTCGCACCATCGAGGGTGTTTTGGTCCATGCGGAGCAGCAGGTTCGATTCGGCATCCCGGATCAGCGTGACGGATTCGCAACGCGGATTGCCTGTGAAACGCAGGCGGATCAGCTCCTGGTGGGGACCCGATCCTTCCGCGTCTTCGCGAGAGACCGCCGCGCCGGCCTGTTGTGCGGACCGCACGATCTGCGAGACCATCGCGAGGGGGCTGTTCCCTTGAGGGACCATGTAATTGTCGGTTGCGAATCCGACAGTGATCTTGTGCGAGCGAGGATTGTAGCTATACGCCACATTCTTCCCGTAATTCGTGTACCGGACGAAGCCGTTCGGCATCTTCGTGGCTCGGATACGGGAGCCCGGGCACTCCCAATCCTCATAAACTCGCGTTCCATCGGCCGACTCCACTCGCATCACGCTGGAAACCCAGGACCGTTCCTGCATGGCCTTCAGCGTCCCGGCCAGACCGGGCGTGGACACGCCAACCGGACCCAGCACGCGCGGGAGCACGCCAAGCACCCCCAGAACCACTACAGCGGCAGCCGCCCACCTCGCGGTTCTGATGGCCACGTGAGAGAACAGGACCTTGGCGGCCGGTTCATCCGCGTACTGTTGGACGGATCGGACGGCTGCATCCTCCGCAGCCGCAATCGCAGGTTGCATGGCCACAGTGTATCGGGTCAGGAGTCCGTCATCGCCCCGCAATGCCTCAAGACACCGGCGGCAGTCAGGACACTCATCGACGTGAAGCAGGACCTCATCGATCCGCCCTGCCGGCAAGAAACCCGAGACCACGTCAGGCAACACCGATCTACATTCCTCGCATCGACAGTTCATGGGTCATCTCCTTCACTTTCGAGCAGACGACGCAGTTGCTTACGGGCCCGGCTCAGGCGGGTCTGGACATTTGCATGGCTGATGCCGAGTGTCTCGGCGATGCTTTGTGTGCTGCGCCCATCGACATAGAACAGCAGCAGCGGCACACGATAGTCGACGCTCAACTTGCTCAACGCTTTCTCCAGCCGGTGGAAGTCGTCCGGATCGCCTCCGGGCCGATTATCGTCGGGGGTTGGCGAGAGCCCCTCGTACCTTCGCCTGCGGAGCACGTCGAGGCACAGGTTCCTGGCGATCCGAGCGATCCACGGGGCAAAACGGTCCGAATCGCGCAGGGTCCGGATCTGTACAAAGCCTTTCAGCAACGTCTGTTGGGTAGTGTCTTCCGCATCGTGGCGGTTGCCGAGCATGCCCAGACAGATGGCAAAGACCGGACCCGAATATGTCTTGACCAACCCGGCGTACGCCGCCCTGTCGCCTTTTCGGGATAAGACCACGAGTTCTCTCTCTTCGTCTGCGTTCAATCGGAGCTCCTGACCGCGATTTCTCATAGAAAGACGTGCAAGACCCGCCAACCTGACAGGGTTTTGATGGATTTGGGCCGGAATCCGCCTTTCCGCGTATATCCTCATGGTGTATGATTTGGTCCATGGCAAGCCATTTGAACAATCTGCTGCTGTTTGACAATACCGACTGGCTGGGCGGACCGACGGCAAATGAGACCGACGCGGTCGACCCCTACGTCGACGACGAGGAACTTGAGGACGAACTCAACGATATGAAGATACCTGAAATCATCGGCATCCTGCCGATCCGCAATACGGTCGTGTACCCCGGCACGGTCACTCATCTGGCCGTGGGTCGCGAGCGGAGCAAGGCCCTGCTGGCCGACAGCGAGCCGAACGACTCGGTCATCGGTCTGCTCACGCAGCGCAATGCGGACACCGACACCCCCCGTTTCGGCGACCTGTACTCCGTTGGAACGACCGCGTCGATCCTCAAGACGATCAAAATGCCCCAGGGCTCCATCAATATTGTGGTCCATGGGATCGCAAGGTTCCGCATCGTCGAGCGGATTGCGACCGAGCCCTATCTCAAGGCTCGTGTCGAGGTGCTCCGATCCACCACGAAAATGACCAAACAACTCCAGGCGATGATGGTCAGCGTCCGGCGAAGCGCCAATCGCGTGATCGCCCTGAGTCCCAATGTGCCGGAGGAGGCTTCGGTCCTGCTCGAAAACATCGAAGACCCCTCCTCGCTCGCCGATTTCCTCGCGGCCAACCTCTCCATGGAGATCTCGCAGAAGCAGGACCTGCTGGAGGAGCTCAACCCCGGCCGGCGGCTCGAGATGATCTCCATCGCGCTGGCCCATCAGCTCGAAGTGCTCGAGCTGAGCCACAAAATCCAGGGCCGCGTTCGGGAATCCATCGACAAGACCCAGCGCGAGTACTTCCTCCAGGAACAGCTCAAGGCCATCCAGACCGAACTGGGCCAGCAGGACGCCAGGACGGAGGAGTTGCGGGAGCTTCGCCAGAACATCGCCAAGGCCAGGATGCCCAAGGGGGTGGAGGCCGAGGCGCTGCGCGAATTGGACCGGCTCAGCAAGATCCCGGCGGCCTCGCCGGAGTACAGCGTGATCCGAACGTATCTGGACTGGATCTGTGAGCTGCCCTGGTCCGTGCAGACCCAAGACCTGCTCGACATTCGACGGGCCGAGCGGATCCTCAACCACGACCACTATGACCTCGTCAAGATCAAAAAGAGGATCCTGGAGTTCCTGGCGGTGCGGAAGCTCAATCCCAAGGGCAAGAGCCCGATCCTGTGCTTCATCGGCCCGCCGGGCGTTGGGAAGACCTCGCTGGGCAAGTCCATCGCCCACGCCATGGGCCGCAAGTTCGTGCGGGTCTCGCTGGGCGGCATACGGGACGAGGCCGATATCCGAGGCCACCGTCGCACCTACATCGGCGCCCTGCCCGGGCGGGTCATGCAGGAGTTGCGAAAGTGCCACAGCCGCAATCCGGTCTTCATGCTTGACGAGTTGGACAAGATCGGCGCCGACTTCCGCGGCGACCCGGCCAGCGCATTGCTTGAAGTGCTCGATCCCGAGCAGAACAACACGTTCAGCGACCATTATCTCGATCAGCCGTTCGACCTGTCGAGCGTGATGTTCATCGGCACGGCCAACTACGCCGAGCCGATCCCGCCGGCGTTGCACGACCGCATGGAGATCATCGAGCTGCCCGGCTATACCGCGAAGGAGAAGCTCAGCATCGCCAAACGCTACCTCGTCCCGAGGCAGTTGAAAGAGCACGGCCTGAGCAAGAGCCAGTTGACCATCCAGGACGAGGCGCTCGGCGCGATCATCACCAGCTATACCCGCGAGGCGGGCGTGCGGAATCTCGAACGGCACATCGCTTCGGTCTGCCGGTCCGTCGCGACGGAGATCGCCCGCAAGGACAAGAGAAAACGCAGGATCGAGAAGAAGGACCTCGCGAGGGTCCTGGGTCCCATCCAGCACGAATCCGAACTGGCCTTGCGATCGGGAATCCCGGGGGTGGCGACCGCGCTGGCCTACACCCCCGTGGGCGGCGAGCTGCTCTTCATCGAGTCGGCGGCCATGCCGGGCAAGGGCAACCTGCAACTGACCGGCCAGATCGGCGACGTCATGAAAGAGAGCGCCCAGGCGGCGTTCTCGGTCGTCAAGGCTAACGCCAAGCGGCTCCAGATCGACGAGGGGCAATTCGCCAAGTCGGATTACCACATCCACGTGCCGGCGGGCGCCGTGCCGAAGGATGGGCCCAGCGCGGGCGTCGCGATGTTCACCTCGCTCGTGAGCCTCCTATTGCATAAGCCCACCCGGCCGGAAGTGGCCATGACCGGCGAGATCACGCTGCGCGGTCTCGTGCTGCCCATCGGCGGGCTCAAGGAGAAGCTCCTGGCCGCCAAGGAAGCGGGAATAAAGACGGTCATTCTGCCCTTGCGGAATAAGAAGGATATCGCCGACATCCAGCCCGAGACGATCAAGGGCCTGGACCTGGCGTTCGTCACCAACACGGACGAGGCCATGAGGATCGCCCTGGGAATGGTAGACGATGGATGATCGATAATGGATGATGGAGGACTCGCCCAACGGCTCCAATCATCGATTATCCGTGATCCTTCATCAATTCCCGAGTGACCCTGACCACGTCGAGCATCTCGGGAACATCGTGGACGCGGACAATGAAGATCCCCGCCGCAACACAACAAGCGACCGCCGCGGCCGTCCCGAAGACCCGCTCGGCGGGCTTGTCCCGACCGGTGAGTTTGCCGATGAAGGCCTTGCGACTCGGACCCACCAGCACGCGATACCCTGTCGCCGCGAGCTTGTCCAAGTTCCGCAGCAGCAGCAGGTTGTGCTCCAGGGTCTTGCCGAAGCCGATGCCGGGGTCGATCAGGATCCGCTCCTTGGGTATCCCCAGCCTGCACCCCTTCTCGGCGCGAGCCAGCAGGAAATCTCGGACCTCCGCAACGACGTCGTTGTACCAGGGTTCGAGCTGCATCGTGCCAGGCGTGCCCTGCATGTGCATGAGAATCACAGGGACCTGCTGCTGCACGGCCAGTTCCGCCATCCGCTCGTCCGACAGGGCCGTGATGTCGTTGAGGATCGACGCGCCCGCCAGCAAGGCGGCCCGCGCCACCTCGACGTTCGTCGTGTCGATGCTGATGGGAACATCGATCCGTTCGGCCAGCGCGCCGATCACAGGGATCGTGCGGCGGATCTGCTCCGCCGGCGGAACGAGTTTCGATCCCGGCCGGGTCGATTCGCCCCCCACGTCGATGATCGCGGCGCCCTGGGCAACCATCCTCACGCCGTGTTCGACTGCCGCGTCCGGGTCGAGGAACTGCCCACCATCACTGAACGAGTCCGGCGTAACGTTCAGAATCCCCATAACGAGGCAACCGAACGAGAAATCCAACCGCCCTCGCGGCCATTGAAGCACTGTATCCATAATCCCTACCGGCCTTTGCCCACAGCAAAACCAATACCTTGGAGCTTCTTCACCAAACCCTGACGAGGTCGATCGAGCACAACGGTCGTGTTCTGAAACTCCCGGCGGACCGGGTAGTTCTTCCGAAGAGTGTCGAAGAATCGACCCCGCCCCTCGGCCGGCTGGCTCGCGATCTGCCGCGTATTCCGGTCATCCTGGGCGATGCTGTAGATCCTCTCCACGATATGGGCGAGCAACGCTTCGTCGGCATCGCCTGGATCGATCTCCAATCGCGGGATCGCCGGCACGGGCAGGAAGTCCTTCACATCGAACTTCGGCTTCAGATGGAAATGCTCGCAGAGAGACCGGTAGATCATAATCATCCCGGCGACCTTCCCATCGAAGGAGTAGCCCGCGATGTGCGGCGTCCCGAGATCGACCATCTCCAGCAATCCCACGTCGATGTTCGGCTCGCCCTCCCAGACATCGAGCACAACCGCCTGCAATCGATCAGCCCGGATCGCGGCCTTGAGAGCCTCGGAATCGACGACCGCTCCACGCGAGGCATTCACAAAGACCGCACCCGGCTTGAGGCGAGAGAAGAAGCCGGCGTCCGCCAGGTGAAACGTCTTGTCAATCCCCTCTCGCGTCAGAGGCGTGTGGATCGTGATGAAGTCGCAATCGTGCAGGGCCTCAATAGGCACATATTTCGGATCGCCCGTCTGACGCTGGAGTGGCGGGTCATTCCTGCGCACCTCCATGCCCAGCGCCTCGCACTTGCGCGCAACCCGGCTGCCGACGTTGCCCACGCCGATCACGCCAATCGACTTGCCTTCCAGTCGAAGACCCCGGCGTCGGGAGACTTCCAGCAATCCGGCGATCACGTACTCCGCGGCGGAGTTGGCGTTCGAGCCCGGCGCGGAGGCAAAACCGATGCCGCTTCGTTCGAGATAGGCGACATCCACGTGGTCGAAGCCGATGGTCGCGGTACCGACGAACCGGACGCTGCTGCCGCCCAGCAGTTGCTCATTCACCGACGTGATGCTGCGGACCAATAGGGCATCCGCACCGGCCACCGCCTGCGGCGTGATCTCGCGCCCGCCCAACACCTGGACGTCGCCGACGGAAGAAAAGCATTCACGAACGAAAGGGATGTTCGCATCCGCGATGATTCTCATGGCGCCTCACAATCGAAAGAGGATGTTCTGGAAAAGGGAGGATCAGGCCTATATTCTTCAACGAAATCTCTTGGTTCGATTTCGTTGAAGAATGGAGAGATCGGGTCTCTCGACGCGCGACCGTGGTCTGGGAGGGAAAAATCGATGAAGAGATTTTTCCCTCCCAAAGTAGGCCTGATCCTCCCTTTTCCAGAACTCACAATCCAAACCCTGCAATTCCAACCCCGCAATAGGGGCACTTCGCATCCTTTATATGGTTGGCGGCGATGTGATAGCCCATCCGCTCGATGAGCGCTCGACCGCAGCCATAGCAATACGTGCTCTCGGACTTCTCGCCGGGCACATTCCCGAGGTAGACGTAGCGCAGGCCCGCAGCCCTGCCGATCTCCTCCGCCCGGTGCATCGATTCCATCGATGTCGGCGGGGACTCATCATACTTGTACTGCGGATAATAACGACTGATGTGCCAGGGCACATCCGGCCCGGCCTCGTTCGCCAGGAATTCCGCCAGCTTCTTGAGTTCGTCGTCGGAGTCGTTGCGCCCCGGGAGCAGGAGCGTCGTGATTTCCATCCAGATCTTCGTGTGCTTGGCAATGTAGACGATGGAATCCAGCACCGGCTGGAGCCCGGCATGGCACAGGTCCCGGTAGTAATCCTCGCTGAAGGCCTTGAGGTCCACGTTGATGCCGTCCAGCCAGTCGGAGGCGAAGTCGATCGCCTCCGGCGTCATGTAACCGTTCGAGACGAAGACGTTGGCAAGCCCCCTCTGCCTGGCCGGCCTGGCGCATTCGGCGGCAAGCTCCATGAAGACCGTCGGCTCGGTGTACGTGTAGGCGATGCTTTTACAGCCGGCCCGGACGGCTGCATCGACGATCTGCTCCGGCGGGAGGGCCTCGCCTTCGATCTTCCCGGTTTCCAGGGCTGCCTGGCTGATCTGCCAGTTCTGGCAGAACTCGCAGCGGAAGTTGCAGCCGGGCGCCGCAATGGAGAAGCTCCGGCTGCCCGGCAGGAAATGGAACAGCGGCTTCTTCTCGATCGGATCGGCGTTGGCGGCACAGACCCGGTCGTAATTGAGCGAATACAGCTTGCCCCCGACATTCTGGCGGACGCAGCAATGGCCCAGTTTGCCGTCGGCGATCACGCACCGAAAGCCACAGAGCTTGCACCGGACCCGGCCGCCCTCCGCCGGCTCCCAAAGCACCGCCTCTTTCAAGATTCTCGTCGATCCCACGGCAAAGCCCTCTGGATCTGCTATCTACTATTTACGATTTATCATTCACGACGTGCCATTTGGCAATCGCCAATTGTAAAGGGTAAATCGCAAACAGTAAATTCGGCAGAGACTACAGACCGTAGCTGCGGGCGATCAGCTTGATCGGGTGGATCGTGCTCGTCGGCGTGATGTGCTCGATCTGCATCTTGCAGGCGGCGCACTCCGTCAGGACGTTCTGCGTCGGGGCCTTGCGCAGAGCCGTCTTGAGACTCTCGGAGATCTGCGTGGCCAGCGCGTAGTTCTTCTGCTGCATGCCGAACGTGCCGGACAGGCCGCAACAGCCCGCCTGCAAGTCCAGGACATCGACCTTGAAGTGTTCCTGAAGCAGACGCAGGCTCACCGTGTCATCGCCCACCGCACAGAGATGGCAAGGCAGGTGGTAGGCGAATTTGTCCGTGATGGACACCGTGGGCGGCTTGAGCTTGCCCCGGCGCCGCAGGTCCGCAAGATAGTTCATCAGCTCGATCGTGTTTTGCGCGACCAGCGCCGCGTCCTCGCCACCGACGTAGTGCCGCAATTCCTCCCTCAGGCACAGCGCAGCGCTGGGCTCGGAGCAGACGATCTTGCAGCCCTCGCGAACCGCCTGGGCGAGGTGCTTGACGCTGTACGACAGGTCTCGTCTCGCCAGACGGACATCCCCATAGACGATGGCCGGCACCGGCGACGGACGCTGGGCCGGCAGAACGACCTCGACCCCATTGTGCCGAAGCACGTCGAGCACGGCGAAACCCAGCTCATGGTCGTTGAAGTTGGCGTAGGTATCGACGAAGTACGCCACCTTGTCCACGGGATTGGCGACCGCACCGCCGGCGGCCAGATACCTGGCGCCCGCTTTCAGGAACGAACCCCGGTCGAATCGCGGCATGCTCCGGCGTTTGTCGATCCCTGTGGCCTTCTGCAGCAGCCACTTCGAGATCGGCAACCCCATCAACACGTTCGACAACGGCGCGAACAGACTGCCCATCTTGCTCAGATAGCGATTGCGGCTCAGGACGAACTCGGTCCGGCGAAGGCCCTTGCGCCGCACATACTCGGCCCGTGCAGCGGTCATCAGCATGGAGATATTCGTACCCGAGGGGCATTGCCGCTCGCACATCTTGCAGTTGACGCACAGATCGAGGAACTTGCGAAACTCGGGCGACTCAAAATCCCTCTCGTCGAGCTGACCGGTCGCCCAGTAATGCAGCAGGTTGGCCTTGGCGCGGGAGCTGCCGAGTTCCTCGCCCGTGGCGCGGAAGACCGGGCACATCCGCAGGGCCGGCTCCCGGCCGAGACAGAGGCCGCAACCATAGCACTGCTCCAGCTCCAATTCGAGCTCGTTGGCGTTGAAGTACATCTCCGATCGCGCCCGCGCGGGCAGGATGTGGTGTTCCCGCCGGAGACTCTTGAACATCACGTCGGGGTCCTCATTGAGGATCTTACCCGGGTTCATCAGGCCGGCGGGATCGAAGATCGCTTTGACCTTCTTCAGGACCTCGTAGTACTCGTCGCCATACTGCCGCCGGACGTATCCTGCACGAATCAGGCCGACCGCGTGTTCGCCGCTGATGGAGCCGCCGAGCGACCAGGCCAGTGTGAAGACCTCCTCGGCGATGGCCTTCATCTTTTCCCGGTCCCTGGGGTCGCCCAGATCGATGTAAGGGCGCAGGTGCAGCTCGCCGTCGCCGGCATGGCCGAAATAAGACATCGCAATGCCGTACGTCTTCTGGATCTTCTCCAACCCGGCGATGTAGTCCGCCAGCCGCCTGTAATCGACGCTCACGTCCTCCATGAACTCCGCAGGGTGCTTGCGGCTTCGTCCGCGGTACAGCAAAGGTCCCGCGTCCTTGCGAGATTTCCACACGCGGGCCTGGGCTTTGAGATCGCTTATGATCGTCCGGCCGGTCGCAGCTCTGGCGACGGCCCGGTCCGTCGCCTCGATCTTCTCGCGGACCTCGGCGGCTGAATCTCCGACGTGCTCGACCAGCAGCACCGCCGCGGCGCCGGCGGGCAGGATGTCCCGGTATTGCGGGAGCTGATCGACCGCCAGGTTGATGAGCGATCGATCCATCAGCTCGCACGCCACCGGATGGGTGTCCACGATGGTCGGAACGATCCGAGCCATGCTGTCGAGCGAATCGAACTCCAGTTGCAGCAAGCCCTTGACCGCGGGCAACGCCACCGTTCGCAGCGTGACGTTCGTGAAGATCGCCAGCGTCCCCTCCGAGCCGACCAGCAGCCGGGCCAGATCGATCCGATTGTCGCGGCAGACCCCTGCCACGCCGTAACCGGTCCGGTTGCGTTTGGTCGCAGGCTGCGCCTTGTCGATGATCGCCTGGTTGGCGGCAAGCAGCGACTGGCACTGGCGAGCAATGGATTCCCCTGGCGTGCCCTGTAACTGCTCGACATCGACGTCATTGCGGAACTCGGCCGTGCTGCCGTCGGGCAACACGACTTCGATCCGCTCCACGTACGCGGCGGTATGGCCATACTGGAGCGAGTGCGCGCCGGTGGCGTTGTTTCCGACGACTCCCCCTATCGTCGCCCGGTTGGCGCTGGAGGGATCGGGCCCGATCTTGCGGCCGGAAGGAGCGAGCCGCTTGTTCAGATCATCGAGCACGACGCCCGGCTCACACCGTACCGTCTCGTCATCGATCCGGGTAATCGCTTTCATGTAGCGGGTCATGTCCAGGACGATCCCGCTGCACAGGGACTCGCCGGCCACGCCGCTGCCGGCCCCTCGCGGCGCGACGGGAAGGCCGTGCTCGCCCGCGTACCGCACGATGGCGACGATGTCGCGGACATCCTGCGGCGCGACGACGCATTGCGGCACGATCCGGTAGCTGCTCGAGTCCGTGCTGTACGCAACACGGTGAATAATGTCACCAAATACGTCGCCTCGCACGAGTTTCGCCAGGTCGGCGGCAATCTGGGATGGGTCTCTGTCCGTCACAGCTCGAAATCCCTCGGCAGGAACTGCGACGCAGCGATGGACCCGCTCATCCGGAGCACGGCCAGATCGTCTTCGCTGACCTGGCCGTTGATGAATTGCTGAACCACGGGATGCGGATGGTTGCGGATATGGTCGGCATCGCCGTCTGCGACGATCCGGCCGTTGTGCAGCATGATGATGCGATTCGCCACCTTGTACGCGCTCTTCATGTCGTGGGTCACAACGACACTGGTCACCCC
>JBDKRX010000145.1:0-2295 GCA_039683175.1 Phycisphaerales bacterium
CCTCGCCGTCGTCGCCCTGCTCGATACGCGGGGCCGATGGTTCCTCGGACTCTCCATCCTGGTGGTTGTGATCGCGGCGCTGGGCCTCATCCGGCGGGCATGGGGAAGGAAACCCGGCGTCTCCTCTCCCGACGGGCCAAATCACCTGTGACGCACGCAACAGGGTGTTGCCTCGGGACAGGCTGTGTGGTAGCCTGTGGACACTCTGCCCCGCCGGGCCGGTCGGCGCGCGAGGTGCGAGTTGGGCAGAGTTGGGCTTTCACAGACACGGACATGATGGGGATTGAGCGATGAAGATCGGATTTCACACGGATGCGTTCAACAGCTCCTATTTCAGCTTCGAGAAGTGCCTGGAATGGGCCCAGAAGAACCAGGTCCACTACATCGAGTGCGGGCTGATCGACGGCGTGAGCTGGATTCACGGTCTGGGTTACCAGCCGCACGTGGCGCTCTACGAGGACCCGGTCCTGCTGCGCCGCAAGATGAACTCTTATGGCGTGACGGGTTTCTCCCAGGTCGATGCGGCCTACCCCCTCTCGGGCAAGGACGGCCCGATCCGCGGCGTGCCCTACGTAATGAAATCGATCCAGTGGGCGCATCTGATCGGCTGCCCCGGTGTGGACCCCACCGACGGGATGCACCCGCCGGAAGGACTCACCGACGCCGAAGCTATGGAGCTGATGAAACGCAGTTACGGCCAGATCATCGAGGTCGCGGAAGCCCACGAGATCGTGGTGAACATCGAGCCGCACGGCTACTTCACCACCAAGCCCGACATGATGTCGCGAATGCTCGACTTCTGCGACAGCAAGTACCTGGGCATGAACATGGACACAGGCAACACCTTCATCGCAGGCCAGGACCCGGTGGCATTCCTCAAACGCTTCATCGACAAGGTCAGCCACGTACACATCAAGGACGTCTCCGAGTCGCTGGCCGCGGCGGTCCGGGGCAATCAGACGGGCATCGCGGTCAGCCAATGCGCCATCGGCGAAGGCGTCAACGCCGACAACATCCGCAAGTGCATCGAGATGCTCCGCGACCACGGCTACAAAGGGGTGCTGAGCATGGAATGCGAAGGCCAAGGCGGCCCGATGATCGAGAAGTCCCTCGCCTGGCTCCGAAAGACGCTGGGCGAGCTGAAGATCCCTGTCGGGCAATAGTCCGTGCGTTCGGAGTACCGCGTTTACGCGGGTCGGACGTTTCTCAGCCTTCGATGATATGGATAAGAGGAGTTCTACCCGCCTGAAGGCTGTACTCCCAACTGCATCCCTCGTGTGTCCGGCCAAGTCATTGACGGATGGAAATCCGACTGGTATCATTGGGATGAAGATGAAAGAACCCTCGGACGACCGAGCGCGACGCACGTTACGCGATGTTCCAGGCGAAGACAGGTGGACTCATGAGGTTGGAAGAGAAGACGGCTCTGGACGAGTTGAAACGGGTCCTGCAGGAGCGGTGGGGAGCGACTTCCGTGGTCGTGTACGGCTCCAAGGCGCGAGGAGACGATTCACCAGACTCGGACATCGACGTCATGGTCGTGCTGGAAGATTACACGCCCCAAATCGAAGCGGCCCTGGATGAGGCGGTCTATGAAATCAACCTGGCCCACGACTGTCTGATCTCGGTCGTGATCTTCGGTCGGCGGGAGCTGGACGAAGGGCCACTCGGGGAATCGCCGCTCTACAAGCGGATTCTGGCAGAGGGGGTGCCGGTTTGACAGGTTGGGAGAAGCAGAAAGAACTGGCGCAGTATCGCGTGCAGCAGGCCAAGGAAAGCCTGGATGAGGCCCAGTTTCTCCTGGCCGGCGGCAAGAGCGCCCGCTCCGTCATCAACCGAGCGTACTACGCCATGTTCTATGCGGTGCTGGCCTTGCTCGTCTACGAGGAGTCCTCGTCCTCCAAGCACAGTGGCGTCCTGAGCTATTTCAACCGTCGTTTCATCAAGGGCGGCGTCTTCGACAAATCCCTCGGTCTTTGGTTGGGCAAGGCCTTCGAGTTGCGGCAGCGTGGGGATTACCGCGAACAAGTGGAACCGGCCCCCGATCAAGCGACACAGGTCCTGGATCAGGCGGAGCGATTCGTCAGCGCAGTGACAGCGCACCTTGTGGCGGCTGGCAAGATATGAAAGCCTCGGATCCGGCCTTGGCTTGCCTGAGATCGAAACGGAAATTGGTAAGGCGTCCCCAATGGCACTAAGTTAAGCAATCAGCCTTGCTTTGTCACGTGGTAGCTTCAGAAAGCCGAATTTCCGTGTTTGACGTTTGATCAGTCGTGGCTCGATGCGATCCGGTCG
>JBDKRX010000146.1:0-50519 GCA_039683175.1 Phycisphaerales bacterium
GGAGATTGCGGCGGCCAATGGGTCCTTGCCGCCGGTGAGGACAAGCCCGACGAGGGTGCAATTGGGTTCCTCGCCGACCGGATACACGGATACAACCGGGCCGTTGCCCGCACCGTCGATCACCGGCCAGCCCATTCGATCCGAGTCCTCAGGATCGATTCCTCGCAACTCGATGCTCTTGCCGGCCAGATCGACGGTTTCTCGATAGGTCCCTGAACAGATGCGGATGCAATCGCCACTCAGGGCTGCGTCGACGGCCTCCTGGATGCAGTCGAAAGGATGTTCAGCGGTTCCATCCTCTTGTGGATCGCTCTCGTTGGGGTCCTTCGGGGCCGGATCGTCGGGCGCGTCGTCGTCCACGTAGAGATAGAGCGGGCTCGATGTGCCGGCGAAGTTGGCTGTCATCTGATGCTCGGAACACACGGTAAGATAGTACGGATTCTGACTGCTGTAAAGCGTGCCCGACCAGTGTGTGAAGACGAAGCCCGGGTCCGCCTGGGCGCTGAGGCAGACCGTGTCATTGTATTTGTACGTGAACTGTCCCTCGCCCGGCTCGACTACGGATCCTCCTTCGCCGGAGGAGATGGATAGGCTGAGAAGACACTGGAGGTCTATCCCTGGGTTGTTGGCCAGGATCCGTGGGACGTAGACCTCGTATGCCTCCTGATTCAGGGGATTCGCGCGAAGATCAAGACTGGTCAGCGAAGTCAACCCCGCCAGGGGAGAGATGTCGGCAATCTGATTCTCGGAGAGGTTCAACTCTCGCAGATCAGCCAGCGATGACAGCGGAGAGACGTCGCTGATTCGGTTCTGACTGATGACGAGCGTGTGCAGCCCGGTCAGTCCGCCCAGGGAGGAAATGTCGCTGATCTGATTGCCGTGCGCATTGAGATACCGGAGATCGTCGAGGCCGGAAAGGGCGGAGAGATCCGCCAGTCCATTCTCATGGATGTCCAGATGTCCGAGATTATGCAGGCCCGAGAGCGGCGAGAGATCTCCGATGTGGTTGTTGTTCAGGATGAGAGTCCGCAAGAACATGAGGCCCGCCAAGGGTGAGATATCACTGATCTCGTTCTGTCGCAGAGTGAGTTCCTGGAGATTGGCGGCGTACTCAAGGCCCGTGAGTGTGGCGATGCCCTTGCTGTTGCTCGTCAGCATCGTCAGTTCGAGCATATCGGCGGGCGTGGGGTCTGAAACCCACAACGCATGCTCGACGGCAGCTTTGAGCGATGGATCTGCAAAGTACACAGGCTCCTCCGCATGGAGAATGCTCAACATGAGGATCGACAATAAGGCGGAATAGAGTCCTCTCTTCATCTTCGCCTCCGAAAATAATTCGCTGCTTCTGTCTTTCAGAAACTCATCCGCTACCCTTACTCGACTATCCAGTATAACAAGGTGGTTCCCGAATAGCAATGAACAGTGTGCATAGAGACGATCTTCGTGTCGTCAGGAAGGAGGTTGACAGGGGCCCCGCAGGGGCCCAGAATAGGCCGCACGTCTGTGTTGAGACGGGCGTTCTTGGCAATGAATCCCTCGACCAGGAGGACAACGATGACGGACAGGCAACCCGCGGCGCCGGCGACGCACATGAACCCACGAATCGAGAGGGACCGCCAAATGATCGTGGACGCCCGGGCCAAAGGCCGCGGTGCGATGTTCAAGGCCTTTGTCAGGCTCTCCGGTCCCGGCTGGCTCCAGAGCGGCATTACGCTGGGCGGCGGCTCGCTGGCGTCCTGCCTGTATCTGGGGACGCTCGTGGGATTCAGCTTCCTGTGGCTCCAGCCGGTCGCGATGATTCTGGGTGTGGTCATGCTCAGCGCGATCGCCTATGTGACGCTCTCGACGGGGCAGCGTCCGGTGCGGGCGATCAATGAGCACGTCAACCCGGTCCTCGGCTGGGGCTGGCTGCTGGCCGCGATGCTCGCCAACATGATCTGGTCCATGCCTCAATTCGGGTTAGGGATGGCCGCGATTCGCCAAAACCTCCTGCCAGGCGTGTTCGGGCCCGACGTCATGCCGGAGATGCAGGGCCGGATCCTGGCGGCGTGCCTGTTCGTGGCCCTCGCGCTGAGCGGCTCGATGCTCTACGGGATCGGCGGGCGGGGCACGCGGATTTTCGAGCTCCTCGTGAGAGGGCTGGTGACTCTCGTCGTGCTCTGCTTCCTGGGGGTGGTCATCAAACTGACCGTCGAAGGCATCCTGAATTGGCGTGAGGTGCTGGCGGGGCTGGTGCCGGATTTCGGATTGCTGTCCCGGCCGGCGGAGAAGTTCCTGTCGCACATCGAGGCGGTCGCTCCGACGTTCCGCGATTACTGGACGGGTCTGATCGTGGGCCAGCAGCGGGATGTGATGATCGGAGCCGCGGCCGCCGCCGTCGGGATCAACATGACGTTCATGCTGCCGTACTCGATGCTCCGCAAAGGCTGGGACCGGGATTTCCGCGGCCTGGCGATCTTCGACCTCTCGACCGGCCTGTTCATCCCCTTCGTCCTGGCGACGAGCTTCGTGGTCATGGCCTCCGCGACGCAGTTCCACGCGATGCCGGCCAAGGGCCTGCTCGGCGAGTTGGATGACCAAGGCCGAGCCGTCGTTCCGGCGAAGAACCTCATCAAGCCCTTCCATGATCTGTTGGCCGGCCGCCTGAAATACGAGTTGGGCGAGGAGGCGTTTGCCGCCCTAACCGACAGCGAGAAGACCGAGCGGATGCAGTTGCTCCCGCAAGAGGACAAGGTCATGGCGGCCATGCTGGTCAAGCGTGACTCCTTCAATCTCGCGGAGGCGCTGGCGCCGCTGACGGGCAGACGATTCGCACAGTACGTGTTCGGTCTGGGTGTGCTGGGCATGGTGACGGGCGCCGCGACGATGCTGATGACGATCAACGGTCTATGCCTGTGCGAACTGCTCGACAAGCGTCCCGGCGGATGGACCCAGCGGATCGGGTCGCTGATGGTTGTCCTCAGTGCCTTGGCTCCGTTGTTCTGGAACCAGGCCCAGGTCTGGCTGGCGGTGGTGGCGTCGGTCTTCTGTGGGACCTTGCTGCCGATTGCATACTTCACGTTCTTCATGATGATGAATCGCAAGAGCCTGCTGGGCGACAGCGTCCCGACAGGGGGTCGGCGGGTGCTCTGGAACGGGCTTATGGGCATTGCGTGCGTGCTGGCGGCTTTCGGGAGTCTCTGGACCCTGTGGGCCAAGACGCGGTGGATCGGCATCGTGGTATTCTTCGGCTTTGTCGCGCTGGCGGTGATCGTGCAGATCGCCCGTAGAGCACGCGGCGCCGACGGGCGTACGTGAGCCGGTCAGTTCCGCGTAGCACGGGCGTCCCGCCCGTGGATGGGACTTGTCTTCGTGGCGAGGGCGTCCCGCCCTTGCGTGTCGCGGGCATCCCCCGATCAGGTCGGGGGCAGGCCCTGCCCGCGCTACTTCTCGCATTCCTCCTCACTACAACCGAGGGAGTGGCAGGACGAAAGAAGCCAGAAAGAAATGAAAAATACGTAGAAATACGGATAGACAACCTGCATCGACCGGCCTATAATGTCGTCTGGAACATGGGAAGCAGTGTTCATTGAGAGCCGGGACAGACCCGCAGCTTGCCAAAGGCGATCTGTGGTTTTGGGCTGCTTATCGCCGGCCACTCGTGTACGGAAGGGAACAAGAGAAGCGAGAATTGGAGGCATTGAGAGAAACGGATAGCTGATTCCCACACATGACAGTTGCGTAGCTTCGGCTGCTGTCCATCCAGAAACTGGCAATTTCATTCCACGGACGGCGTTTCGAGGCACGTCCAAATTGGGCGTGCCCGAAAGGGTTCCTGTGAGGGCATGCCAGTGCCTGATGTGGGGCGTGAGTAGGTCACGCCTCTTTCATTTGGGGCTGAGGTAGTTCTCGAAGGTGACAGGTCGAACATCCCATTTTTCATTCTCTCGCTGCGGTGCTACAATCATGGTGCGAACTGAGAAGGAAGGGGCTATGCGAGATACAATAAGAACCGTCGGTTTGGAGACTTCAAGTGTTGGGAGAAGATGAAAATGAGCAAGTGCGACTCGACTCGTTCTCGATTGCCTGACCCCGTTGGCCTACGGGTCTACTTTGGCCACGTTGATGAGGTACAGCGTTCGGAGACTAGTGACACCATAACCACCAACACAACATATCGACAATTCTCACAGCACTTTGTACCTCAGAGCCAAGGCCCGGGCGAGGCTCGCCATGAGGGAACCTGTAAGTGTCCATACTGCGACAAGGTACTCAACGTACCGATTGTTGAGAAGACATACTTCATCTTTTCTGCGAAGGATACCAGTTCGCAGGAGGTGACGGAAGAATTCATACACGCGAGAATACGTGAGACGGTCCCTTGGTGGGCGAAGTTGCATCCGATATTGCTACCTGTGCTAGTGCTTATGTGCGTTGCCTGCATCTATGGCGGGATTGCTGAACTTCGCAGCCCCACACCTGCTGAGGATGAGTCTATACTGTCTATACTTCCGTGCTTTCTCACTGTTCCGAGCTTCTTGGCGCTCGGCGGTCTGCTCTGCTCCTGGGACGACGGGAGACTCTCAGAGCGGCTGCGTCTGCTTGTGGGTAGCCGAGTAGTAGTCGAAGCGAAGGACAGATCAAAGACGCCTGCTGGGGGGAATTATGCGCTCATCAGAGTGATCGCAGAAGTAAGTTCTCCAGACGATGGTAATCACATCTTTCTCGGGGCGAGTGAAGAACCCGGCGGTGTGTCAGCCATCAGGTACAAGCGGTACAAGGGAACTTACTTGTCCAACCCATAACGAGCATTGGTAGTGGAAGGGACGAACTCATGGCGTTCCCAATTCAAGTGACGCGAGAGGCTGGGATCTACACCACAACAGCTACAATTGAGGAATCGGGTCGCGTGGAGGTCGTCATCAAGCTCACCAACAGTGGTAGGCTTGAAGTGACCGGTGCAGTGGCTATATGGTTCTTCGATAAGGACGGCAATATTCTTGCCGTGTACAGAAAGGACGGGCTTAGCGTCGCTGGGACTGGGGCCTTACTTGGTGGCCCGGCGACAACCAAGTGGGTGAATTGGCTTTTCGCCTTGTTGCCAACGGATGTACGCAGATTAGCAAGCGCTATGATCTTGTACGATCCAGGCGCTGTCGACGATCACAGCCTGACAAGAACTGAACTTGAAAAAATCCGGGCACAAGCCCGTTGCACAGCGAAATCGGAGACTAAAGGGCTTCCTGTCTTCGATCTGCCGTGTCCCACAACCGATGAGGTCTTTGCTTGGTGCGAGGCCAAAACGTCAAGTGACGCCATATCCTGTGCCATGTTTGACTTTTTGTTGGCGCGATACGGGTTCTTGTCCGCTATCTACGAGGCTTTTGGAAGCCTGCCTGAAGCGCGCCAGGACGCCACCTATGACGGTATAAGGCGTCTGCGACCGAAATTCGCTCAGGCCCTCGCGAATGCCACTCGATTTATGTGGTGGAAAGAACTTGCCACCTGGATAGGCGGGTTGGCGCTATGTGGGTCGTTTGCCGGTATCGGCTTCTACGCGGGGTTCACGGAGCACGAGTCTTGGCCCTGTGCCCTCCTCGCCGTGTTCCCCGCGGGTCTTTTCCTAGCTTTCGCGTATTATTTTGCGGGTCATCTTAAGGCGGCGCGCAAGTTCCACACGGTTGGCAAGAGACTATCATAGTTCCTGCTCAATAAGAGATTCATTCACCTATAGAACCATGGCCTCTGGCTGTGTGCGAGGGCATCAAAGGGGCACGGTATTCTTTCAAGAGAGCTATCTGACGAATTGCCGCGATTTGCTCTCAATGACATGATCTGCGGATGGAAGGCAGTTATCGGTTCTCCTTGTTCTTCTCCCCGCTGGTATCCGGAAGGCGGAAAACGCAAGAATCAGTTCCCAGTTGGCACTTCCCAGGCGCAAATCGGCGTCTATCGGCAGTTTGCTGACTCGTCGTGCGTAAAGCGGGCCGCGTGAAGCGACTCTTTCGGCCTGCGGCCTCCCCCCTCCAGCCGGAGCGGTGCGTGGTACGCCCCCTACGTTCTTGTTATTGGAGTTTCGGGCTTTGAATTTGTTTCGGATTTGGTGCTTCGTGCTTCGGATTTGAAAGGGCGAGGGCAGAGCCTGCCCCCGCGAAAGCGGGGTATGCCCTCGCCACGACACGGGCGCTCGCGCCCGCAGTACTCACGGGCAGAGCCTACCCCCGCGAAGGCGGGGGATGCCTGTGCTATTGTCCGCGTGGCCCTGCGGGGACCGGAACGAATTGAGCGGTCAACCTGCCCTCGATGATGTCGAGGCCCTTGAGACGAATCCACTTGTCCTCCAGGGGCAGGACGGGCTCGAACGGTTCGTCGTTGAGCAGGGAAGCCGCAATCTTCGTGCGCCAGTCGTCGGGATCGACGCCTCCCGCAGCGACGCGTTCCCGGTACATCTTCTTGCCCATCTTCCTGGCCAGCCAAGTGACGTTCATGACGCCGATCTTGACCTTCTCGACGCGGAGATTGAGACGTCCGTCCTGCGTGATCTGCGGGTCGATCTCGACGGTGATGACGAACCCGGCGCCCTCGAGATCGGCGGTGCCCATCAGGACCACGCGTTCCGGCGTGAACGCGATCGCGGGGGCAGAGAGCTTGATCCCGGCCGATTCCTGCAGCCAGCCCGCCTGTGCGATGGCCTCGTTGAGACGGTTGCCGAGCACGATCATTTCGAACGGCTGCTGCCTCTGAGCGCCATTGTAGAGCGTGTTGCCCAAGTCATGAGTGAGGTAGCGAGGAACCCGCCGTTCGTTCGGGTCGGCGCCGGCCGGCGGCATCACAGGGCGATACCCGGCCGGTTTGTGCAACAGCAGGGAGATCACGAGCGCCGCCACGACCAGATCGATGAGCAGCCAGATGATGAGTCTTCTACGCCTGGATTTCTTCCGTTTTTCCACAGGAATCCCACGGGGAATTACTTTTCCCGGAAAAGCCTGAACGGCCGAATTCTGTCTTGCCCGATACCAAGGCGGCGATTATAGTGGTTCACACGTTTGGTAGAAAGAGTTTTGTCGCCGAGTTTGGGCAGGTTGCGGGCCCCAAATGCGATCTATCGCGTTTGGGTACCCTTGAGACTGGTCGGCAGTTTCTGAGGAGTGTTGATGCTGCGATGCCCGCCGGATGCGACACAGGGATACGTTGAAAGGAAGGTTCGTCCGATTATGTCAAGCCACTTTTCAGATCGGCTGCTTGCCGCCGTCCAGTCGAAGAAGACGCCGTTGGTGATTGGGTTGGACCCGATTTATAGCCGGCTGCCCCCGACCATCCGGGGCCACCGGCAGATGAATGACGAATACGACGCTGCTGCGGCCGTCGACGCGATTTTCGATTTCTGCACCCAGACGATGCGAATCGTCGCCGGCATCGTCCCGGCCGTGAAGATCAACATCGCGTTTTTCGAGAGGTACCTCTGGGAGGGGCTGGAGTCCTACTACGCCTTGATCAGCGAGGCGGACGATCTGGGTCTGGAGATCATCGGCGACGTGAAACGCGGCGATATCGGCCACACGGCGGAGATGTACGCCACGGCCCACCTGCAGAACTCCGAGCTGACTGGCCTGGAGGACGTGCTGGCCCCCGACGCGATTACGGTCAATGGCTACACGGGTGTCGATGGGATCGAGCCATTTGCCAAGATGGCGGCCTCCCAGGGCAAGGGACTGTTCGTGCTCGTGAGGACGAGCAACGCATCGGCCGCAACCCTGCAGGATTTCCGCGACGCACAAGGGCAGGCACTGTACGAGAAGATGGCCCAGATCGTCGCAGAGATCGGCGCCCAGCCTGAGTATATGGGCGAGAAGGGCTACAGCGACATCGGAATGGTCGTCGGAGGGACCGCGCCGGAGGCCACCACTTCTCTGCGGACGCAATACGACAAGACCTGGTTCCTCGTCCCCGGCTACGGCGCCCAGGGGGCGGAGGCTGTGGATTGCATCCGGTTCTGCAAGTCCGACGGCAGCGGCGCATTGATCAACGCGTCCCGGTCGATCATCTACGCCTACGAAAGGCCCAAGTACAAGGACCAGTTCGGCGATGATTGGAAAAAGTGCATCGAGCAGGCGGTGATCGATGCGAAGGTCGAGCTGTCCATGGCGATGCAGTCGAAGCTGTGACACACGGAGTGTGAAGTGTCAAGTTTGAAGTGGTAAGAGTCTGGAAGGGGCCGATCTCTTGAGACTTCAAACCTCAAACTTCAAACTTCACACATCTGTGGGAGAGATGTTCGATCGCATCTCGCCGACCTACGATCTTCTGAACCACCTGTTGTCGTTTGGGCGGGATTGTGCCTGGCGTCGTCGAGTAGCCGGATTGCTCTGCGATGGCAAGGGGCTTCGAGTGGCCGATCTGGCGACTGGCACCGGCGACCTGATGATTGCCCTGTTGCGGCATGGCCCTCCTATCGCGGATGCCGTAGGTCTCGATGTTTCCGAGCGGATGCTGGAGGTCTTTGGCCGCAAGCTCTGTCGCAGCGGGCTCGCGGATCGCGCCAGGCTGGTGCAGGCCGATGCGTCTGCGACGCCGTTTCCCGAGGGAACATTCGATGCGGTGACCATGGGGTTCGGCATTCGCAATACGAGCGATGTGGGAGCCACCCTCCGAGAAATCCACCGTATCCTGAGACCCGGCGGCGCTGCGCTGATCCTGGAGTTCTCGCTGCCGAGGAATCGAGTGTTCCGATGGTGCCATCTGAAGTACCTGCGGCTCGGTGTCCCCTTCATCGGTGGGCTCATTTCCGGGGATCGGCAGGCCTATCGGTATCTCAATGAATCGATTGAGGTGTTCTATTCTGCGGGCGATTTCCTCGCCCTGATGAAGCAGTCCGGGTTTGCCGAGGTCTCCGCGACGCCGCTGACCTGGGGGGTAGCTTCGATCTATCGGGGAGTGAAGAGGCCCGACTGACCGACGGCTCTCGTTCGTAGTGCGCCCGTAAGGGCGTATCTTCAAAGGCAAGGAAGATAACGCCTTACGGCGTCACTACGAGCATCACCACCGACGATCAGTTGATCTTCTCGTACGTCACGATCATGGCGTTCGGCTGCTTGTCCGTCTCCACACGCAAGCCTTGTTCCATGAGTTCTTTCGCAGGAAGCGTCCACGTCCGGTCCGTGTCGATATCGGCCAGGCGGTATCGGGCCTGCGGATCGAGACCCCGCAACTTGACGAGCGCGGCCTTCTCTTCGCTCTTGGCCCGGCGAAACGCCTGCACCATGCCTTGTCCCTGTTCGGGCCGGTCGAATTGCCAGGCGACCCAGACGTTGTCCTCCATGCTGTAGGGTGTCAACGGGTAGTAGTCTCCCCAGTAGTTGGGGGCGATCTCCTGTCGCCACTGCCGGATCAGACGCCGGACCGTGCCGTAATCCTGGTCCTGGCGACGCATGTAGTAGCAGGCGGTGACGTGGGGACAGATGCAGCTTCGCAGGCCATAGGCGTCGAACTGGTTGATGCCGGTCCCGTAGAAGGGCATCCAGAAGGCGATGCCGTAGGTGTGGTTCTGCTGGCTGATCGGTTCGAGGAGAAAATCGCTCCGCAGCAGGGGGACGGCGCGACGCAGGGTCTCCAGGTCGTTGCGCCGGCCGCCGCTGGCGCAGGAATCGATCAGCATGTTCGGGTGACGCCGGCGCAGCTCGTCCCAGTAGGCGAGATAGTTCGTGACATGGCGGATTTCGGTGATGCCTTGTCGGTCGGGCTTGTCGCCGGCCCTCCAGAAATCGAGCGGGTCCATATTGAAATCCTGGCGGTACAAGTCCACGCCCTGATCCACCAGGAGCTTGTCCACGTGGTTGATGAGCCATTCGAGCACGACAGGCTCGCTCAGCTTGAGCAGTCCGCCCGCTGCGCCGCCGTGAATCCAGTCGGGATGCGTGTTGCTCAGCCACGTGTCGGCGGCTACCCGTTCCGGCTCGAACCAGACGATTGTCTTGACGCCTTGGGCGCGAGCATAGTCGCTGATGGCCCGCAGGCCGTTCGGGAAGCGGTTCGTGTCCACCTCCCAGGTGCCGACGTGCGGCCAGCCGTGCTTGTTCCAGTACCAGCCGGCATCCATCCACCAGTAGTCCAGCGTCAGGCCCTCGCCGAGGTAACGGTCGACGAACATCTTCTGGCTGGCCTCGTCGGCGTGGATCATCTCGCCGTATTGGTGCGAGCTGCACGCAGCCATCTGTGGCGCGAGCATCCGACCGCCGGGACGCGGCACGTTGTGCGCCAACATCCAGCGGCGCCAGGTATTCTGCGCGTCGATCCAGTCGCCGCGGTAGAACTGCAGCGCAATCAGCGGCGTGCGGATCTCCTCGCCGGGATGCAGGGTCAGGTGCGTCAGTTCCTGTCCCGCCGCAATGCGCAGATGCGTCTGGGTGTCACGGACGAACCGGGCTGCCCATTGTCCCGGCCAGCCGACCGCCACGAGCACGCCGCCGTCGCCCGTTTCCAGGTTGAAGTAGGGCAGGTCGCTGTTGGTCGGGCGGCCCCCTGCGGCGGCAATCCGCTGTGTCGTTTCCGGCTTGAGCACGGTCTCGAGCGGGCGGTAGTCGTACGCAGTGCAGGGGCTGCCGACGAAGTGGTGGAGCAGAAATTCGCCCCCGCCGGAACGCTCGAACTGGGTGTCCAGCGATTGAATGCTCTCCAGGATGGGGGTGTCCGCCGAGCCGGTGTTCTTGAAATAGAGCGTCCATTCTACAGTCGGAAAGTCGCGGTACTGCACGGCCTCGCAACGAACGAACAGCGATGTCTTCGGGTCGGTGTAGATCTGCGTCCGTTTGATGCGATTCGCGTCGAGCTTCTCGAAGGTCTCGTTGAAACGCCACGAGCCGAGCAGTGCGTCGGAACCCTGGCCGCCGTAGACGAAGGAGAACGGCGGCTGAAAGACGGTACGCGACGGGAGCGGCTGAGCCTCGCTGACGAGAATCGGCAGATCGGCCAGCCAGATGGTCTCCCCATTGGCCAGGACCACCTTGGCATCGGCCCAGTCCGCCTGGTCGCATGCGATCCCGTCGCCGGCGTCATCGACGCACAGCACAAACTCCGTCGCGCCATTGAGATCCACGCGAATCGGGATGCCCGCAGCGCCGCCGCCTCGGATGAGACCGGATCGGAATGCCTCATTGCCACTTGCGATGACGAAGAAATGGACGCTGTCGCCGCCGGCCTGGGTGTTCTCGTTGTGATCGACGCCGATCACGGCTTCGAAGGTCCGACCTGGACCGGGCAGCCGCACAATGAGTCGGCTGGTCGCGTGGCAGTACAGGCCGCGAGTGTATTCGGTCGTTCCCAGTCTCATGGGCTTGCCGCCCCGCGAATTCTTCTGCACCGGGTCATGGTTGGCCAGGACGAACAGACCCGATCCGGGCTCTTGCTTCGGCGTGGGCGCCTCAGCCTGGACCTCGCGGACCGCCGCGAGGTACTTCTGAACCCACTGGTCTCTCTGCTGCAGTTCCTGACTCGTTTGAGACCGGACCTGCGTGGCGATGCACAGCAGCAGGCCGCAGACGAATCTCACGACGACGTGTTTACGAGACATAAGACCAATCCCTCGCCAATAGAAGATCGAAATCCGTGTGACGACACGCATAGCGAAACTCAAGGGACATAGCATATCGTCAGTCGAGGACAAATCCAATCGTATCCCGCCTCGCGGGCAGTTTCTACTTTCATTCGACATCCTCCCGGCGGTAGGATACGGCCTGTGGAACGACGCAGTCGGCCGATCAATGGATAGGTGGGCTATGAACGAATCTGCATCCAGTCAAGCGATGTGCGACCTCTGTGACCGGCGTTCCCTGGCCGGCCGCAAGGTCCTGGTCATGGGGTTGGGGCGTTTCGGCGGCGGTGTCGATGCCACTCGGTATGCTGCGCAGGCCGGGGCGAAGGTCGTCGTCACGGACAAAGCCAGGGAGGACCAGTTGCGGGACTCCCTGAGCCAACTGTCCGACCTGTCCGGCATCGAGTACCACCTGGGAGGGCACGATCCCCAGGATTTCGCGACAGCCGACGTGGTGATCGCCAATCCTGCGATCCCGCTCGACAACGAGTTCTTGCAGGTCGCCCGCCATCACGGCCGGACCGTGTCCTCGCAGATCGGGCTGTTCTTTCAGTCTTGTCCCGCTCGAATTATCGGAATCACCGGCGCCAACGGCAAGAGCACGACCACGACCCTGACCGCGCACATCCTGGGGAATGCAAGACCCTCGGCTCGCGAGCTCGCCTATGGCAAGGTCTGGCTCAGCGGCAACATCGGAGACAAACCGTTGTTGACTATCCTCGATCAGGTCCGGCCGGACGATTTGGTTGTCCTGGAGATCTCCAGCTTCCAGGTCGAGCAGTTGGGGGAGGTCCGCAAGGCCCCGACGGTTTCCTTGCTGACGAACCTCACGCCGAACCACCTGGACCGCTACGGTACGTTCGAGGCTTACTGCGCCGCCAAAGAGGGCCTTTTCAGCCTTCAGAAGCTCGACGAGAAGGCCCCGGCGGTTTCCATCTTCAACGCCGAGGACCCGATCGCGTGTTCCTGGTACGAAAAGTACCGCTCGCAGCCGGGCCGGGTTTGCGTGCGGTTCAGTGCCGACGATGTCAGTGCCAGAATGCAGAGTGAGTACGCTCTGCCCGGCCGGGCCAACCTGTCGAATCTCGCGGCTGCTATGGCGATTGCCAAATGCTTCGGAGTCTCGGAACGGGCCATCCGGTCCTGCCTGTCGAGCTTCAAGGCCTTGCCGCATCGACTTGAACTGGTCGCCGAAGGCAAAGGCGTCCGCTGGTACAACGACTCGAAGGCCACGACGCCCGAGGGGACGATGGTGGCCCTCTCGGCGTTCGACTGCCCGAAGGTTCTCATCGCCGGCGGCTACGACAAGCATACCCCGTTTGGCGAACTGGGAGGGAAGATCGCTTCCAGCGCAAAGGCAGTGGTCCTTATCGGCCAGACCGCCCGCATGATCGGGGACGCCGTTCAGGCTGCACCCGAAGCTGGTCACAGGATCGATATCCGCTTTGCCGGTTCATTGGCTGAAGCGGTTGAACTGGCCGGCCGGCTGGCCGGAGCGGGCGATGTCGTGTTGCTGAGCCCTGCGTGTGCGAGCTACGACATGTTCGAGAACTATCAGCAGCGAGGCCGCCAGTTCGGAGAGCTTGCCCGCCAGTTCGCAGTGCGCCCGTAAGGGCAGCGAACGTCACCAAGACCATCCCTCGGTCGATCACTCGGATGACCGGTTATCGGAATCTCCTCTTCCACGATGTACAATTCGTGTCGGAAATCCGCTGTCCCAGATTGCCGTTTCCGCAGTCGGAATTGGGCGAACACGGTATTTCAGGCAAAAGGGCGGTCGTTTTCTCGGCGGCGTTCGTCAAGTCGTCCATTTATGACGCCGATGTGTCCCGCAACACAAGCAAAACACACATTGGTTTGTCGAGGTATGGCACGCATGAGTACGACGAGCGAACGCAGAATGGAGCAACGGTTGTATTACCATTGGCCGGTCTGGTTTGCGCAGGACGTCAATGGCGAGCTGTCGCAGGGGCAGATGGTGGACCTCTCCAGCCGGGGTGCTGCCTTCACTTGCTATGCGGACGACCGATGTCCCTATCCCGGCCAACACCTGACCGCACGGTTCAGCATCCCACAGTACGGGCAGGATGATTCCTTCGACATGATCGACTTCGTCCGCTCGGGCCACGTTTGTCGCGTGGACGGAGTGAACAGCGCCCTTCGCCGGATCGCGATCCAGTTCTTCGATCCGCTGCCGCTGCGTCCGGGCGAACAGCATGCCAGTTTCGAGCAGCCCGACGAGGTGATGGAGTCCGAGCCGGTCCTCGTCTGATCGTCAGATCTGCGAGTAATCTGTCGGTCGCAGGATGATGTCCGTGATGTTCGAGACGGTGTCCTTATAGGCCGGATCGGCGCTGAGCTTCTTCCAGTCCGGATCGTCCCGGAAAACCTGCCATCTCTGGTCCCTGTCCACCATGTCCTTGAAGGCCAGCATGTACGTCAGGTTCGGCTGGTTCTGTCCGATAATTGTTTCGCCGAAGAGCACCGGATTGAGGCCTGTCTTCCTGAAGATGGCGATTTCGCCGCCTTCGTTGAACATCTCGATCTTCTTCTTGCCCGCCTTGATGCTGTGGCTTTCGTAGATCCGCAGCTCGAAGATCCGCTCTTTGAACGTCGGTGGCTCGATCTTCGGCATGTGGCTGAAGGCCGCCAGCAGCGAGCTTTCACACCGTACATAGGCCGGATCGGTAAGCGTCGCGTCGATGAACGCCGCGCCTTTCTCGCGGACCTCCGGGTCTGCCAGGAGCCGGGAGGACGCCTGGAGCACAGAATCCAGCGAATCGTGGACGAGCAGGACATGGAGCGTGGGCTTGCTGGGTCCGTAGACCGGGTTGAACACGCCGACTGATTTGATCCCGATTCGATTCATCGCGGCGATCCCGACGTTCTTGAGGAAGTCGCCGACGAGGTTCTTGGCCGTCCCAGTCCGAAGATGGTATTGCCGCCACTCGAAGAACTGCCGCGATGACGTGCCGCTTGAGCCTTCTGATGTGTCTGCGATGTTCGTTGCCGCCAGACCGGCGACGCCTGTTACAAGGAACTCTCGTCGATTCATTCGTGTTGCCTCCCATTCATGGGCAAAAGAAACAGGGCCGAAGAACGTACTCGCCTCCGGCCCTGGATTGCTGCAAGTCCCATCCCGGTTGCTATTTCTGTGGGGCCGCCTGGGGGAGCCTGGACGGGAAATCCTTGACCACCTTGGCGACGACCTTCTTCACCTGTTTCGCCTGGCTGGGGGACAGTGCGTTACCCGCCACGCCGCCGACGACACCGCCGATGACGCCGCCAAGAACGCGGTCGTTCGTGTCCCCGCCGGCGAGTACAGCGCCCGCCGCGGCGCCTGCGATGGCGCCCCCAACGGTAGCGAGCGTCTTGCCCGTGCTGCCGGAGCCGGTGCCCATCCAGAGGATCGTGCCGTTCTCCACGTCAACCAGCTTGGCCGACATCTCCATCTTCTCGCCCTTGTACTTGGGGATATCGATGATCATGACCGCCGGGACGTTGAGGATCTGGCCTGCCTTGGCGGCGCCTGCGTCCGTCGTCAGGTCCGACGCCTGAAACTCCTGCTCTTTCAGGAGAGTCTGCACCTTCTGGCGTTCGATGAATATGTAGCCTTTCTTCATCAGCGCCATCGTGAAGAGATTGCTGATCTGATTCTTGACCGCATCGCCGTACACTTTGCCGGTCACTTCGACGACCGCGATTTTGTCGATCTTGCCGAAATCGTACCCGGCCACTGCTTGGCTCTCCGCCTCGCTCGATGCGCAGCCAGCCACCGCCGCCACACTCAACAATACACCAATCCATACTGCCTTCATTCTTGAACCTCCCAATAGTAAGCCATGATTATACAAACAGGACATATACGTACCTGCGACGTATCTTGTTGTCAATAGTGCGAACTTTCGAGCCTGCCGGGGGTATGGAGAAAAGGTTTGATGCAGGCACGGATGCCATTATAATGACGGCGAACTGATTGGTGGAGATCATTTATGGCCGATAAGGTGAATCCGAACGAAACCGGTGATGAAAAGACCTTCCAGGAGAAGGTCAACGAGGTGATAGAATCCGTCCGTCCTGCCCTGCAGGGGCACGGCGGCGATGTGGAATTGATCGGCGTGGACGAAGACAAAACCGTCCGCGTCCGCTTGCAGGGGGCCTGCCGGGGCTGCCCCGGCGCGACCATGACGATGAAGATGGGCATCGAGCGAATTCTCAAGGAGCACGTGCCCGAGGTCAAGCAAGTCGTCGCCGTCGCCTGACGGTCCTATCCGAGCAGAGCGCGAATGCGATTCTCGTTCGGGTTCTCGATCACGCCCTTTTCCGTGATGATCGCGGCGATGTTCTGGGCCGGGGTTACGTCGAAGGCAGGATTGTAGACGCCGACGCCCTCCGGGGCGACGTGCTTGTCGCCGATCCAGGTCACCTCTGAGGCATTCCGTTCCTCGATGGGGATCTGCGCCCCGTTCGCGAGGCTCAGGTCGAATGTGCTGGAGGGGGCCGCGATGTAGAACGGGATTCTGTGGTGCTTTGCCAGCACGCTGACGCTGTACGTGCCGATTTTATTGGCTGTATCCCCGTTGGCGGCGATGCGGTCGGCGCCGGTGATGACCGCGTGGATCTTGCCCTGTTTCATCAGAAAGCCCGCCATGTTGTCGCAGATCACGGTCACCTTGATGCCCGCCCGCTGGAGCTCCCAGGCGGTCAGGCGAGCCCCTTGCAGCAGGGGGCGGGTCTCGTCGGCGTAGACCTCGAACTGTCTGTCTTTCTTCTGAGCCTCGAACATGACCGACAGCGCCGTTCCCTGCCCTGCGGTGGCGAGCGCTCCGGCGTTGCAGTGGGTCAGGACGCCGAAGCCGTCGCGAATGAACTGCTCGCCGTTTGCCCCGATCCGCCGGCACATCTCGATATCCTCGTCGCAGATCGCGTTGGCCTGGGCCAGGATCGCCTCCGCGAGTTGCGACGCGGTAGCCTGGGAGTCGGTGGCGATTTCCCTGGCCCTGGCTCGAATGCGGTCGAGCGCCCAGAACAGGTTGACTGCGGTCGGACGCGAGGTGGCAAGGTAGTCGCAGGCCTTGAGCACATGGTCCAAAGCCTCAGGGAAGCTCTTGCGGCCAGTGAGCCACTGCAGGGCCAGGACCGGCCCATAGGCCGCCGCAACGCCGATGGCCGGCGCGCCGCGAACCGCCAGTGTTCGGATCGCCTCATGAAGCTGCTCGACGCTGCGGACCTTCAGTATGACGAACTCCATCGGGAGCCGGCGCTGGTCAATCATCTCCAGCACGCCATCGGTTCCACCAGTCCATTTCACTGTCTCTGTGATCATCCTCGTGCCTCTGTGGTAAAGTTCATCTGTCCACTCTGGCGCCGGCGCCTTTCATTGCCTTTTCGACCTCGCTGAGGGTGGCTGTGGTTGTATCGCCCGGCGTGGTCATCGCCAGTGCGCCATGGGCGGCGCCGTAGTTGACCGCCTGCTCGGGGTTCTTGCCCTCCATCAGGGCGTAGATCAGGCCGGAGGCGAAGCTGTCGCCGCCGCCGACGCGGTCGTAGATCTCCAGGTCCGGTCGCGGCGTGGCCTCGTAGAACTGCCCGCCGGCGTACATCACAGCACCCCAGTCGTTTCGCGTCGCGGTCCTAGCGTGCCGCAGCGTTGTGGCGACCACCTTGAAGTTCGGGAACTCCTTGACTGCGGCCTCGATCATCTTTCTGAAGTTCGTCGGATCAAGCTGGGAGTAGCTCTTGTCCAAGCCCTTGACCTCGAAGCCCAGCGCCGCCGTAAAATCTTCCTCATTTCCGAGCATCACGTCGATGTACGGCGCGATGGCTCGGTTGACTTCGCGGGCCTTATCCTGGCCGCCGATGTCGCGCCAGAGCGAGTTGCGATAGTTCAGGTCATAGGAGACGATCGTGCCATACCTTTTGGCGGTCGTAACCGCTTCGATAATGACCTCCGGCGTGGTCGTCGAGAGGGCGGCGAAGATGCCGCCGGTGTGGAGCCAGCGAACGCCGTCTTGCCCGAAGATTCGGTCCCAGTCGATGTCGCCTTTCTTGAGTTGCGAGGCGGCGCTGTTGGCGCGGTCGGAGCAGCCGACGGCCGCGCGAATGCCAAAGCCGCGTTCCGTGAAGTTCAGACCGACGCGGGTCTTTCGGCCAATGCCGTCGAAAGGGACCCACTTGACGTACTCCAAGCTAACCCCACCTTGCAGCATCAAATCTTCGAGCAACCTGCCGACGGGATTGTCCACGACTGCGCTTACGACGGCCGCCCGCCTGCCGAACGTACGCCTCAGGCCGCGGGCGACATTGTACTCGCCGCCGCCTTCCCAGACGCGGAAAGTTCGCGTCGTGTGGATTCGTTCGTCGCCCGGGTCGAGCCGGAGCATGACCTCGCCCAGCGACAGAAGGTCATACTTGCATTCGGATTGGGCTCTCAGTTCGAGAATCGCCATAGAAACCCTCGGGGAATTTACTATTTACGATTTACTATTTACGATTCGGGTTCGCCTGCCGCATAGATATTCCCTTCCCGGTAGTCCTGCCATGCCGGCTCAAAGGCCTTTCGCTCGATGGGCGCCTGTCTGAGGGGGATCGCCATACCTCTAAACAGATCCGGCGAGGTCTCATCATATCGGATTTGCAGAATCCTGTTCCGCAGGTCCTGATTCTCCGGCTGGAACATCAGGGGCTCGCCGGTTGCCTTGCCGACGACGTCCGGATGGATCGGTGTCCCATTCGGGCTCAGGACAAGATACGAGCCGCGTGAGCCGCCGCCTTGTACGAGCAGGTCTACGATGGCCCTCAAGTACGCGACGCTGCACAGGGCCAGATGTTCCGCCTGGATCGCCGCGATGAGCTGATGAGGGTTCGTTGCCGTCAGACCCTTTTCACGGATGGCTTTGCACAGAAGAAGGGCCTCCTTGAGATTCACACAGGCATCGTTCTCCCCTCGGATATGTGCGGCGGAGGCGGTCATGCGGTCCTGGATCTCCTCGATCACCTGTTGCGGGGCCGGGCCAGAGGACTTGCCCCACGAATCCAGTTTGGCGATAAGATCTGCGACCTGTCGGTCGGCGCCCGTCGAGCCATCGACGACCTCGCATCCGTAGGCGTTGACGATGTATTCCGCCGCCCGCAGGCCGCCGACCTGACCGGCGTTCAGGGCCGAGCCGCCGGGGCGCTTCACGCCGTGCGTGCCGGCCATCTCACCGATCACGAACGTGTGCGCGATGCTTGACTCCCACCATTTGTTCACCGCGAAGCCGCCGTTGTTGTGCTGGGCGCAGACGGCGATCTCAAGTGGCTCGGCGTGCAGATCGATGCCGTTTTCCTTGTAGATCTCGATGGCCAGGGGGTTCATGTGGGTCAGTCGCTCGATGGGGGTCCGCTGGGTTGCCCCGGCGTTTCGCAGGTATTCCAGTGCCTCCGGTTCGAGTTCGTCGAGGCCGAACGCGCGTTGTGTCCCATTGCCCACGGGATTCCGGCGGAAGTCGAGGAATATCCGCCGGCCGTTCTGATTCTCATTGAAGACGAGCACGTCGATCAGCGACGATTGCAGGTTCTCGATTTTCTGCGGGTCGAAGGGCCACTGGTAGCCCTTGAGGAAGATGTTGGTGGCCATGCTCTTCATCGAGGGGAAGAAGTCGGCGAGGAAGTCCCGCTCGTCCTTTCCGTCGGCGTCCGTGCTGAAGATGCGAGGGATCGCCTGCATGTACGTGCCCGAGACATTCCAGCGGAACTTGGTGCTTGCCAGGCCAAATTGAGATTCCGTCAGATTCTCCGCGACCAGGCCAGCCTTGAAGGCTAAGCCGTGGAGTCCGACCTGGCCCTTCGGATAGACGCTGGTCTTGTACAACTCCCCCGGCCCGCCGGCGGCAAGCACGACGTTGGCCGCGAGGAACACGTTGATGGTGAGATTCGATTCTCTGGCCTCCGTCCTGTCGAGCGCCGCAATGCCTACGATTCTCTTCGAGCGGCCGGATCCGGCAGTGAGCAAATGGGCGACTTCCTGATTGTCGAAGACCGGAATGCCGTAGCGGTCGACCTGGCGTTGCAGGCATTCGCTCATGAACCGGCTGGTCTTGGGCCCGGCGCTGGTGGCTCGCTCCGCCGGGTCGTGGTCGGTTTTGTAGCCGATGAACGTGCCCGCCGCGTCGGTCGGAAAGGCGACGCCCGCCTGCACCAGGTGATAGAACTCGCGGAGCGAATTGATCCCCTCGATCAGGGCCAGGTCGCCATGACAGCAGCCGGCGGCGGTGAGGGTCTTCGCGAATGCCTCCGCGCAGTCCGGCACGTTCGGGCTGGTTCCCAGCTTGTAGTAGGTCTGCTTGTCGGACCCGCTCATTCGTGATGTGCCGAGCTTCATTCCTCGCGTGATGACGGCGATTCGATTCTGGGCGTCCTCGATGCCCTTGCGTTTCATGAATTCGCAGAGGTGCACGGCGCAGTTCATCCCGGCCGCCCCCGCGCCGACGATGACCGTGTTGTAGCGGTGGAATGCCACTTGCCGGCCGGCTATTTGTCTTGTCTCCACGGATTGGCTCAATTCACTTTCTCCGGTTGCGCGAATTCTGCTGTCATGCGATTGGGCAGGCGGAACACGTCGCCCGCTCGCGTGCAGAAATAGAGCGAGGAGGCCGAAGGCTCTCGGCCGTGCCCGTCGGCCCAGAAGGCGTAGAAGCCGTCATGGGCGTTCACCGGGTGGCGAACGTATGTGTGATTGAACGGGCTGTTGCTGGTGAGCTGCTTTGCCTTCTGCCACGAGGCGCCCTGATCGCTGCTGGTCCACACGGCGACCTCGCCGCCGGGATTGTACGGCTGCGGACCCGGCTCGGTCGGTGCGATGATCCGCCATGTCCCGTCGGTCTCGATGTACAGCGAGCCCATGTCGTAGTTGTTGTCCGAGGTCGTGACGGGCCGGATCTCCCAGGCGGTCCCCGTCCAGCGGGCTGTGGTCCAGGTGCGAGGTCCGTCCTCAGGTCCGGATCGATAGCCCTTGCTGGTGATGTACAGGATCACCGGTTGGCCCGCTTCATCGAAGCGGATGTCCTTGATATAGACGAGCAATCCTTCCTTCTCGTAATCGTGAACCAGGGCGCTGTTCTGCGGCGTGGTCAAGGGCAGAACCGCCGCTTCTCCACCCGCCGCGTGCCAGGTCTGGCCGAAGTTCGTGGTTTCCATGTAGTACAGGTTCGTTCGCCAGTTCAACCCTTTGCCTTTCGGATGGTAGTTGAGGGCCGTGCCGGCCTTGTTCTCGCTCACTGCGCTGATCTGATAGTGCCCTTCGTCGATGGCCGCGAGCCTTTGCCACTGTGACCAGCGAACCCCGTCGGGGCTGGTCGCGAAGCAGGCGGTGCGTGCGGCCGGGTATTTGTACCGTGTGAAGAAGGCGATGAAGCCTCGCCCCGGGACATGCCAGGCCTGCATGTACGAGAAGTTCGTCATGGGCACTTCGTTGCCCTCCTCGATCTTCGTCGCGTGAACCTGCTCGAACTCATCGATGCGGTAGGGCTCCTTGCTGCGATGGATGTATGAGGGCCGCGAGGTGCCATGCGAGGTCGAGAAGATCCAGATGTACCCCTGGTCGTCCACCGCGATGACCGGGTTATCGTGGGCGTCCTTCGTCTGCTTGTCGAGCAGGATGGTCGGACGCGGGACTGTGCCGGTCGCGTGGTCATAGTAGGAAACCATATGCAGCAGAATGCCGGACAAGTCCTTGCGGTCGTCTCCGGTTGTCAGGTCACGCTTCAAATAGGAATCCTCTGAGGTTCCGCCGTAGCAGAAGAACGTCTTGTTGACTTCGGGGCAATAGACGGCAAACGGCTTGTGCTTGGCGCAGTACGTGCCCAGTCCGCCGCTGTATTTGAACCGGTATTCGTTCTGGAGCGGTTGGTTCATGTACCAGATGCCGCGATAGCCGGTGTCCTTGGCGTTCAGTGTCACCGCGGGCTGCGAGTCGCTCGTCGCGGCCGACGCCAGCGAGATTGCGAAGATGGTTGAAACAAGCGGCCCGACCATGTGTTGTGCTCCCGAGAGTCTCAATCGATGTTGAAATTGCGTCCGGTCTTTTGGCAGATCTCTTCGAGCGGGGCCTTTCTGAAATCGAGGCCGGGGTATTTCCTTGCCCGCGTCTCGTCGATCAATCGTTTTACAGCCGCCAGTTCCCCGGCCAGCAACTCGTAGTCCTGCTCCTCGACGATCTTCTTCATCGTGGTTTTCTCGATCATGCTGAACGAGCCACCGAGGACGAGCACGCCGGCATTGATGTAGTCGGGGATGTTGGCCGTCGTGGTGCCACCCGTGGGGACCAGGCTGATCATCTTGTGCAGGGCCGGGTCGATGGCCTCGACGAACGCGGGACCCCCCAGTTCTTTGGCCGGAAAGACCTTGCAGAGATTCGCGCCTTTGCCGAACTGAGTGACGACCTCGGTGGCGCTGCCGCAGCCGGGAATCATCGCCAGCCGGCCGGCGAATCGCTTGTAGCCGGCGTCGCTGAAGTTCACCGCTGAGACCAGGTAGCACGCCCCGGCATCGGCTACCTGCTGGAGTGTCGGAAGCGGGTCGTCCTGGTGTGCGTGGTTGTAGACCGACGTCATGCCGGGCCAGTCGATCAGACTGGCCGAGCCGGCCACAAAGTCGGACATCTCCCTGCGGAGCCGTGAGAGCTTCTCCAGGGGCCTTTTGATCCGGCACGTGACCTCCATGTTGTTGATCCCCGCTTCCATAAGGGCCTGCGCCGTCCTGACGATATCGAGCTTGTCCTGGTTGAAGACAAGGATGAAGCCGTCACGGATCAGTGTGACGATTGCGGTTCTGATGTCCATGGTTCTTCTCTCAGTTTCTTACGCGGGAAGACATAGGACCTGTGGGATAGATAGGACCTATGTCACCTCGCTCACCTTAGAGTCGCCTCAAATGGAAGCCGCCATCGACGTTGATGACGCTGCCGGTGGAGAAATCGAGCCGGCCCTCGGCGATCGCGCCGACGGCTTTCGCCACGTCCTCGGGCTGGCCCCAACGCCGAATGGGCGTGAGTCCTTCGGCGATCATCTTGTCGTATTTGCCCTTCACGACTCGGGTCATGTCCGTATCGATGATCCCGGGGCTGATCTCGAACACGCCGATGCAGTACTCCGCCAGCCGGTCGGCGTAGAGTTTGGTCATCATCGCGATGCCTGCTTTGCTGATGCAGTATTCGCCCCGCGACGGGGAACTGGTGTACGCGGAGATCGACCCGATGTTGACGATTCGCAAGGGCCGGTCCGGGTGCTGCTTTCGCTGTTCGACCATCCAGTTGGCGACGAGTTGCGTCAGGAAGTAAGGGCCCTTGAGATTGATTCCCAGGACCCGATCGAAGCTCTCCTCCGTGGCTTCGAGAATATCGAGTCGTTTGGCCGGACCTGTGCCGGCGTTGTTGACGAGCAGGTCGCATCGGCCGAACCGGGTCCTGGCCAGTTCCACGATTCTCTGTCTCGTGCCGGCCTCGGCAATGCTCCCTGCGACGAATTCGCAGCGAGCGCCGACCGTCGCGGCCTCCTCCAACACCTCCGGCCGCTCGTCCTGGGCCCGGTTGACGACGAGGTCGTAGCCCAGAGACGCCAGCTCGAGTGCGACGCTTCGGCCGATGCCCCGGCTGGCGCCGGTGACGATGGCGACAGGTCGATCTGCCATGATGCTGCTCCTATCCTTATTGGGCAGGTACGGGGGCCTGCCCCTACTGCAAAAAACGATCGATTTCTCTTGCGGCTCTCATCCCGTCCGCAACCGCGGCCACCACGGTCGATGCCCCTCGGACAAGGTCACCGCCGGCAAAGACGCCTTGGCGTGACGTGGCGAGCGTGCCCGGCTTCGTGCGAATCAGCCCACGAACGAACTCGACGCCGGAAAGGGTCTTCTCAATGCCGTCCGGCGCCTCCTGGCCAATGGCTTCGACCACGATGTCCATTTCCAACTCGTACGCGCTGGATTCAAGTGATTCGGGTCTGCGTCGGCCGCTGGCGTCGGGTTCGCCGAGCCGGGTCGGGCACAACTTGACCCCGGTGAGTCTCCCGTTGCCCGACCTGTATTCGAGCGGCTGGGTCAGGATGAGGAAATGGACGCCCGCTCCCATCGCACGGTCTCGCTCGGCGCCCCAGGCGGGCATCTCCTTGAACGACCGGCGGTAGATCACGAAGACATCCCGGGCTCCGGCGCGTGCAGCGGTAACGGCCACGTCCATCGCCGTATTGCCGCCGCCGATGACAGCTACGGACTTGCCCGCGAGGTTCAGCTCTTTCTCCTGTTTGCCCGCGGACAGGAAATCCATGGCGTTCCAGAGTCCATCAAGCTGCTGTCTGGTAACGCTCACTGACTGCGGCAAGCCCAGACCGATGAAGGCGGCGTCGAAGCCCTGGGCCAGGATCGTGTCCAGCTTGTGCCGAGAATCGAGCTCTTTGCCGAGAGACAGACTCATCCGGTCCTTCGGCACGTCGGCGAAGATCGCGGCCACTTCGTTCTTGAGGGCGGTGTTCTGGCGGTCGGGCGGGATCACGGATTCGACCATGCCGCCAAACGCGGTGTTCTTGTCGAAGATCGTCACGGCATGGCCCGCTTCGAGCAACCTGGCGGCACACGCCAGACCCGCAGGGCCGGCACCGAGGATCGCGACCTTCTTGCCGGTCGTCTTCTCGGGGATTCGCAGTTTGGACCAGCCGTTCTTGTTCGCCTGCGAGGCGAGATAACGTTGGATGTCCGCGATGGGCAGGGAGCCGTCTCCGATGAAGTTTTGCAGGCAATTGCCCTGGCACTGCTGCTCGACCGGGCACAGCCAGGCGCAGACCTCGGGGAAGACATTGGCCTTGCGGATTGTCTCGTAGGCCTCCCGTTCTTTGCCGTCGAGGAACAGGTTGATGAACTGGGGGATTTCGATCCCGGCGGGGCAGCCCAACTGGCACGTCGGCTCCTGACACTTTCGGCAACTCGCGGCCAGACGCAGCAGGTTGTCCTTGTCGCTCATTCGGCCGTGCCGGAAGATCGGGCCGTAGACCTCGTTGTCCCGCACGACGCATCCTGTCCGGCCCCCGTCCCGCATGATCTGTGTGCAGGCGCTGCATCCGACGCACACCTTCTGCGGGTACATCCGCCGGTCGTGGACGATGTCTCTTGCGAAGTCGGGATAGGCGAACCCCATGCGGCCGCCGCCGATCAATGTCACGAGGCCCTTGGCCTTGTTGGCGGCGCCCACGTTGGCGAAGAGCGTTCGCAGCCAGCTATACCCGGTGCCGACGAACGCGATGTCGGGGAATTCCTTCTGGATCTGCCCCGTCACGTTGACGATCCTCGCCACGCCGGCCAGGGGATGTTCCGGCTCCGGATACCCGCCCACGATGGGCTCGTTGAACGGCCGTCCGACGTGCGGGTTGTAGTAGGGGTTGGCGATGGTGATATTGATGAGCCGCACGCCCCGCTGTCGCAGCAGGGCGATCAGCTTCTTGGGCTCGATCAAGTCCGGTTTGGTGTAGTCGTCTTTGTCCACGCCCCAGCCGTAAGGGTAGGGAATCGCGTCGTAGATGCCCATCCGGGTGACGATACGAGCCTGTTCGCCGATTTCGTCGCGGATCCGGTCGATCACGTTCAGCATGAACCGCGTGCGGTTCTCGAACGAGCCGCCATATTTGCCCGGCCGGTTCCGGCAGGCCAGAAGCTCGTTGATGAGATAGCCATGGCACGACTTGATATCCACCGCGTCGAAACCCACCTCGAACGCGATGCGCGCCGCCTCGACATAGGCGTCCTGGAGCCGGTCAAGATATTCGTCCGTGACAATCGGCCAGTCGTCGGGGATTCGGCTCTTGCGACTCGTATCGGGCACAGGCTGCGGCGCCATCGGGTCGCGGTAGGGGTCCCGCTGCGGGATGATTGGCTTGGGCGCTGGGCCGGGCTTGCTGTATCGGCCTGAATGGGTCAATTGCGCGACGATCACTGGTCTGTGGGCGGACCCGTTGGCGAGAGCCGCCTTGTCCCGTGCCCGACGGACCATGGCGCGGAAGGCCTCCTTGCTGCCCTGGTGGAGCCACAACTGGCGGGGATTGGCACGAGCCTCCTCGACCACCGCGATGGCCTCCGCCCAGATCAGTCCTGCCCCACCTGCGGCGAACCGCTCGTACCGACGGACGGTGAGGTCGTCCGGGCGACCCTGGGCGTCGCCGTCGCAGCCTTCCATCGGGTGTACGGCCAGCGAGTTCGGGATGGTCAGCCCCGCGAACTCGACGGGCCGGGCCAGGATGGAGACGTCCTCGATGGTGTCGACAGAGACTCCCACTTGGGCGTTGAGACGCCGGAGGTCTTCGATACTGCTCAACTCGAACTCCCACTGTCGGGGCGGAATAGTCGATCGTTCGGTCTGAATGATGTCACCTCCTGGCATCGATGGCAAATGGGAGATCCCTACAGTTTTGCTTTCAAGAATCTGCCGGTATAGCTGGCCGGGACCTTGACGATCTCCTCGGGCGGTCCTGCGGCCACGATGGTTCCGCCCGCGTCGCCCCCCTCGGGGCCGAGGTCTATTATATAATCCGCGGTCTTGATGACATCAAGGTTGTGTTCGATTACGACGACGGTATTGCCCAGGTCCACCAGCTTCTGCAGGACGCCCAGGAGGTTGTGGATGTCGGCGAAGTGCAGGCCGGTGGTGGGCTCGTCGAGCAGATAGAGCGTGTGGCCGGTCGATGCCTTGCCCAGCTCCGCGGAGAGTTTCACACGCTGGGCCTCGCCGCCGGAGAGCGTGGTCGAGGATTGGCCGAGCTGGACGTAGCCGAGCCCGACGTCGGTCAGCGTCTTGAGCACGCGGACGATGGTCGGGAAGTTGGCGAAGAACTCGACCGAGTCCTCGATCCGCATGTCCAGCACGTCTGCAATGTTCTTGCCCTTGTACGTGATCTGGAGCGTCTCGGGATTGTAGCGCGTGCCCTTGCAGTCCTGGCACGTGACGTATACATCGGGCAGAAAGTGCATTTCGATCTTCTTGGTGCCCTGTCCCCGGCAGGACTCGCAGCGTCCGCCTTTGACGTTGAAGCTGAATCGCCCGGCGGTGTAGCCGCGAATCTTGGCCTCGCGGGTCATCGCAAAGAGCTTGCGGATCAGATCGAAGGCCCCGGTGTAGGTCGCGGGATTGCTTCGCGGCGTCTTGCCGATGGGCGACTGGTCGATCTCGATCACCTTGTCGATCTGCGAGATTCCCAGGATGTTCTTGTGCACGCCGGGCTTCTCGCGGGATTGGTACAGGTGACGCTTGAGGCCCCGCAGGAGGATGTGGTTGATGAGTGTGCTCTTGCCCGATCCGGAAACGCCGGTCACACAGATGAAGACGCCCAGCGGGAACTTTACGTCGACGCCCTTGAGATTGTGCTCCGCGGCGCCCTTGACCTCGATACACTTCCTAAGCGAATACGGCCGCCGCTTGGGGGGGACGACGATGCTCTTTCGGCCGCTGAGGTATTCCCCTGTGAGCGACGTGGGCGAGTGGATGATCTCGTCATAGGTGCCCTGGGCGATGATCTCGCCGCCGTGGGCGCCGGCCGCCGGACCGATGTCGATGATATAGTCGGCAGCCCGCATGATGTCCTCGTCATGCTCGACGACGATCACCGTGTTGCCGATTTTGGCCAGTGTCTGGAGGATGCCGAGGAGCCGGTCGTTGTCGCGCTTGTGCAGGCCGATGGTGGGCTCGTCGAGCACGTAGCAGACGCCGACCAGGCCGCTGCCGACCTGGGTGGCCAGGCGGATTCGCTGGGCCTCGCCGCCGGCCAGGGTGCTGCTCGTGCGGTCGAGCGTCAGATACCCCAGGCCGACGTCGAGCATGAATTGCAGGCGCGCCTTGATCTCCTTGAGGATCTGGGCGGCGATGATCGTCTGCTCGGGATTGAGCTTGAGCGTTCCGAAGAACTGTTGGGCCTGCTCGATGCTCAGTCTGCTGAGGTCGCTGATGTTCTTGCCGCCGACGGTGACGGCGATGACCTCCGGCTTCAGTCTTGCGCCATGGCAGGCCTGGCAAGGCTGCTCGGAGAGATAGCCGTGGAGCCGGGCTTTGACGAACTCGCTGGTCGTGCTCTTCCAGCGTCGGTCCAGGTTCGGGATGACGCCCTCGAACCACACGCCGTACTTCTCCTCGTCCCCCTCGCTCGTGCCGTACAGGAGCAGGTGTTGGATATCTTTGGGGATCTCCTCATAGGGGATGGCCTTGCTGATACCCGTATCCCGGCAGAATCGCTTGACGAGACGGTTGTAGTAGATGTTCATTCGCTTGCCGCTGCGGCGCCAGGCGTCCACTGCGCCGTTTTCGAGCGAGACGCTCTTGTCCGGCACGACCAGATCGGGGTCGAACTCCAGGATTGTGCCCAGCCCGTCGCAGCTCTTGCACGCGCCGTAGGGGCTGTTGAAGCTGAACAACCTGGGCGAAAGTTCCTCCAGGCTGGCTTCCGGATGTTCGGGACAGGCGAATTTCTCGCTGTAGACGATCTCTTCCCATTTGCCGTTGTTCTCGTCGCCCGAGGGCTCCTGGATGAGCACGAGCAGGATCCCGTCGGCGAGTTTCAACGCGGTCTCGACGGAGTCCGCCATGCGGACGCGGACGCCTTCCCGGATGACCAGCCTGTCCACCACCGCCGCGATGTCGTGCTTCTTGGTCTTGGCCAGCTCGGGGGCGTTGCGGATATCGTAGACGACGCCATCCACGCGGACTCGAACGAAACCCTCCCGCTGAATATTTGCGAGGATGTCCTTGTGCTCGCCCTTCTTGCCGCGAATCAGCGGGGCGCAGACCTGCACCTTCGTCCCTTCGGGCCTGGAGACGATCGATTCGACGATCTGGGAGGAGTGCTGGCTGGTGATCTCGCGGCCGCAGACCCAGCAGTGGGGCTGGCCCACGCGGGCGAAGAGCAGCCGGAAGTAGTCGTAGATCTCGGTCGTCGTCGCCACCGTCGAGCGCGGATTGCTGCTGGCGTTACGCTGCTCGATGGCGATGGTGGGCGGCAGGCCGGAGATGTCGTTCACCGCGGGTTTCTGCATCTGCTCCAGGAACTGCCTGGCATAGGCGCTGAGCGACTCGACGTATTTGCGCCGCCCCTCGGCGTAGATCGTATCGAACGCCAACGAACTCTTGCCCGACCCGCTGATGCCCGTAATCACGACGAGCTTGTCGCGCGGGATGTCCAGACTGATGTTTTTGAGGTTGTGCTCCGAGGCCCCCTCGATCCGAATGACTTTCTCTGCGTTCTCAATCATATCTTCAACGAACCAGCTTTCGCGGTCTTGCTCTTTGCGATACGAACCCCACCTGCGGTAGCGCCCCCGTCTCTCGCGGGTCGGCACAAACGAAGCATTGTAACACGCCCGCCGCAAAAGGCAAAAACCCCCTCGCGGGATTTGTGTAAGGCAGGTGAAAGCGCATTTATACACTCATGCGATGGCGTCCGGTTGCGCATTCGGAGTGTTGCCTCCGCTTGCTCACCGCGGTATGATGACACTTGACCGCAGAGGGCAATCGTGTGGGAATAGTACGTGAGAGAATCAGAATGGACGGACTTGAGATTGATTCTTCGGCTTTCGATCAGGTGAATCTGCATGATGTCGACGTCTATGGATTCTTCCTGCGGAGGCGGGGATTCGAAATCAGCTTCATTCTCGATATCGATTATCTCGCCGAGCGGACTCTTCTTCCAGACAATCATTTTGAGTGCCTTGTCATGCCGGCGACTCTGACGTTCCTCGATGTGGTTGACCTTCAAATCCATCTGGACTGGGGCGCCTCGCTTCGCCGGGAGGAACCCTACGGAGTCATCGACAACTTCTCGGGTCAGGTGACAATCTACGACTTTCGGCGGTTTGCCTATGCGGACCCCATTTATACCGAACGGCCCTATCTGCGCTACGAACTGGGCTTCTCGGAGCCGCTCGACGGGCGGATCAGCCTCGGGGCGAAGGACTTTACAATCGTCGGTCGGCAGGCTCCCGTACGTTCCAGTCATCTAACCCTTGATCCTGACCAGAGGCCTCCCCTGATACTGGGCGGATGAAGGAGGGTGAACAGGATGTCAGCGGCAGCGGTGATCGGCATGCGGATCAAGCGGATCTTCTCGTTCTTGCGGGAACGGGGGGCGGTGTCTCCGGAGTCTGCCATTCCCGAAGTGGCGGTTCCCTACTCGGACCGGTGGTACTATGGCCGGCTGGTCAAATATGGGGCCGTCAAGAGATTCGGCGACAGATGCTATCTCGACGAGGCCCTCGCTCAGTCCTATCTCAGAGACAGGCGAAGACGCGCGTTTTTCTTCACGGGATTGGCGATCATCGTGTTCTGGTGGGTGATCTGGGCTTTGACCTGACGTGGGTGTGGAGAGTCCACGCTGAGGGGCCTTCTGTCATTGAGCAGGAAAGCGGTCGTGTAGCATGAATGATCTGAAATGGTCGAATAGGGACAAGCAGATTGCCAGACAGGCGTTCAAGAAGGCGTATGAGGCGGAGTGCGCCGAGCTTCTGGAAAAGGTGAGAGAGATGGCCGATGGGGCGCGGCAGCCGAGCGACCTGTGGCAGATTCATGATTTCCTCGACAGGAAACGAGGACAGATCGATGAGAAGTATGATTACCGGTACTCGGTCCTGGTCCAGGTCTTTGCCAGGCTCGTGGCGGAGGACCGCCTGACGCTCGATGACCTTGACGGCCTGGGCGAGGATGTACTCTCGGAGATCCGAAGACTCGTCCAACTGGCCCGCGGGTGGGCAGAACGCGGACAGAAGCGGGTTGAGCAGGGGCAGTAGGAATGCGGAACCTGCACGAATGGAATCTGTCCTACGCCGAGGCGCGGGAGTTGCAGACCCGGCTGGCGGGGGAGGTATGCTCTACGCCACTGCGGCAGCAGCCCCGGCTTATCGTGGGGCTGGATTGTGCCTTCAGCAAGGACGGCAGGCGGATCTTCGCGGCGGCGGTGATGCTGGAAGTTGCCGACGTGCGACGCGATTCCTTTGAACTTAAGCACGTCGAGACGGTCTCAGCCGAGCAGGAGACAAGGTTTCCTTATATCCCCGGCCTGTTGTCGTTTCGCGAGGCGCCGGTCTGCTTGGAGGCGGCGGGCAGGCTCAGTCGCGAGCCGGACTTGTATGTGATTGATGGGCAAGGAGTTGCGCATCCGCGGCGGCTTGGACTCGCGTCGCACCTGGGCCTGTTCTTCGACAAGCCGACGGTCGGCTGTGCCAAGAGCCGGCTGATCGGAACGTTCGACGAGCCGGCGGGCCAGAAGGGGGCTTGGAGTCCTTTACTGGATGGCGAGGAACAGATCGGGGCGGTGGTCCGGACGCGGAGCCGGGTCAAGCCGGTCTTCGTATCCGTCGGCCACAGGTGCACGCTGGAGGACGCCATTCGCATAAGCCTCGCCTGCACAACGAGATACCGCATTCCAGAGCCCACTCGTCTGGCCCATCAGGCGGTCAGCCGGCTTCGGTAGGCCGGGTCCCACGAGTCCCATAGGTTCGATGGCTCCCATTTGGTCTTGAAAGCCGGCGATCCTTCGTGTACTTAGGAACAATCTCGCGGGTTGTGACGTAGTATCCGCATTGTTTTTTTTGCTGTGCATAAAGACCAGTCCATCCGGCTGGGCAGGATTTGAGGGACTTAACGGTATTCGTAACCTTGGTTGGGGTAAGTCTTTATGGCGATGGATGTGAAGCAGATCGGCGGCTTGGTCCAGCAAAAAAGCGAGTTCGTCAGGGCGCTGCTCTCCGAGCTCGACAAGGTGATCGTGGGCCAGCGATATATGCTCGAACGGATGCTCATCGGCCTGTTGGCCAATGGGCATATCTTGTTGGAGGGCGTCCCGGGTCTGGCCAAAACGCTGGCCGTGACGGTCTTGTCCCGGGCGATCGACGCGGACTTCCGCAGGATCCAGTTCACGCCGGACCTGCTCCCCGCCGACCTGATCGGCACGCAGATCTACCGCCAGTCCGATGGCGAATTCGTCACGCGAAAGGGTCCCATCTTCGCCAATATCATCCTGGCCGATGAGATCAACCGGGCCCCCGCCAAGGTGCAGAGCGCGTTGCTGGAGGCCATGCAGGAGCGACAGGTCTCCATCGGCGAGCAGACGTATGCCTTGCCCAACCCCTTCCTCGTGCTGGCGACGCAGAACCCCATCGAGCAGGAGGGCACCTATCCGCTGCCCGAAGCCCAGCTCGACCGCTTCATGCTCAAGCTCAAAGTCGATTACCCGAACAAAGAGCAGGAGCGGCAGATCCTCGACCGCATGGCGGTGACCAATAAGAAGTTCGATGTCAGGCCTGTCATCAAGCCGAGCGATATTGCCGAGATGCGGGCCGTCGTCGACGAAATCTATATTGATGAGAAGGTCAAAGACTACATCGTGGATATCGTCTGTGCAACGCGGGACCCGCAGAAGTACGGCCTGAAGCTGGCCAACTACATCAGCTACGGCGCCTCGCCGCGAGCGACGATCTACCTCGCGGTCGCGGCCAAGGCCCAGGCTTTTCTCCAGCAGCGGGGCTACGTCACGCCGCAGGATGTCAAGAGCGTCGGCGCCGACGTACTCCGGCACCGCGTGATCGTCAGCTACGAGGCGGAAGCCGAGGACAAGACCAGCGAAGACGTCATCAAGACGATCTTCGACACGATCGAGGTACCGTAAGAGGTTTGAAGTGTGAAGTTTCCAGTTTGAAGTGTCCTGCTTCAAACTGGAAACTTGAGACTGGTTCTATGATTCCCCAAGACCTGATCAAGCGAATACGGCAGATTCAGATCTACACCTCGCGAGCGGTGAACGCGAGCTTCGCGGGCCAGTACGAGAGCGTGTTCAAAGGCCGGGGCATGCAGTTCGACGAGGTCCGCGAATACATGCCCGGCGACGACATTCGCACCATCGACTGGAACGTCACCGCCCGCACGGGCAAGCCCTTCATCAAGCGGTACGTCGAGGAACGCGAGATGACCGTGCTGTTCGCGGTGGACCTCAGCGCCTCGGGCGAGTTCGGGACCGTCAGCAAGATGAAAAACGAGCTTGCGGCGGAGTTCTGTGCGGTCCTGGCCTTCGCGGCGGCCAAGAACAACGACAAGGTGGGCCTGTTGATCTTCACCGACCGCATCGAGTTGTTCATCCCGCCGAAGAAGGGCAGCCGGCACATTCTGCGCCTGATCCGCGAGCTGTTGGCCTTCAAGATGCCCAAGCGCAAGACAAACATCCCGCTGGCCCTGGACTATGTCGCCAAGGTGATGCGAAAGCGGGCGACCCTGTTCCTGGTCTCGGACTTCATCGAGACGGGTTTCAAGAAGCCGCTGAGCCTGTTGAACAAGCGGCACGACGTCATCTGCGTGCCGGTCCGCGACCGCGTGGAGGTGGCCATGCCGTCGGTGGGCCTGATCGAGGTGCAGGACGCCGAGACGGGCGAGATTATGATCGTCGATACGTCGAGCAGGCGGTTCCGCGACCAGTACGGCGGGCACAGTTCGCAGCGATTCGACGAGCTCCAGGGCATGTTCCGTTCGAGCAACGTGGACTTCATCCCGATTGCGACGGACAGGCCGTATATCAATGACCTGATTCAGTTCTTCCACATGCGGCATCGGCGCCGCTGACGGCAATCGTTTCGAGATAGTTGAGGGCTAAGACAACGATGGCAGAGAAGCTGGATTTCACGTTACCTGAGAAGAAGGCCAAGGGGTCCGCCACAGGCGCACTGACGGTGTTGCTGCTGATCGTCCTGGTGGCCCTCGCAGGCGCGAATCTGTACGTCTCGCGATCCGGCCCCAAGCCTGAGCCTGTCGCTGCCGGCGATCTCTCCGCCGAGCAGACGAAGGAACTGGCGGGCAAGCTCGCTCAGCGGGGTCTATACCAGCAGGCTGCGACGGCGTGGCAGGACTATCTCGCGGCGACCCGGCTCGCCGGTCCCGAGCAGGCGAGGATTCGCTTCCAGATCGGCGGCTTGCTGGAGAAGGCCGGACTCTACGCCGATGCCATCGAGCACTACTATCGTAGCGAGGCCCTGGCCAACGTCGAAGAGCTTGGCCCGCAGATCAACGCCCATGTCAAAGAGTGCTTCGAGCGGTTGGGCAAGTTCTCGGCGTTGCGCTATGAGCTGATGGATCGGACCAGCGTCGATCCGACGCAGTCCTCTGGCGGCAAGGTAGTCGCGGAGATCGGATCTGAGAAGATCACGGAATCGCAGTTGGACGCTCTGATCGAGGAGAGCATCGACGACCAGTTGACCCCGATGCGGGCGTTCGTGACGCCGGAGCAGCTCAACGAACAGAAGAAGAAGGCCTCCGAGCAACTCCGCAATCCGCAGGCGAGACAGGAATTCCTGCAGAGTTGGCTGGCGCAGGAAATTCTGTACCGCCAGGCACTCGACCAGCAATTGGGCGACAAGCCCGACGTGAAGCGGTTTCTTCATAGGCTGACGCGTCAGGCCCTCAGTCGCCAGATGCTCGACGAGCAACTGGCCTCGAAAATCCACATCACGGACACCGATGTGCAGACGTACTACACAGCCAACAAGGACCAGTACGTCGAGCCTGCCAAGGCGAAGATCAGCCATATCCTCGTGGCCGATGAACAGAAGGCAGGCGAGCTGCTCAAACGCATCCAGGAAGGCGGAGACTTCGCGGCGATTGCGAAGGAGTCGTCGCAAGATCAAGCCACGAAGGACTCCGGCGGCAGGATTGCGGACGATGTGCATGAGGGCGCCTATGTCCCCGGCATCGGTGACAGCAACGACATCAACGCAAACATCTTCGCCGCCGAAGGGGCCAAGATGCTGGACAAGCTGTTCAAGACCGACAAGGGTTGGGAGATTGTCCGAGTCGATGAGAGGCATCCGCCCCGGCAGAAGACCTTCGACGAGGTTCGTCAGCAGGTGATGAGGGAACTGCTGGGCCGCAAGAGCGAGGAGGTCCAGCGGGACTACATCAAGGAGATGATGGATAAGCACAAGGTGGTCGTGCACACTTCGGTCCTGTCGCCGGCTCCGCAGGAACCGTCCAAGGAGGCGTCGCCGAAGCCATGAGAAAAGGGCCTCTCACAGAACTCGCGACTGTGAATCCGGCGGGCGATGCGGGGTGCCATGCCTGCGCTTGCGCAGGCATGTTCCCATCGTCGAACAGACGGTACGTGCGTAGAGCATGTCCACGCAAGCGTGGACATGGCACCCGATGGGGGAGGGGCTTGTTCATCTGCGTGGGCCTGTTGCTGCTCCTCCCCGGCTGCAAGCGGGGTGCGATGGAGGGGACCAGAGAAGCGCAATTCGAGGTGGACAGAGTCTACGAGCGGGGGCCCGTCACGGTCCACGTCCGCTTGGACAAGACGAAGCTGAGTATCGCGGACACGGTCCTGCTCCAGTTCGAAGCGACGCTGCAACCCGGGTACAGGATCGAGATGCCCAAGGTGGACAAGGTGCTCGAAAACTTCGGGATCGTGGACTGGGACAACCTGGGCGAGAAGCTCGATGCAAAGAACAACGTCGTGACGACGTACCAATACAGGCTGGAGCCGTTCCTGTCGGGCAGCTACGAACTCCCGGCGTTCACATTCGAGTTTCGCGACGTCAATGACCCCAACGCCACACATGAACTGACCAGCGAGCCGATTGCTGTCGAGGTCACGTCGTTGCTGGGTGACCAGCGGGCGAAACTCGTGATCGAGGACATTGAGGACGTCGTCGGGATGCCCAAGCCCGCCCGCCGGTGGTGGCTCTGGGGTCTTGCGGCGCTCGTCCTTGCCACCGTCCCGGCCGGATGGCTGCTCCTGCGCGGCAGGCGGGCGAGGCAGTTGGTGCGAATCTTCAAACCTGCCCACGAGGTGGCCTATGCCCGCCTGAAGGCCCTCGTGGCCCTGAATCTCGTCGAGCAGGGTCAGATCAAGGAGTTCTACGAGCGGATCAGTGGCATTCTCCGGCACTACATTGAGGACCGATTCGACCTGCACGCGCCCGAACGAACCACGGAGGAGTTCCTGGCGGAGCTGCGAGACGCCGCAGTGCTTGCCCCATCCGACAAACAGGTGCTTGAGGAGTTCCTCACCCACTGTGACTTGGTCAAGTTTGCGAAGCACGAACCGCCGACCGAGCAGATTCAGCGAACGTTCGACCTGGTGAAAGGTTTCATCGAACGCACGAAGTCCGACGAGCGCATGGTCGATGTGACGGATCAAGTAGAAGCAGGGCAGACGACCCAGGAGGAGGCGGCGTAGATGGAACTGTACTCGCCCTGGGCATTGTTGCTGCTGCTCATCCTCCCGTTTTTGGCGTACCTCATGCTGCGCAAGAAGCGTGGAGCGGCGGTGCGATTCCCGAGCCTTGTCGATATGAGGAGTTGCCCGGTTTCCTGGCGGTTGCGGTTGCGGCCGCTGCTGGTTGTTGCCCGACTGCTGTGCGTGGCGCTGTTGATCCTGGCGCTGGCCCGGCCTCGCAAGGGCACCGTGCTCTCGGAGATCTCCACGGAGGGCATCGCCATCGAAGCGGTCGTGGACCGCTCGGGCAGCATGCAGGCGGAAATGGACTACTACGGCGAGAAGCTCAACCGGCTGGAGACGGTCAAACGAGTCTTGACCGCGTTCATCGAGGGGGACAAGAAAGACCTTCGCGGCCGGCCGGGCGATATGATCGGGCTGGTGACGTTCGCTCGATATGCGGACACCCTGTGCCCACTGGTCCTGAGCCACGGCGTACTCACGGAGTTCCTCAAGCAGACGCAAATCGTGAGCCTTCAGAGCGAGGACGGGACCGCGATCGGCGATGCAATTGCCCTGGGCGCCGCCCGGCTCAAGAAGGCCGAGGAGGAGATCCAACGCCGCAACGTGGATCTGGGCTTCGCGGGCGTGGGGGAGAAGAAAGATGCCCCCGGTTTCACGATCAAGAACAAGATCATGGTCCTCCTGACCGACGGACGGAACAACATCGGCCAGCACAGTCCCCTGGAGGCGGCTCAGTTGGCCAAGCAGTGGGGCATCAAGATTTACTGCATCGGGATCGGGTCGTCGCAGGCGTACCGTACCGTGGAGACCCTGCTCGGGACGTTCCGGATGCCGGCCGCCGAGGAGTTGGATGAAGGTTTGCTCAAGTCGATTGCCGAGACAACCGGCGGCTTCTACAGCCGGGCCGACGATGCCCAGTCGCTGCGGAAGATCGTCGAGACGATCGACAAGCTGGAAAAGACGGAAGTCAAGTCCGTGCAGTATACGCAATACGCAGAGCACTTCGGCTGGTGGACGCTGCCGGCCCTGGTGCTCCTGGGGCTGGAGATGTTGCTGAGCTGCACGGTGTTCAGGAAAATACCGTAGGTGGGCAATGAAGATGAACAGTCAGGTCCTTTGGGAAAAATCGAACCAAGAGATTTTTCCCCCTCAAAGTAGGCCCGATCTGCCTTTTTCCCGAAGGACCGGATGCTTTGTTCAGCATGACAGAGCGGGTGACGTAGGCTTATGAACCTGGGCAATGACAACGCGTTGTGGCTTTTGTTCCTGGTGCCGTTGGTGCTCGTGCCGGCTTATGTCTGGTGCTTCTGGCGGAAGGCCCGGACCCTGCGCATCCTGGCCACCAACGAGATGCTCGCGCGGATCAACAACACCGTGAGCCTCCAGAAGCAGATCTTCAAAGCGGGTTTGCTGATCGCCGCCTTCGCGAGCATCGTGGTCGCGCTGACGGAGCCGAAGTGGAACCCGCAGCCGCAGCAGATCAAACGCAAAGGCCGCGACGTGGTCATTCTACTCGACACCTCGCGTTCCATGCTGGCGGAGGATGTCACGCCGAACCGGCTTGAACGCTCCAAGATCGCCATCTCGGACCTGCTGGAGGTCCTCAAAGGCGACCGTATCGCGATCATTACCTTCGCCGGCGTCGCCACGGTGAAGTGCCCGTTGACGCAGGACTACGCGTTTGTCCGGATGGCGTTGGCGGACATCTCGACGGAGAGCACCAGCCGGGGCGGAACGCAACTGGGGGATGCGATTCGCAGGGCCTCTGAGGAGGTCTTCGACAAGCAGAGCCGGGAGTTCAAAGATCTGATTCTGATCACGGACGGCGAGGACCACGACAGCTTCCCCGTCCAGGCGGCGCAAAAGGCGGCTGAGGACGGGGTCCGGATTATCGCCATCGGCTTGGGCGACGACCAGACCGGTTCGCGAATCCCCATCACCGGGCCCGAGGGCCAGAAGACCTTCCTGAAGTATCAAGGGATAGAGGTGTGGTCCAAGCTCGACAGCGACACCCTTCGCGAGGTGGCCTATGCGACGGAGGGCGGCAAGTATCTCTCCGTCTCGCCCGGCACGACGCTGGACCTGGGCCGGATCTACGAGGACTTGATCGCCTCCGCCCAGGGACGCGAGCTGGAGTCCATGACGATGATGAAGTATGATGAGAAATTCCAGGTGTTCGTGGCTCTTGCCATCGGATTGCTGGTTTGCGAGGTATTGATCGGTGAACGCAGAAAGACGGCATAACCTGAAAAGCGACCTCTGTTGCGCGTTTGCGTTGTCGCTGGCGGCTTTTGTGTCGGGGGCGAAGGGCGCATCGCCGCGCGAGATGCTCAAGCAGGGCAACGGGCTCTACGGCGACGGCCAGTACACGGAGGCGATCAACAAGTACAACGATGCCCTCGTGGAGCAGCCTCAGGCGGTGGAGCCGAGGTTCAACAAGGCCAACAGCTATTACAGGCTGGACGATCTCAGCGAGGCGATGGACCTGTACCAGGAGGTGGCCGCCCGGAGCAAGGATATGAACCTCGTCGCCAAGGCCAAGTACAACCTCGGCAATGCGTTCTTCCAGCGGGGCGCCAAGCAGCCTGACTCCGACCTGCAAAAAGCCGTCGAGGACATGAAGACGAGCATCACCCACTGGCGGCAGGTGCTCGATATCGACCCGAAGAACGAGAAGGCGGCCCGCAACATCGAGGTGGCCCGCCTGACGATCAAGGACATCCTGGACCAGATCAAGCAGCAGCAGAAGGACCAGCAAAACCAGCAGGACCCGAATCAGCCGCAACAGGGGCAGCAACAGCAGCAACAACAACAGAATCAGTCGCAGCCACAGCAGGATCCGAATCAGCCGCAAGATCCGAATCAGGCCAAGGACGCGAATCAGTCCCAGGACCCGAATCAGACAAAGAAGGACTCCACGGCGCAGGAGCCGAATCAGCCGCAGGATCAGCAGCAACAGGTCCAGGACAAGCGGGAGGAGCAGAAGATGCAGCCGGATGCGACGGCCCAGCAGATCATCGACAACGAACAACGCCAGAAGAAGGAACGCGAGATTCGCCAAAGAGCGACGTACCAACGAGTCGAAAAAGACTGGTGATGAAGAACCTTTGGAGATATGTCGTTCTCGTGATGTTTCTCGCCCAGTCGGCGACGGCGGGCAGTGGAGACCGCGTTCGGGTCTATGCGACGGTGAACTCCGAGACGGCCATCTATCCTGGTGATGTCTTTCAATACTCGATCGTCGTGGAAGGGGGCGGCAAACCGAGCAAGATCGATATCTCCGGGCTCACTCCCTTCAGTCCGCGTCCGGCGGGCGACGGCACCTCATACCAGCAATTCAACGACCAGGTTGTCGTCAGCTATTCCTCGAACTACGCGATCGCGGCCAAAGAGGTCGGCACGATGCACCTTCCCGGCGTGACGGTCGTCGTGGGGGGGCGGACGTACACCACCAACCCGGTTGACGTGACGGTCTCGAAGCCGGGGACGACGGACCGGATGACCGTCGAGTTCTCCATCTCGGACCGGAAATGCTACGTGGGCCAGCCGATCGTGATGACCGTGCGGTGGATCGTCTCGGCGCGATGGCAGAACGTCGGGTTCGATGTACCGGTCTTCAAGTCGGACGACTTTCTGATCGAGGAGGTATCCTCGTCGGCCGCCGGAGAACAGACGCTCATCGACGGCGTCCCAACCACGGTCCAAGGCAGTCGCCAGCAGGTCAATGGCATGGAGGCGGAGGTCTTCGTCTTCAGCAAGGTCCTCATCCCGCAGCGTGCCGGCCGCATCCGCCTCGACCCGATCAGTGTGGCGACGAACATGGCCACAGGCCGGGTCCGTACAAATAATCCCTTCACTCCGTACTCTCTGAAGTTTGAGCGGGTCTCGGTGCAGTCCGATCCCATCGAGCTGGAAGTGCTGGCCCTGCCGGAGACGGGCAAGCCAGCGGAATTCTACGGGCTGGTCGGGCAATACACGATTTCCGCGTCGGCCGCTCCAACGCAGGTCAGCGTGGGCGATCCGATCACCGTGACCATCCGCATCGGGGGCAATCCCTATCTAAAGGCCGTTCAGTGGCCGCAGCTTGATCAGGTGCCGGACCTGGCGTCGAACTTCAAGATCCCGGCCGAGAAGGCCTCGCCGACCCTGGAGAGCGGATTCAAGGTCTTCACCCAGACGCTCCGCGCCAACAGCGACGCTGTGAAGCAGATTCCGCCGATCCCGCTGGCCTACTTCGATTCGCAACGCGGCGAATACGCGGTGGTTCGGACCGACCCGATCCCGCTGGAGGTCGCGCCGACAAAGATGCTCACGAACGCTGATCTGGAGGGCGCGGGGTTCACTCCCGTCAATCGCGAGGTCGAGGCGATCCGCAAGGGCCTGTCCGCGAACTACTATGGCCCGGAAGTCCTGGTCGATCAGAGTTTCTCACTGGGATCGGCGGTCATCAGTCCTGGGTACGCCGCGATCTGGTCGATCCCGCTGATGGGTCTGGTCGCCAGCGTGGTGATCCGAGTAGCGGGCCGAACGAGTCCGGAGTCGGTCGCCCGCAGGCGTCGTCGGCGGGCTGCCGGCCTGGCGGCGCGGCAATTGAAGGCTGTCGCGTCAGCCGATCCGAGGCTGAGAGCGGAACTGCTGCTCTCGGCGCTGAAGAGCTACATCGGCGACCGTTTCGACCGCGTCGCGGCATCGCTGACCCCCGATGATTGCCGGGAAGTGATTGCGAAGGCCATCGACGACTCAGCCGTTGCGACCCGATATGGGGACCTGCTCGCTGCCTGCGAGGGTTCTCGCTACTCCCCGCTGGCAACCGACATCGGATCGAGTCAGGCGCAAGAGGCCATGGAGTTGATCGACGGCATCGAGAAGCGAGCGAAGAGATGAAGATTCGCAAGATAACTCTGATTCTGTTGGGTATGGTGCTGCTGGGGGCAGCGGCCGTGCTGCCCGCGGGCCAGAATCAGTCCGATAAGTCTGATTCGTCCCATGGGACCGATAGGACAAACGGGACGGATAGAACCGATGCTCGCATGTCCCGCGAGGAACTCCATGCCTTGCTCAACGAAGCGAATGCCACCTTTCAGCAGGCCAATGCCGCGGGCGACCCCGCGGGGCGACAACTCTACGACAAAGCCATCCTCTTATACGCGAAAATCATCGACCAGGCCGGCGTGCGGAACGCGGGACTCTATTACAACCTGGCGAATGCCTATCTTCTGAAGGACGATCTCGGTCGGGCCATTCTGAACTACCGCCGGGCCGAGAGGCTGGACCGCTCCGACCTGAACGTCAAGAAGAACCTTGCCTTTGCGCGGAGCCGGCGGATCGATCGAGTCGAGACGGCCGCCCCGAAGCGCGTGCTGGAAACCCTGTTCTTCTGGCACTACGATCTGTCGCTCCGGACGAAGTTCCTGCTGGCTTGTTTGGGTTTTGCCTCATTGTGCCTCTGGGGTGTGGCCATAATCTGGCGGGGTCGAGGGACGGGGAGCACCGCCGCAGTGGTTCTCTCGGCCGTGTTTGTCGTATCCCTGCTGGCCTCGATCCTGATCGAGTCGCGTCGGCAGTCCGGCGAGCGTTTCGGCGTAATCATCGCCGCCGAGGTCGTGGCCCGCCAGGGCGACGGGCCCAACTACCCCCCGAGCTTCAAGAACTCCCTCCACGCCGGCACAGAGTTCGACCTCCTCGAGCAGCGTCCCGGCTGGCTCCATATCCGTTTGTCGGACGGCGCCGACGCCTGGGTTCCTGAGGACACCGCAGGACTCGGGTGACAGGTGGTCGGTGTCCCCACCGTGTGGGCGCAGATGTGCGACTCATGCGGAGCTTATGGGACGCGCGTGGTGGCCAGCACTTCCCTGGGAAGGGTGGTGCCCCTCCAGTCTGTGGCTTCGAATTTCACTCCTTTTCAATCCCTGTCCCACCGGATCGCGGCGGAAAATCGCAGAACCAATTTGAGGGAAGCCCCTTGTGGGCCGATTAAGGGACAGAATGTGTTCTCAGGGGGTGGCGGTGGGCAAATGCCCGCCGGCCGTACAACAGATCGTGTTAGAGGAGTTGGTATGGGAAAGTCACTGATGATAGTGGATGACTCGGCCACGATGCGCAAGATCATTATGCGGACCGTGCGAATGTCGGGTCTGGAGTTCGAGCGTACGGAGGAGGCCGGCAGCGGGGTCGAGGCGCTGGAGAAGCTCAAGGCCGGCCCGATCGACGTGGTGTTGTGCGACATCAACATGCCGGAGATGAACGGGACGGAGATGGTCAAGCAGGCCCGCCAACTGCCGAACTGTGCGGCCACGAAGATCATCATGGTCTCCACCGAGAGCGCCGAAGATCTGATCAAGCAGGTGATGTCCGATGGGGCGGATGGGTATATCACCAAACCCTTCACGCCGGAGAAGTTCCAGGAAAAGCTGACGCCATTGCTGAATTGACGTTATGCGTTGTGCGGGGTGCGGACTGCGTGGGACGCACGACGTACGGCGCGGGACGCGCGACGAGTTTCTTTTGCGGAGTGTCGAAGATGATGACGACCGTGTCATTGAAGGGTGCACTGCTGGACAGCGCCAAAGAGGTGTTCGAGACCATGGTGTTCATGGCCATGGAGGACTCGAGCGACGATACGACGAGTCTCGGGGAAACCACCCTGCTTGGCTCGATCACGTTCAAGGGCCATCTGGAGGGCTGCCTGGGGGTCTGTTGTGATGAGGTCTGCGCCAAGACGATCGCGGCCAATATGCTGGGCATGATGTCCCCCGACGAGCTGAGCGAGAACGACATCAGCGACGCCATGGGCGAAATCGCCAACATGGTGATGGGGGCTGTGAAGGCCCGCATCCAGAGCGAGGTCGGGACCATCGAGGTTTCGATCCCGTCCGTCGTACAGGGGCGCGAGCTGAAGAACAGCCTGGGCGAAGGCGCCGGCCGGGCGAAGATCCGAGTGAACATCGAAGAACAATACCGTGCCGAATTCTCTCTGCTGTACCGGGAAGGCAACAAGTCGTGATCCGTGATCCGTGACCGGGGCCACGAGTCACCGGGCACGAGTCACGCTCTGCACGAGTGCAGTTATGGCCGCGATAGCAACCGATATCATATCTCGTATCGCTGAGTTGTCCGACAGCGCGTTCAATGCGTTCTGCGAGGACATCGGCGGTATGTTCGGCGTGGAGATGCGATGCGATCGCAAGGGGGCCGAGGTCTCGACGGTGCCGAAGCTGCGAGACCAATTCAAGAAACTCACCGCCGTACACCTGACGAAAGCCGACGGAGCCCTGAATGGGACGTTCCAACTCATCTTCGATCAGGGAGGGCTGTTCATCCTCTCGGGCGTGGTCGTCATGCTGCCCGAGTCGCGGATCATCGATGAGGCCAAACGAGGGTCCATCGAGGACGCGACGAACATGCAGGATGCGGCCCGCGAGGTCGGGAACCTCTTGGTCGGCTCCTGGGACCGTGTCTTTCGCGAGAGTTGTCCCGGCCACGAACATTTCGTCAAGACCTCCACTGTTCTCGGCAAGCCGTGGGAGAAACCCGAGCAGATCGAGCTGCAGACCGACATGGAAGTGCTGGTCGTTATGTACGAGATGAACGTCGAGCCTTATCCGAGCTTCAAGTGTGCCGCCGTAGTTCCCTGTGTGGTCATGGATGGTTTCGGAGAAGCCAAGACGGCAGGGACAGATCCTGAGCCTGCCGGGACCTCTCCCAGTCCGGCGGAATCCTCCCCTGAACCGGCGCAAGGGCCTGCGCCTGTCCAGAAGCCGTTCGAGCCCGCCGCAGGCAAGAAACCGGCGCCCGAACCCGCCAAAGGCGCAACGAGCACAGAGCAGGACAAGAGCCGTGACTCGGACCCTGTGGCTCATGACGCGAGCCCCGAATCGCGGACTCCGGCAGTCGTCTCGGATGCCACGGTCAAGACGTCGGAGGATCGCTCGTCCCCCGTCCTCCAGGCGCCGGGTCAAGGCAGCGGGTTCATCCCGCCCGGACGGCGAAGTCCCATGGTCGATGCGAGTATGTTGCCGTCGGAACTGGTTTCGACCCAGCCCGCCGGCGCCGTGTCGCACGGGGCCGGCTTCACGTTCCTCGACGCGGCCTATATTCAGGCTCAGCCGCAGGCCGGTCTGGGCGAGTTCCTCAGTATGACGGCCGCCGAGATCATGGACAAAGAGGTGGTCTGGGCCGGTCCGGAAGACACAGTCCAGGACGTGATCGCCAAGATGCAGCAACACAACGTCGGGTATGTGCTGGTGGGCACGAACCAGGTGTTGGAGGGGCTCATCTCGGGCTCGAACATCCTGGGGGCGGTCAGCCTGTACCTGCGTCCGATGTTTGTCAAGTGGCGTCGTCCGCAGGACGATGCGACGCTCGGCGTGAAGGTGAAGTGGATCATGAGCCGGCCGGTGCGGACGGTCCGGCCGGATGCGACCTTGGCGTCGATGATCGAGACCATGCGGCGTTGCGGGGGACGATGTCTGCCGGTGGTCGATGCGAAGGGAGCCGTGCAGGGGATGGTCACCGTGTTCGATATCCTCCTGCGAGTTCTGGAATCCGACAAGAGTATCTCCTGGAAGGGCAGGCCGCCCCAGGCGCCGCCCTTGCTGATCTAACGATGGTGAGGCTCTCGATATGGAAGTGATGGAAGGCAGGACTATGGAAGACGACAGCAAGTTGAGCCAGCTTGTCGAGCAGGCGGCTTGTTGCTTCAATATGCTCAGCCCGACCGATTTGTCGGACGTCCAGCAGCTCCAGGAGGTGCTTCGCCAGATTGCGGGAATTGCCGAGGGGCTCGACCAGGGGCCCGCGGACGTGCGCGCGGAGCTCCAGAGTACGACGAGTGAGACGGTCCGGACGCTCCAACAAGTGCTCCAGCAGGAAGTCGAGGATACGGCCAAAGCGCTGAACGTAGTTTCGAAAGCGATCTGTTCGTTGCAGGAATTGCTGCGGCGGCTGATGGAGCCCGAAACCAGGACGGATGCGGCGCCGGCTCCCGCTCCGGCGCCGGAGACCGCTTCCGAGGCTCCCAAAGCGATGACGATCTCCGAAGAAGACGCGCCGCTCGTTCTGGACTTCATCGCGGAGGCCGGCGAGCACATTGAGACCGCCGAGTCGGCGTTGCTGGAACTGGAGAACCACCCCGAGGACGGCGAACTGGTCAACAAGATCTTCCGGGCTTTCCACACGATCAAGGGGATGGCCGGTTTCCTGAATCTCGCGGATATCCAGTCACTGGCCCATTCCTCGGAGAACCTGCTGGACCTGGCGAGGAAGAACCAGTTGGTCCTGGCCGGCGTCAATAGCGACGTGGCGTTCGAATCCATCGACGCCCTCAAGAAGATGCTGAGCGGGTTGAAGAGTTCGCTGGAGTCCGGCTCGCCGATCGTTGCATTCGAGCCGTTGCCGCAGTTGCTGGAGAAAGTCAAAGCCGCGGCCGAAGGCAGGGCGTCCTCTGCGCCGCAGGCGGTGGCCAAGACCGAGGAGTCCGACAAGAAGCTCGACTTGATTCTGGAAGAGTCGTCCGATCCACAGAAGCCCAAGGCCCCCGGTGCATCGGGGACGCACACGACGGAAGACAAGATCAAGGTGAGCATCGCGCGCCTGGACAGCCTTATCAACCTGGCCGGCGAGCTGGTCATCGCCCAACTGATGGTCGCCGAACAGGTCAACAGCGTCGAGTCGTTCGGGCACGAGCTGGTTCGCAAGGTCGGCCATCAGGGCAAGATCGTTCGAGAGCTGCAAGATCTATCGATGTCCATGCGAATGGTGCCGGTCCAGGGTGTGTTCCAGAAGATGTCCCGACTCGCTCGCGACGTGATGAAGAAGGCCGGCAAGCAGGTCGATTTCGTGACGACCGGGGAGGAAACCGAACTCGATCGCACGGTCGTGGACAAGATTGCCGATCCCCTGGTCCACATGGTCCGCAACGCCATCGACCACGGCGTCGAGCCACCCGAAGATCGCGCCAAGGTGGGCAAGAACCCGACGGGACACGTCGAGTTGCGGGCCTTCCATCAGGCGGGCAATATCGTCATCGAGCTCGAAGACGACGGCAAGGGGCTCGACAAGGACAGAATCCTCAAGAAGGCCGCGGAGCAGGGACTGATCGAGCCCGGCCAGGAATTGTCCGATGACGAGGCCTTCAAGCTGATCTTCCATCCGGGCCTCTCGACGGCGGAGAAGATCACGGCCGTCTCGGGCCGGGGCGTCGGCATGGACGTCGTGAAGAAGAACATCGAAGCCCTCCGCGGCCGAGTCGATATCACCTCGGCGAGAGGCAAGGGCTCCACGTTCTCCATCCGTCTGCCCTTGACGCTGGCCGTCATCGACGGCCAGGTCGTTCGGATTGGCGATGCCCGCTATATCATCCCCATCAACGCGATCGTGCGGAGCCTGCGTCCCACGCGGGAACAGATCTCCACGGTGCAGAGCCGCGGCGAGATGGTCCTGGAACGGGGCGAGTTGATCCCGATGGTTCGTCTGTACAGCCTGTTGCACGTCATCCCCTCGACGGAAGAGCCCACCGAGGCGCTGATCGTGGTCGTGGAGGAGGACGGCAGAAAGTGTTGTCTGATGGTGGACGACCTGCTGGCGCAACAGCAGGTCGTGATCAAGAGCCTGGGCGAGGCGCTGGGACGGGTCCCAGGGGTTTCCGGAGGGGCGATCATGGGGGATGGGAGAGTCACTCTGATTCTCGACATTCCCGGATTGGTGAAACTGGCTCAACAGCAGTAACCCGTACGGAGACTCCGGCATGACGGCATTGATCACACAAGAAGTGGCCCTGGGTGAGCAGGAATTCCGGCTTATCAGCGACCTGGTATACAAGCATTGCGGGATCAACCTGCACGATGGGAAGAAGGAACTGGTGCGGGCCCGCCTGGCCAAACGGCTGCGCGAAGGCAACTTCGGGAACTTCTCGGACTATATCCGATACGTGCTCGAAGACTCGACCGGCCGGGAATTCTCGATCCTCGTCGATTCCCTCAGCACGAACCTGACCAAATTCTTCCGCGAGGACCAGCACTTCGAGTATCTGCGGTCGCAGTTTCTGCCCCGTGTGCTGGCGGCCAAGCAGGGTCGGCACGACCTGCGGATTCGCGGCTGGAGCGCAGGCTGCTCCACGGGCGAAGAGCCGTACTCCATTGCGATCACGCTGCTGGAGGCCGTCGCCGGCAAGGGGCGCTGGGACGTCAAGCTCCTGGCGACCGATGTCTCGACCCGCGTGCTCGAACGGGCCCAGGAGGGGATCTATGAGGCGGACCGGGTCGAGCCGATCCCGCTGCCTCTGCGGAGCAAGTACCTGGTTCGCAAAAAGGAACGAGGGCGGGATCTCTACGAAGTCGGCGACACCCTTCACAGCATGGTTCTGTTCCGGTACCTCAACCTGATGGAGGACTGGCCGGTCAAGGGGCCGTTGGACTTCATCTTCTGCCGCAACGTCATGATCTACTTCGATAAACCGACGCAAGGCCGCCTGATCAACCGCTACTATGACCTGCTGGCCTCCGGCGGGGTCCTGTTCACAGGCCACTCCGAGTCCCTCACGGGGATCGAGCACAAGTTCCGGTACGTCCAACCCACGATTTACAGCAAGCCGTAGAGGGTGAGCATGGTTAAGACTCGAGTAGTAATCGATATCTCCGACGCCAAGGTTTCCGACAACCCGGCCGATGTCCTGGTGACGTACTCCCTGGGCTCGTGTATCGGCGTGTGCCTGTACGATCCCGGAACCCACACCGGCGGAATGCTCCATTATCAGTTGCCGACCTCCACGATGGACCCGGCGCGGGCCCAGTCCAAGCCCTTCATGTTTGCCGACAGCGGCATGAAGCTCCTCGTGGACAAACTGCTGTCCATGGGGGCGATGAAGAAGCGTCTTCAGGTCCGTCTCGCCGGCGGCGCCACCATGGCGACCGGGCCCCAGGGCTTCGACATCGGCAAGCGCAATTATCTTGCTATCCGCAAGATCCTCTGGAGCAACGGTATGATTATCGACGCCGAGGACATCGGCGGCAACTCCGCCCGCAACTTGTACCTGGACATGGGGGATGGGACCGTCACCATCCGGTCCAACGGTCTGGAGAAATACCTGCGATGAGCGGGAAATCTGTCGCCGCAGGAGGGCAGCGCGGTGTCTGCGCTCGGGACGGCGGAACCGAGATGTAAAACGTGAGATAGGGGATCTGCACCGATGACTCTGACAATCAACAACACGGTGAGAGTGCTTATCGTCGATGATTCGGCGATCGTCCGCAAAATACTGACCCAGGAATTGAGCCGGCACTCGGGGATCGAGATTGTCGGGACGGCGCCGGATCCCTTCATCGCACGCGACAAGATCCTCGCGCTGCACCCGGATGTGCTGACGCTCGACGTCGAGATGCCCCGCATGGACGGCATCACCTTCCTGCGCAAGCTGATGAAGCACCAGCCCATGCCGGTGATCGTGCTCAGCTCGCTGACGCCGGAAGGCGGCAAGACTGCGATGGAGGCCCTCGATGCCGGCGCGGTCGAGGTGATGTGCAAGCCCGGCGGCTCCTACAGCGTCGGCGACGTCTGCAGCATCCTCGTGGACAAGATCAAAGCGGCCTCCAGGGCCCGCATCAACAAGACGCCGGCCGACGGACTGCACAGTGCTGCGCCGGTGCAACGTCTGAGCATGGCGGAAACCACCAACAAGATCTTCGCCATCGGCGCCTCCACCGGAGGCGTGCAGGCGTTGACCTGCGTCCTGTCCGCGCTTCCGGCCAACGCCCCCGGCACGGTGGTCGTCCAGCACATGCCCGCCCATTTCACCACGTCTTTCGCCCAGCGGCTCAACGGCGAGTGCGCCGTGAGCGTGAAGGAGGCCCAGGACGGCGACCACGTCGTGCCCGGTCGCGTCCTCATCGCGCCCGGCGGCTGGCACATGCTGTTGCAGCGCTCCGGCGCCAACTACTTCGTTGCCCTGCGGGACGGTCCCGCGGTCTGCCACCAGAGGCCGAGCGTCGAGGTCATGTTCAATTCCGTCGCCAAGTACGCCGGCGCCAACGCGATCGGCGCCATCCTGACCGGGATGGGCGACGACGGCGCCACGGGCCTGCTGAACATGCGACAGGCCGGAGCGCACACGATCGCCCAGGACGAGCAATCCTGCGTCGTTTTCGGCATGCCCAAAGAGGCCATCGCTCGCGGCGGCGCCGAGAGGATCGTCCCTCTGGGCAAAGTCGCGGAGAACCTGATCATGCTGGCACACGCCTGAGCGAAGTGAAACGTTGGAGCGCGGAAGCGTGAAAGCGTTGGAGCGTGCCACGCATCTACGCACGCCGACAGGAGATCCGAGACATGAGATGGGAATCACGTAACGTCCGAACCACCATGCGGTGGGAGGCGATTTTCTTCACCGCGATCGTCTCGATCCTGGGTTTCACGGCCCGGTTCAGTCCCGCGCAGACTCCCCTCGAAGTGAGCCGCTGGCGGGAGTTCTCCTACGCCAAGCAGACGAATCGGTTTGATAGCCGAATAACCGCGGTGGACGGAGTCCAGCGTGGCGGATACGTCGTGCTCAGCGACGGATCATTCGCCCGGTTGTGGAGCTCGCTCGTGCACACCACGTCGCCCGAAGGCAGGGAGTTCTACCAGGGCTTCGTCATGTACGATTTCGACGACGGATCGAGCATCCTGGCCAAGGTCGATGTCTCAGGCGAGCCGCACACCAAGCAGACCGGGACCGTCATTTTTCTCTCCGGCACCAAGCGTTTCAAAGGCATCACCGGCCGGGGTGCGGTCTCCTCCTGGATGCCCTCCAAGTGGGATCTGTACACGGAAGTCGACGCCAGCTACTCCGTCGCTCCGGAGTAATCCACAAGCGAAAATCAACTGCGGAGGGCTCGATGATTGATGGATGGTGCACACGTCCACCGGATCACGTCTCCCCGTGTCGTGTCCGGCGACCCGACGTTTTTCCTGCCCGTTACGCGCAATTCGTGCTATAATAAACTTCTGTGGCAGTCATGGGTCTGTCATCCGCCCCAGGCGTGGTCTGTAGAGTTCGTGCGCACCAGGGAGGGTCGGCTTGGTCGGAGGTTGAGGTGGCTCTCATGGGGGGCTGCGCTGCCTGCAGCCGCGTCGGAAAGATGGGTCTTTGGAGGACCATGATGAAGGGTCTGTGTCGCGTTTGCGTCGTGTCCGTCGTGTTTCTGATGGGGGTTTCCGAGGTCCGGTCCGAACAGGTCGTCTTCAGCGAAATCATGTACCATCCGGCGGGCACGCTGCCGGAGTACCTTGAGATCTACAACGACACCGCGACGCCGTTCGACATCGCCGACTGGCGGCTGTCCGACGGGGTCGAGTACGTCTTTCCTTCGTTTTCGGTCGAAGAGACGGACCTGACGTTCCTCAAGCCGTTCGAGCGAATACTGCTGGCCGGTGTGGACGAAGCGACCTTGCGGGCCGCCTATAACGTGCCGGCGACGACCCGCGTCTATGGGCCCTGGACCGGCAACCTCAAGAACAGCGGCGAGCGGGTTACGCTACGGGACAAGAACGGCGTCCTCGTCTGCACGGTCGAGTACAACGACCGGGGCCGTTGGTCGTCGGCGGCCGACGGGCCCGGCCACTCTCTCGTGCTCACGAACCCGGACCGGGCGATCGACAACTGGCGGAATTGGGGCGTCAGCCTCCGACCGGGCGGCTCGCCCGGTAGTGAGGAGGTCCGCCGGGCCCAGACCGCCGTCGCCAGTCCGGAAGTGAATCTGACCTCG
>JBDKRX010000147.1:0-1516 GCA_039683175.1 Phycisphaerales bacterium
AGTCCCCGGTGTTCCGGATGTCCATCGTGGTTAGCACCATGCTCATGTCAGAACTGGAAATGTCGGCATCGAGCGTGTAGCTGCTGACGTAGCTGCTAACCACGTCAGCATAGTAGGTGGCGATCTCCCCAGATCATCCGACTCCCCACTGGATGTCCCTCATCAGATACATGGACTTCGGGCTCGACAGGACGCGGCCAGCGAGATTTGCTGCCATGGCATCTCGGACGTGTGTGTACAGGGGCTGGTCATCCACGTCAAGAAGCGCCCCAGTGGAAGCGATCCAAGCCCACGAAGACGCCATATAGCTTTGCCAGTAGCCCGTCGTGGTTCGGGCGCCGTTCACAAACCCGTCACTCGTGCTGGTTTTCAGACCGCCGTAGCTGACCTGAAAAAGGGGATTTGATGTCAGTTGCCCCACTGTGCTCTCAATCCACCAGGCCCGCCCAGCGCACCAGGAGTCGTAAACCTGATTGAGCGATGTTGCATCGCTGCGCACATACGAAGCGCAGGTTGAGTCCTCCGGTGGATCGGCCCCATCGAGCAACATCAGAACACCTTCAGTCCAGCGAGCGTTGCGCCGGAGCTTGTCCGCAAAGTAGGCTTTCTCGACCGTCTCGGCGTCAGGCGTCAGAGCATAGGCCCACAACAAATTTCTCATCACCCACGGCGTTGCCCGCAAGCCTGCGTCATCCCAAATAATGCCCTGTGGGTTGTACCGAACCCCACCATTCCACGAGTTTGGGTCGGTGTAACTTCCGGTTCCAGCGGGGGTCGTCGCCAGCGCAAAGGCAACTTCAAACTGAGCTCCGGTCACGTAGTAGTGGTAGCCTGTCAGGAACGCTGGAATGGAATAAAACGGCGGTTCGTGGCTCGTGAAACTGCTAATACCAGCCGCTGTCCACCCGTTCAAATGCGTGGTCACCGTCCAGTCGCCATACATGCCCCGACCATCGCAGGGGGATGCTGCACAGACAGCCGGCCAGGTCGTCTGTTCCGAGGCCGAGCCAAGCGGCCAACCCGTTCGCGCGTTGATCGTTACGAATCGGCCAACCGCTGAGGTGGCATCGTGCCAGGAAAAGAACGCCTTGGTCGCATCCGTATCGATGTAGTGAACCGTGGCATTGCCAGCGGCATCCGCGTTTCCGATGACCAGCTTGTCCCAAACCTCTTTTTTCTTCGCCACGGTGGTTGACCCGTGACCCATGAGGTAGAGGTAGTTGAGATACCACGTCGGAATCAGGGCGATGTCGCCACGCCCTCCGGTTGTGCCAACATTCTTGGTCCAGTTGCCGCAGTAGGTTGCATGGCTACACCACTGCACGTCGTCGGCTCCCACGTAGGAGTCATAGAGGCTCAGCGTCGTGTCGGCAAGGGTGTTGGCGACCGCCAGATTGTAGTCGTACGGCCCGATCAGTTTCGTGTGGATGAGGTACTGGAAATTGTAGTCCACCACGATGGCCCCCGGCGCAGTCCCGCTCCAAGAGCGAGAGTGGCGGCGGGAGCGCGGGTTGAA
>JBDKRX010000148.1:0-5473 GCA_039683175.1 Phycisphaerales bacterium
ACGGAGGTCCCCCAGACGCCGCTTTCGCACATCAATCTCATAGCCAAGCAGAACAACACCCCAAACGCGTACATCCGGGATGCGGCCACACTCCCGGAGGTCCTCGCCCTGGCCGGCAAGTACGTCCGTTTCAGCGTCCAGGCGGAGGGTTATGCCCTGGAAGAGGCCACGATGGAGGATGTGAATGCATACTTCGATTCCATCCGGCCCAAGGAACCGCAGTCGCCCCCGCGCAATCTGACTGTCACAGCCATTGCCCCCCTGTCGCAGATCGGCTTCGCGGACTCCGGCAGTTTCGGGGCCAAGGCCGCCAATGTGGCGGAACTCGCCAGGTTCCTTCCCGACGGCATGGTTCCCGACGGCTTCGCGGTCCCGTTCTACTTCTACGACGAGTTCATGAAGCACAACGGCTTCTACGATCAGGCCGTCGCCATGATGGCAGACCCTGCCTTTCAGCGCGATCTCCAGGCTCGGGAGGACGCACTCGACACATTCCGCAAACTGCTGCGCAAAGGCGACCTGCCGGACTGGATGCTCGATGCCCTCCAGTCGATGCACGAATCCTTCCCTGCCGGAACGCCCCTGCGATGCCGCTCCAGCACGAACAACGAAGACCTGCCCACCTTCAACGGCGCCGGCCTATACGATTCCTATACCCACCGGCCGGATGAGGGACACATCGCAAAGACCATCAAGCAGGTGTGGGCCAGCTTATGGACGTACCGTGCGTTCGAGGAACGCGATTTCTACCGGGTCGATCACCTGCAGACCGCCATGGGGGTGCTCGTCCACCCCAATTACGACGACGAGTTGGCCAACGGCGTCGCGATCACGAAGAACATCTACGACGCTGAATGGCCCGGCTACTACGTGAACGTCCAGGTGGGCGAGGATCTCGTGACCAATCCCGAAGCGTACTCGATCCCGGACGAGTTCCTCGTCGCCGACCTGGCGGGCGTGGAACGCTACGAGATCCAGTACATCCGCCACTCCAACCTCGTCCCCGACGGCAACAACATCCTGACGAAGGCCCAGATCTTCGAGCTGGCCGACAAGATGGCCCTGATCCAGAGCCACTTCCGGACTCTCTACAAGGTGAGCCGGTGGGACCTGGATTTCGCGATGGACATCGAGTTCAAGATCACCGCCGACGGCCGACTCAATATCAAACAGGCCCGCCCCTGGGTCGAGTAGCATCCACCGTCTTCAGGGTTCCACGACGGTTCCGTAGCGATGCGTGGGCTGTGGACGACCGGGACGGAGGGACCGCAGGTCCAGGATGTCGATTTGCACGCGCCGGCCACCAACCTTCGCCAGAAGATCGCGGACGATTCGTTCCAACTCCTCCGGCGGCATCTCCACGCGGGCATTGAGGATGAGATTCGCCTGCGAGGGCGAGCCGTCAATGCGGCCCTGCAAGATCGGGTCGCTGTCCGGCCCCGTCAGGTTGCCGGCATAGCAGCCGCCGACAGTGGTGAGCAGCAGTTTGACGTGCCCGATGCGGGCATGCCTCTCGTGAAACTTCGCCTGCAATCCGCTCAGCAAATCCCCGCAAAACGCACGCCAGTCGATTTGCCCCGCAACAGCAGACAACTGGATGTCTACGTTGAGCCAGCCAAGAACCGCTTCCCCCTCGGCGTAGATGTCGTAGTCCACATCGAGGACGCGCGAGCCCGACCGATCTGTCGAGAGCACCTCATCAAGCCATGACTCCACGCCATCACCGGTCCGCGCGGACAGGAATCGCACCGCTGCCTCCGGAAACCGGTCTGCGACAAGCTGCTCCAGACACCTCCGCTCCTCGGGCGTCACGGTGTCGATTTTGTTGACGACCAGCAGATCGGCCTCTTCGAGCTGCTTGCGGAAGATGTACGCGGCGCTGGCGTGCAGGACATCCCCCCTGTCGCTCAGGACGTCGCGGAGGCGCTGCGGATCGGCCAGCACCGACAACGGCGAGAGCACGAACTCGCCCCGGAACCGGTCCTTGAGCGGTTGCAGGATCGTGGCCGACAGGTCGGTGCAACTGCCCACCGGCTCGCCGATCAGGACATCGACATCCAAAGACCGCAGGTCCGCGGCCGCATCGATCAGGCCGTTGAAATTGCAGCAGAAACAACTGCCTGCGACCTCGCGAACGGTCAACCCGTGCTCAGTCAGGAACTTCGTATCGACCAGATCGGGAGCCTGGTCGTTCGTAATCAGGCCGACACGTTGGCCCCGTCCAGCCAGCAGCTCGGCCGCTCTCCACAGCAACGTGGTCTTGCCTGCGCCGAGGAATCCACCGACGAATACAAGTCTCGTTCTATTCATGACAATGGTTCTCCGCAACGTGTTACGGCTGGTTTGGTCCGCTGTGTTATGCGGACGGGCAGCAAGGGCGATGCAACAAGGCCCTGGTACGCCGCCGCACCGACCAGGGCGCCGAGAATGGGCGAGACGATATAGACCGTGAAGAATCCGCCGCGAGGACCGGGGATGGCGATTGGCCCCCAACCGGCGAGATATGCGAACAACCTCGGCCCGAAGTCGCGGGCCGGATTGAATCCTGCCTGCGTCAGTGGGGCAATAACCGAGATGAGGATCGAGACCGTCAGGCCGATGAAGATGGGCAACAGCCGCGTTCCAGGGCCCGAGACACTCTTTGCATCCGTGACCGCAAAGATGAAGAACGCCAGGAAGGCGGTCCCGACCCCCTCCGCCAGCATCGCCTGCACCAGGCTGACCGTACCGTCCGCCCAGTGCAGGCTGTGGGCGGTAGCGGGGTTCGGGAAGTACTCGCCATAAACCATCGCGGACAACTCACTGCCCGCAGTCCCTCGCACAATGCCGTGGGTGGACTCGAACTGGCCCAGGATTCCGGAGAATAGCGAGTACAGGACCGCCGCGGCCAGAAAGGCCCCGAGAAGCTGTGAGGAAATGTACAACACCACCTGTCGCCAGGGGAAACCCCGAAAGACGGCGAAGGCCGCTGTGATCGCCGGGTTCATATGGGCTCCCGAAAGGGCCCCGGTCGCGTAGATCGCCAGCGAGATGGCGACGCCCCAGACGACCGCCACCTGCCATATGCCTTCCTGGGCCCCCGTCAGCACGGAGGCATGGACCGAGCCGACGCCGAAAAAGACCAGGATGAACGTGCCGACCGTCTCACCCGCGCACTTCCGCAACAGTGTCGTGGATTCCTTCACGCTGCCCTCCGCTGAACTCGCTACAAGGACTTCAGAAGCATGTCGATCGTGCGTCTGTACTCATCGAGTGTCCGCTTCCATCGCTCCAGGCACGCTTTGCCCTTGGGCGTCAGACGGTAATTGTGCCTCGCCGCACCACTGCCAGGACAGTCCCAGTCTGATACGACGAGTCCCTCCTTCTCCATGACCTGAAGCGTCCGATAGACCCCGGTATGATCCGGTGGATGGTCACCCACGACGGAAAGTCCCTTCAGTTCTTCTATCATGGCGTACCCATGCGAGCCGCCTTTCACCAACACGGACAAGATGGCCGGCCTCAACAGCCTCGGCAAGGATTTGCCCGTACACGCACAACCCTTCAGATCCTGCATGAGAGTGACTCCTATATGTGACTATATCACATAGCAGACCGCCACACAGAAGGCAAGCAAATATCTCAGAGAAATCCAAAGCACGAAGCTCGAAATCCGAAACAAGTGCAAACGACCAAAACCAAAATTCAAAACGAGCAGTCGGAGGAGGGCGGCTTTTCGGTTATTTGGGTTTCGAATTTTGGATTTCGGCGTCCAAGGCGTGGTCCGCCGGCTCGATCTGGAGGGTGACATGCTCGATGTCGAAGCGGTCGTGGAGCAGGGTCTGCAACTCCCGCAGGGCGCCCCGCCAGCACGCCGGACCGGTGCATTCGGGCTTGAGCCAGATGGTCGCGGTCAGGATGGGAAAGCCCGTGGTCACAGACCAGATATGCAGATCGTGCACGGCCGCGACGTGCTCGTTCGACTCCAGGGCCGCCAGGACCTCGCGGAAATCGAGATGGGCCGGTGTCGCGTGGATCAGGATGGCCAGCGTGCGCCGGAGCAGGCCGACGCTGCTCCAGAGGATCAGACCGCCAATGACGAGGCTCACCAGCGGATCGGCGGGCATCCAGCCGGTCAGCAGGATCACCACGCCCGCGACAATCGCTCCCACCGAACCGAGGGCGTCCGCGATCATATGCACGAAAGCCCCTTCGATGTTGATGTTCACTTTGCGGCTACCGGCCAGGACCCACGCGCTGGCGAGGTTCGCCAACAGGCCCGCAACGGCCACCAGCAACATGCCCGCCCCCTGGACCTCGCCCGGGTGCAGAAACCGCTCGACGGCCTCACGAACGATCAGACCGACAACCAGGATCAGCATGGCGCCGTTCACGAAGGCGCCAATCACCTCCGCGCGGAGGTATCCGAACGTCCGCTCCGGCGTCGCAGGCCGCCGGGCCAGGTGCGCGACGAAGATCGCCAAAGCCAAGGCCAGCGCGTCGGTCAGCATGTGGCCGGCATCGGCCAACAGCGCCAGACTGCCTGTGACCAGGCCGCCGACGATCTCGACGATGAGAAATGCCAGGATGATCGCCAGGGCCACCCACAACCGCCCGCGCGACAGCTCTCGCAGGTGCGAGCCATGGTCATGGTGCTCGTGCCCGTCCTTCTCGTCGTGCGTGCTGCCGTCCTGCATCGGTCCATCCCTTGGTTTGCCGTATTCGGGTCCAGTATAGGGGTCCTTCTCACGCCAGTCAACGCCGGGGAGTGAGCGGTCGCGCGACGCTCCCCCCTCACTGATTCGACGTTTTGGATACCGACAGACTGGCTTCTGCCGTGCCGCCGTAGGCACCGCAGTTGATGCGATCGCCATTGGGTGACCTCTCCACCTGGGGATCGGCGTTCGGATTCCCCGCGTCGATGCATGGGCTGTTGTCCTGATCTTGGACCCAGACCGATTGCGTCGGCTCCCATCGCCCTTGTGGGGATCTGAGATGATAGTCGCCAGGCCCAGCAAAGCATGGGTCCGCATCGATGTTCTCATTTCCGGTCCAACTCCCTTGAACATCACTGTACGTCACCGACAACACCTCCGTGGAGTCGGCGACAATCTGCTGCGGCTGGTTGTTCCAGAAGATCGAACTGACGACTGCCGCGCTTCCTTCGCTGTAGAGCCCCCCTCCCTCGACGGTGCTGGTATTGTCCGACACCGTACAATTGACAATCGTCGCCTCGCTGTGATGTAACCACAGGCCGGCGCCCACGTGGGCCAAGTTACCAGTAATGACACAGTTCGCAGTGATGGGACTTGCCCCAGAACACTGGATACCACCCCCGAATTCCGCGTACCCGCCGACAATCGTCAGGCCGGCCAGGACCGAGTTCGCACCTTCGCCTGAATCGAACGTGACGACACTACCCGCACCGCTGCCGTCGATGATCGTTTGCGAGATCCCACCGATTGCATGGCGGTCGAGACTCGACACCATGATC
>JBDKRX010000149.1:0-3750 GCA_039683175.1 Phycisphaerales bacterium
CAGCATCGCCTGGAGTACAATCATCGTCGGCCGCACAGTGGATTGGGATACCGGACCCCGGCGGCATTTGCGGCGACTTGTATTCCTCCGGCTTCGGCTACGCCTTCGCCTCCGGAATACAAGTCGAATGATGTCGTCAACTCTCTCTCGACGTCTGGTACATAATCCGGGGGCACCTCAAACAGCCACATGAAGCAGCTCGTGGACAACGACCATACCCGCAAACGAAACCAGGAAGCCGGGCAAGGACATGGTGGAGGTCACATCTTGTACCTGCAAGGGTGTAATGGCCAACCAAAGAACAGCGACTACCCCTGCTGCGACGATGCCAATCGGAAGGAAGACCAATTTCTCCATCCAGAGCGAAGGCGCCCTCACTGCCTTCCACAATGCGTCCGGCGTAAAGTCCGGTGAATTGGGTATCGCTCCAAAATGCAAACGCATGTGCAGTGGCCTCCTTTACTGGATAGCCGTTAAAGCTTATCGCAAGGTCCGACCCTCGAAGCCCCGCATAAGATCAGCATGGGCAACTACGAGTTTACCGCGCGATCTTCTTAGAAAACAAGGGCTTTGGGTTGACTTTCAGGGAATCCTGGTATTCGATACTCCTATCATTCATCGAAGATGAGAGGGTCAACATGGATTTCTGCAATAACGAGCAAACAGATCGAAGACGGTTTCTCAAAAGGGTAGCTGGTGTAGCTGTTTCTTGTGCATGTCTTTCATTGGATTGTTCACAAGAGAATTCATCAGAGCGTGACATCGCAGACGGCAAGGGCAAAGTCCATCTGGCAGCCGCATGCGGAACATATTGCGGCGCCTGCCCGGCTTACTTGGCAAGACACGGCGAAGATGAGCAGATAAAAATGAGACAGCAAAAGAGATCTTCATCCAGACCGACAAAGGCACTGAAGGGGATTCCGCCTTCGAATTGGATGGATGGCCTTCTTTGCGACGGCTGTCTCAGTGGTGGCGTGCTGGCTGCCCATTGCCAGAGGTGCGACATAAGGCTGCACGCATCGAACAAACAGAATGATTCTCGTTGTACCGACTGTGGAGAGTTGCCCTGCTATCGTATAACGAATTTAATCAATATGGGCCGCTATCTGCACCGTCAAGAATATCTGCCAAACCTTAAAAAGATTCGTGAGATGGGCGTTCAGGAATGGGTTAAATACGAAGAAAAGCGATGGCGTTGTCCCCGGTGCGGCCTGCCTATGAGTTGGTACGACGGCGCATGCGCCGGATGTGGCGAGCCCAGATCCAAGGACTTGTTTCCTCTGGAATGAAAAAGAGTCTCGTAACGTGCGTATCGCATCCCATCGCCATGTCGCGACGAGAATAGCGACTCCGATCCAAACGAGTGAGCTGTCCCCGGAAATCACAGCAATACGATTGAAAAACAGACGGCGAATCGTTAATACGTAAGACGTATGAACGAAAGGTCTGCTGTCCCTTTTCTTGTCTCGGCGCCGACGAGGGAGGTTACGTTGAAAGAACAAGCCATGCAAGTAATGTTTGTCGCCGCCGTGATGTGCGGCATTTCATCGGTCGGGGCGGCAGCCCCGCTTATGTCGCCGGCCCAGATCCGCCTGACGGGAGACTGGACCGTCTCGGTGACCATCCCGGGGCCCGCTCCAGTTGCCGCCGAGTTGAAGATCCCCGGCCCGAATATCGTCACGGTCGCCCATGAAAAACACGACAGGCTCCCGGATTTCGACGCCACAACTTCAGCGGGCTGGAGAAAGGGCGTCCGGCTCACGGGAGTTGTTGCGGAGGAATGCACGGTGGAAGGCCTGCTTGACCCCGAGAGTCTCGTGGTTCGAGCCGGACCGGAACCCGCTGCTGTAGGATTCAGGAAGGGCATTGATTATGAGGCTGACCTTGTCTCCGGCTGCGTCGGTCGTTTGCCGCAGGGAGGGATCGCCCCCGACCAACCGGTGTACATCGACTACCGGTACGCAAGAATGCGTATCGATTCGGCCGTGCTCTCTGCCGATGGCCGGATTGTCCTCAAGACAGGAACGCCGCACGCGGTCGTGCCCGAACCACCGACGCTGGCTCCGGGCGAGACCCGGCTGGCGAACATCTTCGTTTCCGGCCGGCTCGACGCCCTGACTGAGGACAACCTCTTCCCCATTCTGGAAACCGCCTATCCCGAGCCGGCGGCGACCGGCTTGTCGGTTGCGGAAAGACGGCTGCCCAAGTCCCTGCGAAAGCTTCGGTCCGGAGAACCGTTGAAGATCCTCGCCTGGGGCGACAGCGTGACCACCTTCAATCGCTACCAGACAATGTTTGTCGAGCGTCTGAAGGCACGTTATCCAAACGCGAAAATTGAATTGGTCACCGAAGCTTGGGGCGGACGCAATACCGACAGCTACCTCCGCGAGCCGCCGGGCAGCGAACACAATTACCGAGAAAGGGTCTTGGACAGGAAGCCCGATCTAATCGTCTCCGAATTCGTCAATGATGGGGGGCTTTCAGAAGCACAAGTCCAGGAGCGTTACGGGAAGATCCTTGCAGACTTCCACGAGATCGGCGCAGAGTGGATCATTCTGACCCCACACTATATCCGTCCAAGCTGGATGGGATTGTCGAGCCAGCGGAACATCGACGAGGATCCCCGCGCCTACGTGAAAGGCGTCCGTCTTTTCGCGGAGAAGAATCAGATCGCGGTCGCCGAAGGATCCCTGCGCTACGGCCGGCTCTGGCGGCAGGGCATCCCGTACATCACCCTCATGGAGAACAACATCAACCATCCCAACGTCTACGGTCACACCCTCTTCGCCGACAGCCTCATGGCGCTTTTCCCCAAGTCCGAATGAGGGCGCGGGACACGCAACAGAGAGAACAGGGCACAACGAGGACAGGCACCTATGCAATAGTGTGACATTGCCGGGAACTAGGTGGCTGTCCCCATTACCCATTACCCGCCGATACTGCCTTGTTTGCTTCTTTACTTGTTGAAACCCTTGTGGTTCATGAATTCCCAAATGCGCCCCATCCAGGTATAGCTGCCCGTGCCCGGAGCCGCTTTCCTCTGGAAGCAGTGATTGCGTCCGACGAGCGTGTGGAGATCGGACTGGATTCCCATCCGGCGGAGCTGCTCCCAGCATTTCACCGAATTCATCGCCGCCCAACCGTCCGCATCGCCGTGGATGAACAGGATCGGACACGTCGCGACGTCGAACGAGAACTCAGGGACGAGCCTCGCGTCGTCCTCGTTGCCGCCCTTCGCATTCGGGGTGTCTGCGCCGTCCGTGAGCGCGTACGCCGGATAGATCGCGACCGCCCACTGCACGTTGCAGGGGATCTTGTCAAGGTCGTCGATCGGCCAATAGGAACGACGCTGCGAGCTGGTCGCGCCCATGAGTGTCAGGTGTCCGCCGGCCGAGGAGCCCATGATGCCGATGCGGTTGGGATCGAGACCCTTCGCCGCGGCCTCGCTGCGGACGATTCGGATGGCGCGCTGCAGATCCTGCCACGCCGTCGTGTGCTTGGCCAGCCCGCCCGGCGGACGCGGCGTGCGGTATTTCATCGTTACGACCGTCATGCCCTTTTCGTTCAGGTAACGCCGCGTCGGCGCGACTTCGAATCCGTCCGGATCGTTGCCATTGTAGCCGCCGCCCGAGTAGATGATCTGGATCGCCTTCGTCTTGAGGTCCTTCGGCATGTGCCATTCGAGATAAGGCAGGCACTGGTTCGTCTGCACATCCGGCATCTTGCCTTCCGGCCAGACCGGCTCCTTGC
>JBDKRX010000150.1:0-28107 GCA_039683175.1 Phycisphaerales bacterium
CGAGCTTGCCGGGCGTGGTGTCGGGATCGACGCAGAAGTAGCCGAGCCGTTCGAACTGGCAGCGACTCAGCGGGGCCGCCTTCGCCAGCGAGGGCTCGACCCAGCAATCAGTCAGCGTCTCCAGCGAGTTCGGGTTCAGGTTCGACGTGAAGTCCCTGCCCTCCGGCGCCTCGTCCGGATCGGGGACTGTGAACAGGCTGTCGTAGAGCCAGACCTCGGCTTTGAGGGCTCGCGCCGCCGAGACCCAGTGCAGGGTTGCCTTGACCTTGCGACCGTCGGGGGCGTCGCCGCCGCGAGTGGCAGGGTCGTAGGTGCAATGGAGCTCGACCACCTTGCCGCTCGCGTCCTTCACGACGCTCTTGCATGTGATGAAGTACGCATACCGCAGGCGGACCTCCCGGCCTGGGGCCATTCGGAAGAATTTCTTCGGCGGCTCCTCCATGAAATCTTCCTGCTCGATGTACAACTCGCGCGAGAACGGAACTTTTCTCGTGCCTGCGGCGGGGTCCTCGGGGTTGTTGATCGCGTCCAGCTCTTCGACCTGGCCCGCAGGATAGTTGTCGATGACGACCTTCAGCGGGTGCAGGACCGCCATGACGCGGGCGGAGGTCTTGTTCAGGTCCTCGCGGAGGCAGTGCTCCAAGAGGGCGACGTCCACCGTGCTGTTGAACTTGTTGACGCCGATGACCTTGCAGAACTGGCGAACGCCGGAGGGCGAGTAGCCGCGACGACGCATGCCGGAGATGGTGGGCATGCGAGGGTCGTCCCAGCCGCGGACGTACTTCTCCTTGACGAGCTTGAGCAGCTTGCGTTTGCTCATCACAGTGTACGTCATGTTCAGGCGCGCGAACTCGATCTGCTGAGGATGGTGGATCTTCCTGCCCCACGGTCCGGAACCGTCGTCGGTCCGGCCCTCGTTCACCGCGTCGATGAACCAGTCGTACAGCGGCCGGTGATTCTCGAACTCCAGCGTGCAGATTGAGTGCGTGATGCCCTCGATGGAATCCTCGAATCCGTGGGCCCAGTCGTACATCGGGTAGATGCACCACTTGTCGCCCTGGCGGTGATGGTGCTCGTGCACGATCCGGTACATGATCGGGTCCCGCAGGTTCAGGTTGGGGTGGGCCATATCGATCTTGGCGCGGAGCGTCTTGGAGCCGTCGGGGAACTCGCCCTTTCGCATTTGCTCGAACAGGTCCAGATTCTCCTGGATCGGCCGGTCGCGGTACGGACTGGCCTTTCCCGGCTGGGTGAGCGTGCCGCGATGCTCGCGGACCTCGTCGCCCGACAGGTCGCAGACGTAAGCTTTGCCCTTGCGGATCAGCTCGACCGCCCAGTCGTGCATCTGCTGGAAGTAGTCGGACCCGTAGAAGAGCCGGTCGTCCCATTGGCCCCCGAGCCAGCGGACGTCCTCGATAATGGAATCGACGTATTCCTGCTCTTCCTTCTCGGGGTTGGTGTCGTCGAATCGCAGGTTGAACTGCCCGCCGAACTCGGCGGCGATGCCGTAGTTGAGATTGATGCTCTTGGCGTGTCCGATGTGCAGGTAGCCATTCGGCTCCGGCGGGAACCGCGTCGCGACCCGTCCGTTCCACTTGCCCGACTGGATATCATCCGCGACGATCTGCCGGATGAAGTCCAGCCCGCGCTCTGCACCGCCTTCGTTTCCATTCGGTCCGTTGCCCGTTCGCTCGTTGTCTTTTCCCATACTCGAATCACTCACGTCCTATGCAGCAAAACGTCGAATATCTGCCGGGGATTCACAAAGAATCGACCGACCATCCTACATCCGGACCCCTGCCATGTCCACGCAATAGTGTGATCGGTGTGCATAGCACACCCTACCGCTGTCGCCGGTTGCCGCAACACACGACAATCCCAGCGCTGGCCTCGACCGTAAGCAGGAGCACTCCACGCAGAGACGCTGGGGTTCCGGAATCGCAACTGTCTTTTCCGCTCCGCGTCTCCGTGTCTCTGCGCGAGAATCCATTCCGCGAGCTATCAGCCTGACTCCGATCCCGGATCAGCATCGCCTCTGACGATCTCAACCCGGCGACTCCACTACACGCGGAGTTGGCCCGCGTGGCTGTCGTCCTACCGGCTCTCGACGGCCTTGGCGCGGGCCACCTGGTCGAGGGCGACGGCGCCGATGATGATTGCGCCGATGACGACGAGCTGGATATTCGTCGAGATGCCCAGCAGGGTCAGGCCGTTTCGCAGGAAACTGATGAGCAGGGTCCCGATGATCGTTCCGACGATCGTGCCCCGTCCGCCGGAGAGGCTGGCGCCGCCGATGACGACCGCAGCGATAATGTCGAGCTCGAGGCTCTGGCCCGCAGTCGGCTGGGCGGAGACCGTTCGGCTGGTGGCGATCATGGCGGCCAGGCCGATGAAGACGCCGGTGAGGGTGTAGATCAGCAGCAGGCTGCGGTTGACGTTCACACCGGCATGGTAGGCCGCCTGGCGGTTCGAGCCGATGGCGTAGGTATATCGCCCGAGCGGCATGTACCGCAGGATGAAGAAAGAAAGCAGGATGATCGCGAAGCAGATCAGCACGTTCACGGGAACTCCTGCGATGCTGGCCTGGCCCAGGAACTTGTACGTGGGCACGTCGAACATCATGCCGTCGTTCATCAGGTAGGAGATGCCGCGAAAGGCGCTCATCGTGCCGAGCGTGACGATGAAGGGCGGGAGGTTCAGCTTCGTAATCAGGGCGCCGTTGAGCAGGCCGCAGACAAGGCCCGTGCCGATGCCGGCCAGGGTGCCGATCCACATCAATCCCGCGGTGGGGACCATGCTGCCGTCCCTGGTCATGATCAGGCCGGCGACCATGCCGCACAGGGCCATCATGGAGCCGACGGACAGGTCGATGCCGCCGGAGATGATGACGGCGGTCATGCCCATCGCGATGATGCCGTTGACGCTGGAGCGGCTCAGGACGTTGAAGAAGTTCTCCGCCGTCAGGAACGAGTCCGGCTCGAGGGCCGAGAGGGCCGCGATGAGCAGGATCAGCGTGCCGAAGGGCAGTAGTTGTCGGACGAATCGATTCATATTCCTCGTACCTCGTCAAGCGAAGGGGAGGCGAGCGCCGGTCCTATTCGTCCTATGAGTCCCATAGGTCCCATAGGTCCCATAGGACAAATGAGACAAATAGGACCAATAGGACCTATTCGCGCTGCGCCGCTCATGTCTTTTCTTCCACGGCCGCCAGGTGCATCACTTCCTCGGGCGTCGTGTCCTTTGTCTTGAGATCGCCGACGAGCTTTCCGCGTCGCATGACAAGGATGCGGTCGGCGACGCCGAACAGTTCGGGAAGTTCCGATGAGATGAACAGGATCGCCTTGCCTTCCTCGGCGAGCCGGTTCAGGAGCAGGTAGACCTCGGTCTTGGCGCCGACGTCAATGCCTCGCGTGGGCTCGTCGAAGATCATGAACTTCGAGTTGGCCAGCAGCCACCGGGCGATCAGCAGCTTCTGCTGATTGCCGCCGGAGAGGGAACTGGCCGGGGCGCGCGGCGACGACCACTTGATTGCGATGCGAGCGCCCACGTCGTCGGCGATCCGATTCTCCTGTCCCGGCTTGATGAACGGGCGAAAGCCGATCTGATCGAAATTGGGCAACGTGATGTTCCAACTGCACGCAAGCTCCAGGCACAAGCCGGTGCGCTTGCGATCTTCGGTGAGGAAGGCGATCCCCTCGGCGATGGCATCGGCCGGCGAGGCGATATCCAATTCGCGGCCCTCCAGGACGATGCGGCCCGCCGTCCTGGCGTCCACGCCGAAGATGGCCTGGGCGACCTCGGTCCTCCCGGCGCCGACGAGGCCGGCCATGCCGACGATCTCGCCGCGACGGACCTCGAAGCTCACGCTCTCGATCCCGGCCCCGGACGACAGGTCGCTCACCTGGACGAGGACCTCGCCAACGTTCACCGAGCGGCTCGGGAAGAAATCCGTCAGCTCGCGTCCCACCATGTGGTGAACGATCTTCGGGATATCCATCGCGGCCGCGGGCTCGGAGTGCACGAGCCGGCCGTCGCGAAGGACGCTGACCTCGTCCGCCAGGTCGATGATCTCCTCGAGCCTGTGAGAAATGTAGATGATGGAGAGTCCCTGACTTCGGAGCCGCCGGACGGCCTCGAAGAGCCTCTTGGCCTCGCTCTCGGAGAGCGAGGACGTGGGCTCGTCCATGACGAGGATCGAGGCCTTGTGCCGCAAGGCCTTGAGGATCTCGACCACCTGGCAGTCGCCCGTGGCAAGGCTCTCGACCCTGGCATGCGGGTCAATGGCAAAATCATAACGCCGAGCGAGTTCATCGGCCTGTGCGGTCATTCGACCGTGGCTCACCACGAAGGGCAGGACGCCTCTGGGCTCGGCGCCGAGGTAGATGTTCTCGGCGACGGTGAGGTGCTCGGCCAGGTCCAGCTCCTGGTAGATCATCGAGACGCCCGCTTCGATGGCCTGGGCGGGAGTGGCGAAGACCTGCCGGCTGCCGTGGATCTCGATGTCGCCCGTGTCCGGCTGATACACGCCGGCGAGAATCTTCATCAGCGTGGACTTGCCGGCGCCGTTCTCGCCGACCAAGGCATGCACCGTGCCGGTGCGGACGGTCAGGCTCACGTCGCTCAGCGCCTGGACCGGGCCGAAACGCTTGGAGATGCCCGTCATTCGCAGGGCGATCTGATGTGTGATTGTTGATGTGTGATTGTTGATGTCCGGAGGCCTCCCAAGTCAAATATCAACCTTCACAAATCGCACTTTGTCCCGCTCAGATCTGGGAGTTCAACAGTTCCAATACCTTGGGGTCACTGAGCCGCTCGGTGGTGATCAACTCGACGCCGGTATCGACTTCCTTCGGCACCTCTTTGCCTTCCAGACGGCGGCAGATCGCCTTGACGCCTTCATAGCCCATCTTATGCGGGTTCTGGATGATCAGGCTGTCGAGATCGCCCTTCTTGAGGCCCTCGACCAGCATGGGCCAGGCATCGAAGCCGACCATCTTGATCTTCTTGGAACCCTGGCTCTGCTGGAAACTCAGCAGCGCGGTCAGGGCGCCGCCGGCGGTGGTCGCGTTGCAGGCGAAGACGCCGTCCACCGCAGCGTTCTTCGTCAACATGTCCTGAGTCACGTCGCGGGCCTTTTCCATCGTGGGCGGGTTGGGGAACTGCGAATCGACGATCTTGATCTCGGGAAACTCCTTGGCCAGCGTGTCGCGGAATCCCTGGAAGCGGGCGTCCGTGGAGGCGGAATTCGGGGTCCAGGCGACGACGATGATCTCGCCCTTGCCCGCGAGGATCTCGCCGATGCGTTTGGCGGCCAGGACGCCCCCCTTGTAGTTGTCGGTCGCCATGTAGGATAGGTATTTGTCGGTCTCGACGCCCGAATCGACGATGACACACGGGATCTTGCGGGCATCGATCTTCTCAACGGCCGGGACCAGAGCCTTGCGATTGCTGGGGGCCAGGATGATGCCATCGACCTTCTGGGTGAGCATGTCTTCGACGATCTGGATCTGCCGCTCGTTGTCGGTCTCCACCTCCGGGCCGTTCCAGAGAATAGCGACGTTTTCCTCCTTGGCCGCCTGCTCGGCGCCGTTCTTGACGCCTTTCCAGTACTGGGAGGCGGTTTCCTTGGGGATCACGCCGATGGTCCGAGTGCCTTCGGTCCGCGATCCCCCTCTGCGGACTACCCCAATCCCGACGAACACCGCAACGACAACGACAAACAAAACGATCCAAACCGCATTCTTCATGATCTTCTCTCCTACTTCAATCTGCGCGATCGCGGCCGGTCGCAGAGCCACCGCCTTTCTATCCAACGAGGCGTCAAGGATAACCGTTTTCGAGAGAACCTGCAATGTTGTCTGAACAGGGATTCCTCTTTCCATTATAGGTTCTTATAATGACCCCCATGGACCATCCATTTGAGAAACTGACGGATGCAGAACTCCTGCAACTCTACGCCAAGGGCGATGAAGCTGCCTTCCGGGAGATCGTGAACCGGTACAAGAACAGCCTGTATGCGTTCCTCAAGCAGTTTCTGAATCATTCAGACCTTGTGGATGACGTGTTCCAGGAGACGTTTTTGCAGTTGTTCGCGAGCCGAAAGAGCTTCGACCCGAGCCGGCCGCTGCGGCCGTGGCTGTTCACCATCGCGGCCAACAAGGCCAAGGACGCGCTGCGCAAGAACCAGCGGACCGCCGCCGTGCCCATCGGAACGCTCACCGAGTCCGAGGAGATGAGCTTCGACGAGATGCTCAGTGCCCTAAGTTCCGATACAGCCGTGCCTTATGACGATGTCGAGCGGAGCGAAACCGTGTCGCTCGTCAACGAGGTGATCGGGAATATGCCCGATAACCTGCGCGAGATCCTGGCCCTCGCCTATTTCAACCAGTTTTCGTATAAACAAATGGCCGACATTCTGAGTATACCTATTGGGACTGTGAAAAGTAGGTTGCATGCTGCCGTGGCTCGTTTCGCCAAGGACTGGAAAGCAGCAGTTGGGAGTAAAGAGGTCAAATGACGACGCTAAGTGACCGTCAGAGGCAATTGTTGTTTGATTACTCTTTGGGTCTGGCATCCGAACGTGAAATAGAGCAAGCTGAGGCCCTGATCGAGTCGAATGAGGAGGCAGGCGAGTTATACCAATCCCTGCAACAGGCGCTGGCTCCGCTGGAAAATGTCGAACTGGAGCCCTGTCCCGATGAGTTGATGGAGCGGCTTTTTGCCCGCGTGCGAGAGGCAGCGCCGGATGGGGCCGGCAAGGACCGCCTGGAGGAGCTGCTGGCAGCGGAGCGATCGACAAAACGCACGATCCGAATCCCCCTGTGGCGCAACTGGAGCGAGGTGGTCGCCGCGGCGGCTGCGGTTGTCCTGTTCGTGGGCATCCTGTTCCCGGCCGTCGGCCAGATGCGCGGCCGATACCAGCGGGCGCAGTGTGCGTCCAACCTGAGCGGCGTCTACAGCGGACTTCGCAACTATGCGTCCGATCACGATGGTTTCCTGCCCGCCGTAGCTATGACGCCCGGATCGCCGTGGTGGAAGGTGGGCGATCAGGGACAGGAAAACCAGTCGAACACGCGACGATTCTGGCTGCTCACCAAGCAGGGGTACGTAGAACCGTCCCGATTCTTCTGCCCCGGCAGGCGCGAGGCTCGCACCCTCAATTTCAACGGCTTCAAGATTCAGAGCTTCAACGACTTCCCAAGTAGCGCTTACATCCACTTCAGCATCCGTATCCCCTGCCCGACCTCCAACGAGCGGGACCTCCAGCGCAAGGGTGTCCTCATGGCGGACCGCAACCCGCTTTCCGAGGGGCTCCCGTCGGACCTCTCGACCGGCCTGAGCATTCAGTTGTGTGAAGAGGTGATGACCGCCAACAGCGCCAACCACAAAGGTCGCGGCCAGAACGCTCTGCTGTACGACGGATCGGTCGAGTTCACGAAGCAGCGGCGCGTCAGCAATTTCGATGATGACATGTACCTGCTTCGCGACATGTCCTGCGGCACCCAGATCCGAGGCGACGAATTGCCCACCACCGACCTGGATATCTTCCTGGCGCCATAGAATCACTCCGGCAGGGTGGGGCTTGCCCCACCGATTCCTCTCGACGACTCCAAGCACCGCCGCCCGTTGCTCTTGAATGCATCCAGGCCGATTCGCCTGATGGGCGAGTCGTGGAATCTCGCATTGAACTTCTCCGGCGTCAACGCGATCAACTCCTGCAAATCCAGTCTCGCTCGCTCGGGGTATCGCTTGAATTCCTGGTTCACCGAAGGGGGTGCCTGCTGCTGATAGGGGCAGGCCAGGAGGCACTCGTCGCACCCGAAGAGCCAGTCTCCAATCCCATTTGAAGGGCCGTATTGGGTCAGGCAACTGATGCAGATGCGGGCATCGAGAAAGCCGTCCCGTCGCAGGGCGCCGGTCGGGCAGGCGCTCAGGCACAGGTCGCAGCCGCCGCAGTCGCCCCGCCCGGGCCCGTCGGGCTCCAGGGGCACTGTCGTAATCAGCTCGCCCAACAGGACCTGCGGGCCGAGCCGCGGGTGGATGAGCAGATGGTTCTTTCCGATGAAGCCCATGCCCGCTCGGACCGCGAGGGCCTTTTCCGCCAGCGGCGCGGCGTCCACACAGATTTTGAACCGGTGCCGCCCATCCGTTTGGCTCTGCACGAAGTCAGCGAGCCTCCGCAGGAGCGGCTTGATGAAGTCGTGATAGTCCTGATACTGGGCGTACTGAGCCACCTTGCCTTTGGGGACGGTGGGCGTAGCCGTGGCGAGTGGCTTGTAGCTCAAGGCCACGACAATCACCGAACGGGCGCCTTCAAGGAGCTTCCCAGGGTCGAAGCGTTTCTCCGGGTTGCGGTGCATGTACTGCATGGGCCCGGCGTAGCCGGATTGGAGCCACGCGTTGAAATGCTCCACGTGCTCACGGGCAACCGGCGAGGCGTCGGTAAAGCCCGCCGCGTCGAAACCGAACTCCAATGCCTTTTCCCTAATCTCCTGTTCCAGGCTCATGGAAAGGATTATACTGCCGGGGGCGCGAAGCAGGATAGGTCCAATGGGTCCTGCTCGTCCTACGGGTTCCATCGGACGCTTCGCGAGGGGATGCTCTCGATCGAATCGGAGGTTCATAACGATGCGCATCAACAGGATCAGAACGATTTGCGGATTGCTGGCATTTGCGCTGGTTGCAGGCTTCTCGGCTGCCGCCTCGGGCGCCGAGGTGGCGGCGTGGGAGTTCACGCAAGGCCAGCAGGGCTGGCAGGGCAATTCGCATGTGAAGGACTTGGCCGTCTCGCCGGAGGGCCTCGCATTCACATCGACCGGGATCGATCCATGGATCGAGGGCCCGGCGGTGAATCTTTCCAGCAGCGGGAGGACACGGATTCGCGTGCGGATGAAGTCAGATGCCGACCCGCACGGCGAGCTTTTCTATGGTCCCACCTTCCAGGCCGAGCGATCCGTTCGATTCACCGTCCAGAACGACGGCCAATGGCATGACTACCTTCTGCTGATCGAAGAACCGCTCGGGCCGGACACGCGCCTGCGGCTCGACCCGACCGGCGCTGAGGGGCGGATCGTCGTCGCCTCCATCCGGATCGAGACGCTCGTTCCGCTGGAGCCGCCGCAGTTCAAACGCCCGAAGAAGCCGAGCAAAGGACGGGCTAGGACGGCCGCGATAGAGTCCGGAGAGTTGCGCCTCGAACACTACCGAAGAGACTTGGGCGATTTCGTGCTCAAGGTGGACGGCAAGGAGATGGCTGCCGGCTACCGTGCGGAACAGATCGGATTGTTGATTGACGACCGGGTTTGCTGGCTGGCCTTGGAGAAGGCGGATGTCTCCCATACCTCCGGGTCGAACGGTGATATCACCATCACGGCGACGTTGAAAGACGATCGCGCCGGGCAATGGAAAGTGACCCGGAGCTTCCAGGCGGGCTCGCACGCGGGATCAATCTGCGTGGAGACGACATTCGCGGCCGACCGGGACAGCGACGTGATCTACTTCCCCTGGCTGACCCTCTTTCCCGGCCTGGGCTCTTTTGGCGAGCGCAAGACGCAGGGGCTCTTCGCCGGCCTGGAGTATCTCGAAGACGAGCCCAGCAGCAGCGAAGCGGACATCTCGACCCCCGAGCACATTCGCCGGGTGCCCGATCCGGTCAAGATCACGTTCCCTCTGATGGCAATCGCGTACGACGGTCGCTACATCGGCATGATCTGGGAGCCCTCGGATCTGACCGCGGCGGCCTTCGATTCACCCGACCGGATCTACCATTCCGAAAGCCACGTCATGGCGCTGTCCGCGCCTGCCGTCGGTGACAGGCGATTCGAGAACGCCCTAGTTGCGCACAGTCCCTTCGCCATCAAGGCCGGTCAGCCCCTCACGGCGCGAGCTACGATCCTCGGTGGCTTGGGCGACACGGTTGTGACGGCGGTCTGCAAATACGTGGAGATTTGCGGTCTGCCGACTGTCCCCCAGTTCAACGGCGGCTTCGATGCGGGCGTGAGGCTGCTCTCGCATGGCTGGCTCGACTCGGCCATCAATGAAGGCGGCATATTCCGCCATGCCGTCTGGGGCGAGAGCTTCAAGGCCGCTCCGGCGGCCGACGCGGTCATGTACATGGACTGGCTGGCGAATCACGTCCGCGAGCCGAACATGGTCGAGCGACTCACCAGCGCCAGAGACCTGGCCATAACGAAGCTCCCGCAGGGCCAGCCGCACATGAGCGGCGTCTCCCACGTTCGAACCCCGACCGCATCGTTTGTCTTTGGCGGCATTCCGCCCTACGTCGAGCGACGAAGGGCAGACGCTGAGAGCCTCCTGGCTCGTTTCGATAAGGAAGGCATCAAGCTCTACGTGCCCGGCGAGGTCGATTACGGCAGGACCCATTTTGCCCAGCACGCCAACGGCCACGCGGCGCCGGATGTGGTCCACGTCCTGGAGGCCGCGACCCTGTCCGCGGACCCACGACTGATCGAGCAGGGACTCGCCCTGCTCGACAAGCAGACGGCGCTCTACGCAAACTCTGTGCCGCGAGGGGCCCAGGTCTGGGAAGTCCCGCTGCATACGCCCGATATTCTCGCCTGTGCCTATATGGTCCGGGCGTATACGCTTGGATACCTGATCGCAGGCAAGCCCGAGTACCTGGAGCAGGCCCGCTACTGGGCGTGGACGGGCGTGCCGTTCGTATACCTTGCGAACCCGACGCAAGGCGAGGTCGGGCCCTATGGGACGATCGCGGTGCTCGGTGCAACGAACTGGCGGGCGCCGATCTGGTTCGGCCAACCTGTCCAATGGTGCGGCTTGGTCTACGGCTCGGCCCTGCACTTGCTGGGCCAGTATGACGGCGAGGGACCCTGGGCGACCATCGCCAAGGGCATCACGGCCGCCGGCCTGCAAATGACCTGGCCCACCAGCGACGCGAAACGCCAGGGTTTGCTGCCCGACTACTTCCTCCTGCGGGCCCAGCGCAGCGACGGTCCCGCCATCAATCCCGGCACGGTCCAGGCCCACCTCCCGGAGCTGTTCGACAAGGGTACGCTCTATGATGTCCGCAGACTGTCGAAGACCGGCTGGTTTGTTCACGCTCCCTGTGCCGTCCGCGACCTCAAGGAGGCCGACGGGACCGTCACGTTTACAGTGGATGGATGGGGCAGCAAGGTGTTCCATGTCCTGCTGGCCGGCGTGGAGAAAACGCCGACGGTGACGGTGCGCTCGACCAGGCCCAACGCCCGTCCCCAGGAGAACGCCGCCCAGGGCACTACCGAATTCCACGCGCAGCAGCGATTGCTCACGATCACGCTCCGCCAGCCCTCGGAGATCCAACTGCGACTTCCGTAGCACGGGCATCCTGCCCGTGTTCCGTGACCGGTCGGAAAAAGCCAGGTCGGGCCTGCTGTAGGGGCAGGCCTCTGTGCCTGCCCCCTGACCGTGAAGGGCAACCACGGGGGGTTGCCCCTACTTCCTCCAATCCGGCGATCTTACTCGTAGGTCGTGATGGTCGGTTTGTCCATGCCGGCGAGTACGTGGATTTGTCGGATGCCTTTGACGCGGAGTTCCGCGAGGATCTCGGACGACAGGCCGGGCTCGAGTTGCGGCTCGAACAGGAAATGCTCCGAGAAGTTGTGATGTTCCGGCTTGTACGTCTGCGAGTAGAAGCCCTGGAGCACGATGGGCTCGGTCGCGTAGCCGGTGATTCGGGTCTCAACCCAGCGGGCGAGCGGCGCCGTGTAGCCTGCGGTCGGGCCCGTCGGCGCGGGCGGCCAGTAAAACGTGGTCTCGATGACCACGCCGTTGGCGTCTTCAAATCGGCGAGTTTGCAGCAGGTCTCCTGAGGAGGGTTCGAAGGCCGGGGCCAGTCGGACCTGGTCCCGTGTGGTCTCCACGACGCCCGGCCACTCCCATTGCACGACCGGATGCTCGTATTCGACCTCCAGAAGCAGATGTCCGAAATCCCGCAGGGTCAAGATCGCGCTTTCGGAAGCCGAGACGAGCGTGGGTATGTTGCCGGTCTGGAGCCGGTAGACGCGCGGGTTCTGCAAGTCGTCCATTCGCCATTCGTCGATGGTGGCCCCGGAGATCTTTGTCGAGCCGGCGCTCACGACCGGCGTATCCGGCGATTCGCCGGCATTCGGATCGGGCGAGGTGTAGCTGTGAACCGCCCCCGGCCACTCGGAGAGCGGACCTTCCAGCGTGCCGGGGACGCCATCAGCCACGTATTCGAGAGACGCCGGACCGTAGAGACACTCGCTGAGGCTCTCCGGCGTCAGGCGGAGGCTGAGGGTTTCAAGCTGCCATTGGGACTTGAGCCGGTGGATGCCAAAGACCTCACCGAACTCGCCTTGCAGGACGGTGTATCGGGTCGGCTCCTTGACCAGGAACGGCACGATCGAAGGCGTCTCGTCGGCCTGCGGAACCTCGCGGACCTGCTTGACGACCAACCCGCCGTTCGGGGCCATCTTCTTGTACTCCATCTCCAGAACGAACTGGTCCCTGCTCGTGGTGAGGGCGAACTCCTCGCCCACCTGGATGAGCAACTCCGCGAGCGCGTGGTAGTCGTCTTCCCAGTCCATCACAGTGGCCCCGAGCGGGACCAGGTTGGACTGGCGTACCTTGTACGCGTACATGCCGAATGAATACACGGACACGGTGACTTCCTCCGGGATGCTGCCGTCTTCGGGATTGGTCACCGAAACCGCGCCGGCCTGCGTGACCAGCGAGATTTCCCAGCTCTCCTCGGAATCCCGCGTCACGACGGCGACGCCGTTGGCCAGCTCCGCTTCATCGGGGAATGAATGGTGAACGAGCATCGCCATGCCGACCTGGGTTTCATCGATTCCGTGCCGGAGCCGTTCGAGATAGGCGTTCTCGTTGTAGAAGCTCGCGAAGACCTTGCGGATCGCGGTGAACACGCCTCGTTCTTTCGCGCGGCTCGGGTCGCAGAGGCACGGGCCGCTGCCGTCTCCGTCGAGATCGTCGGCCAGACAGCCGCTGTAGCTTTCGTACAGACCCGCGCCGGTGAACTCGCGCCCATCCTCGACGTTCGTCGAGCTGCGGAACCGCAGGTTCTTCGATGGATCGAACCCGTACCGAGGGTCCTGGAGGACGGCCAGAACCGCTTGTTCTTGAGCATCGGTGAAGTCCAGCTCTTTGCCGTCCTCGATCAGATCGCGGATCTGGGCCAGTGCGGCGGACAAAGCCGCCACATCCGAGGGCGGATAGGAGAATGGCGACAGACGGGTCGCAATGCTCTCGCGGAGCGTCCGCCCGTCCGGCATTGTCTGAGCCATGAACTCGGTCCACAGGTCGAACGAGAGGGCCGCCGCAACGGGGGAATTTCCGGGAATCGCCCGCCGGAGCATGCCGAAGTTGGCGGCCTTGCCCCCGAAGTAGCGGATGTCCGAGGGCATGAGCATGTCCGCAGCGGAGCCATAAGAGCTGAAAGACGTCACAGGCGAGACGTCCAGGCTTGCCGGCGCCTTCAACGCGAGAATCTCCTGGACCATCGAATCGTCGAGCACACCCTCGGTGTCGATCAGCCGCACGTCGGTCGAGCCATAGAGGTCATATGCCCGCAGGCAGATTCGTCGGCCGATCAACTCCTGGGCCCGGCTCACATCCTCGGCGATGACCAGGTGAGCGAAGGGAACGCCGGTGGTCTTGGCGAGGATCGCGACGTGCGAATTGGGCGTCGAGGCCGAGAGCGTGATGATGCCCGCGAGGTACGGGGTCTCCGCGGGGACGCCGTCGGTGAGCAGGATGTCCCCTGGGCCAAGCTCGCCCTTCACATAGGCGTCGCGGATCGACCCGCCCTCGACGTATTTCAGGACACCCAACGCCCAGCCCGGCGAATAGACTGTATTGCCATCCGACCAGCGGTCCGCCGAGCTGATGACGATGCCCTGTTCTTCGAACCACGCACGGTCCGCTTCCGCAGCGGCTCGCTGCTCGTACGTCGGGAAGTAGAAAGCCTTGCGGGGTTCCTGCGTCCGGATGGCCTGCACGATCAGCTCGAAGATCTGCACGACCTCCTCCCTTGTGAACGGGTCGCGCCCGACGAGCTGGATGCCATATTCAGCCGGCTGGACCGCCAGTGACCAGATCGACGGGACGACCACCGCGCCGAGAATGGCCTTTCGTCCCTCGCGGTACAGAGTTGCGAGGTCAAACTGGTCGGTCGTCATGCCTGCAAATGCGTCGAGCTGCTCGACCGCGAACTGATAGTGGAATGGATACCGATTTCCGTCCTGGAAGTGGATTCTCTGCGAGCCGTCGGCTTGTGACACGATCGTGAACTTCACCCAGGCCGGCTCGTTTCGCCCGGTCCCATGCACAAGAAATGGATCGTCCGGCAGACTCAGATACTCTCGCCGAACCACGTTTGGGTCTTCCACGGGATCCGACGACGGGTCATCCTTGCCCTGCGCCCAGGCAACCGATCCGGTCCACACGGCCGATGCCGTCACAATCGCTATGATCGCCATTTTCAACAATCGCATATCCCAATCTACCTTTGTCACTACGTCTATCATGCGGAACGCCCAGATTGCGTTTCTCATATGTATTTACGTGCCGTACCCCATCCGTGATGTAACGATTTTCATGGTCTTTTCGGCACGTTGGAGCCTTCACTGCACGACGGATTGACGTTGACGGCCCCGGATCAGCCGCTACCATGGGGGGCCGATGGGCAGGTAGTCCTGCTGAAGAATCACGATTGGTCAGGGGCATGGGCATGGCGCACGAACACACTCGCAGACGGTTTCTGCAGGCATCCGCACTGGCCGCCTCGGCCGGCGTCGTCACACAGGGCTGTCGTTCGGGTGAAACTCCCGCCAGGGAACCGGCGGAACTCCGGCCCGCCAAGCCGCTGCGGCTGGGCTTGATGAGCTATAACCTTGCCAAGGACTGGGATATCGAGACTGTCATCGAGAATTGCATCGCGACCGGCTTCGAGCACGTCGAGCTGCGAACCACCCACGCCCACGGCGTCGAGGTGACCCTGACCAGGGACCAGCGGCGGGACGTGCGAAAGCGGTTCGAGGACACCGGCATGAGGATCAGCTTAGCCAGCGGGTTCGCCTATCATCACCCCGATCCCGGGCAGTTGCGCAAGGAGATCGAGGGAACGAAAGAATACACGCTCCTCGCGGAGGACCTCGGGGCGATCGGCATCCGCGTCTTCCCGAACGCCCTGCTCGTGGACAAGGGCATCCCCGAGGAGCAAACGCTCCGGCAGATCGGCAAGTCGCTCGCGGAGGTCGGCCAGTTCGGGCACGACCACGGCGTCGAGATCCGCGTCTGCGTCCACGGCAGCGGGACCAACGTCGTGTCCCGGATCAAGAAGATGGTCGACTACTCCGAAAGTCCCTACGTCTACGTGAATTGGAACTGCGACGCCAACGACGCCAAAGGCCCCGGGTTCGACGCCAATTTTGCGTCGGTCAAGGACCGCATCCGCAATGTCCACATGCACGAGCTGTGGGAGGACTATCCCTACCGCCGGTTGTTCGAGCTGCTCCAGCAGTCCGACTACCAGGGTTATTGCGACGCCGAGATCCCCGAGAGCAGAGAGCCGATCCGCCTGATGAAATACTACCGGGCCTGTTTCCTGGCCCTGCAGGACGCAATCTGATATGAGTCACCTTGCCTCAGCGAGCAACATCTACAAAATGCTGAACATCCATCCGGGAGGCCTGTCGGAATCGCAGGCCCAGGAGCGTCTGCAACAGCACGGCCCGAACGAGCTGGAGAGCGTCGCGCGATTCAAGCTGCTGACGATGATCCTCTCGCAGTTCTCGAACATGTTCCTCATCCTGCTGCTGTTCGCGAGTCTCGTCTCCTGGCTGACCGGAGCAGGCTCCGACGCATTGATCATCGCCTCGATCGTCCTGGCCAATGCGACGATCAGCTTCATCCAGGAGTACAAGGCCGAGCAGTCGCTCAAATCCCTGCAAAACATGATGGCGGACCTCACGCACGTCGTGCGCGACGGGACCGTCAAGCGAATCCCCGCGAAGCTCATCGTGCCGGGCGACATCGTCCAGATCGAAGCGGGCGACCGCGTCCCCGCCGACGGGGTGATCCTCGAGTGCATCAACGGCATGGTCAACGAGTCCTCGCTTACGGGCGAGTCGGTCCCGGTGTCCAAGAGGGCTCTTCACGCCGGGGCCGAAAAAGGCAGATCGGGCCTCGTCGGAAGTGACTCGTCGCTTGTGACTCATGACCCGGGTCACGGGCCACGGGTCACGGGCCACGGGTCACGGGTCACGGGGCACGACTCGGACGTTCCCGACGAGGAAAAAGTCTTCGCCGGTACGACCGTCAGTTACGGCCGATTGACCTTCCTCGTGCTGGCCACGGGGATGGGCACGCGGATCGGTGGCATCGCACGCGTGACGACGGATATCGCGATGGAAAAGAGCCCGCTGCAAGTCGAGCTCGATGCCATCGGCCGGCGGATCGCGCGCATCGCGGCGGGCATCTGCCTGGTCGTCTTCCTCATCATGGCGGTTCGTTACGATCTGACCCTCACGTCGCTCAAGGATGCGTTTCTCTTCGCCATCGCGCTGGCGGTGGCGATCGTGCCCGAGGGCCTGCCCGCGACGGTGACCATCGGTCTGGCCTTCGGCATGAGGAAGATGGCCCGCGAGAACGCGATCATCCGCAAGCTCTCCGCGGTCGAGACGCTCGGATGCACGACTGTGATCTGCACCGACAAGACGGGCACGCTGACGAAGAACGAGATGACCGTCCGCGCCGTGTATGCGGCGGGCGAGTATCTGACCGTCTCCGGCGTCGGCTACGAGCCCGAGGGCGACTACACGACCGAAGCGGGCCAGACCCTGCCATCCGCCGACGAGCGGCTATCCCGACTTCTGAGAGTGGCGGCGCTCTGCAACAACGCCCACTACACGGCTCACACCGCCTTGGGGGACCCCACGGAGATCGCTCTGCTGGTCGCCGCGGCCAAGGCCGATATCGATCCCTCTTTGCTTCCCGCGCACTTTCCCCGTCTGGACGAGCTGCCCTTCGACTCCGACCGGCGCATGATGACCACCGTGCACGAGCACGTGGAGAAGGGACAGTTCTTCTCCGCGACGAAGGGCGCGCCCGACCGCATCCTCGACAACTGCACTCGCTACTGGGACGGGCACAGCATCCTGCCGCTCGACAAAACAGTCCTCAAGAACCTGGTGGCCGTCCGGTCGCGCATGGCCACCGGCGCGATGCGCGTGCTCGGATTCGCCTACAAAGAGCTGACGACCGCCCCCGGGTCGGAAAAAGCCAGGTCGGGCCTATATTCTTCAACGAAATCTCCCTCGGCGCAGAGCGCCGCTGCGCGTCGGGATTCGATTTCGTTGAAGAATGGAAGTGACGAAGCCCTCGGCGCGCGACCGGGGTTTGAGGGGGGAAAATCGAGCCAAGAGATTTTTCCCCCTCAAAGTAGGCCCGACCTGGCTTTTTCCGACCCGGGTCACGGGCCACGGGTCACGGCTCTCGAGGAGGACATGATCTTCGTCGGCTTCATCGGGATGGCGGACCCGCCCCGTCCCGACGTCGAGGAAGCGATCCGCCTGTGCAAGGAGGCCGGCATCCGCGTCATCATGACCACGGGCGATCAAAGAGAGACGGCGCTGGCCGTCGCGAGAGAGACGGGCATCATCCCGATGGACGACGACAAGGCGATCCTCGCACAGGAACTGCGGGCGATGGACGATGCGCAGCTCGACCGCGTCCTGGAGCGGGTCAACGTCTTCGCGCAGATCTCGCCCGAGGACAAGATGCGGCTCGTCGAGAGCCTCAAGCGACAAGGCGAGATCGTCGCCATGACCGGCGACGGCGTGAACGACGCCCCTGCGCTGAAACGCGCCGACATCGGCGTCGCCATGGGCCGCAGCGGCACGGACATCGCCAAAGACGCCTCGAAGATGGTCATTGCGGACGATTCGTTCTCCTCCATCGTCACCGCGGTCATGGAGGGCCGGGCCATCTACGACAACATCAAAAAGTTCATCCTGTACGCCTTCTCCGGAATCACGGCGGAGTTCTTCGTCGTCTGCTTCTCCCTGCTGCCCGGCGTCGGACAACTTCTGTCGGCGATCCAGATTCTCTGGATCGATCTCGGCACCGAGGTCCTGCCGGCCCTGTCGCTGAGCATGGACCCGGCCGCACCGGACATCATGGTGCGAAAACCACGCAAACGCCAGGACCGCCTGATCGACAAGGAACTGTTGTTGCACGTCGGCTTCAACAGCACGATCATCGCGATCGGGGCCGTTCTGCTTCACTTCGCGTACAGTTGGGCCGGTTCGCCCGGGAAGGCTGCGACGCTGCCGTTCGTGGCGATCATCATGTTCCAGATGCTCAACATCTTCAACTGCCGCCATTCCAAAAGCTCCATCCTGGACCGCTCGCTCTGGAAGAATCGATACGTGCTCGGCGCCGTGAGCATCTCCACCGTCGCGACGATGCTGCTCGTGTCCCTGCCGGGTCCGGCCAAGGCCTTTCGTCTGACGAGCCTGTCGGTCGTGGACTGGGCAATCACGATCGTTGTGGCCGGCTCGATCATCGTGCTGAACGAAGTCGCGAAACGGATTGTGTACGGGCGCCGGCCCGTCTGAACCGGCGCCGGCGGCGAGAAAGAATTGTACGTTCGTCTTCTCGTCCCGCATACGGGGTCCGAAAAACGAGAAGCCGAGCGAGCGTGTGCCCCGACGATTATCGGGACTCTGCAAACCGCCGCACTGGTGGAGGCCGGAGTCTTGATTCAGGAAGCCAAATCGGGTATCCTATAGGAACAATTGGACTGGGGGTCCTGAACAGGTTGAGGGGTGCTTGCAGACTGTCGCACCGGGATCGTTTTGCACGCTGGTGGTCCAGGTTTGACGATCTGCCGTTCGGGTCGGTTGCCACAAAAGGGGGTGGTGGGGACAATGACCTGCCCAAGCATGATGCATTGGAGATCGCTGCTGGTATCGGCGGCGCTGGCCTTCGGGCTGGCCGCACGCGGGTACTCCGAGCAGAGGGTCTACGATCTGTGCATCGAGCAGAGCCCCGCGAAGGCCGGTACAGTCACGCCGGACTCGGGGACGCACCGATTCCACGCCGACTCCTTGGTCACGTTGTCCGCGGAGCCCCAGCCGGGTTACCAGTTCGCATACTGGCTGGGCGATGTGGCCGATCCCAGCGACAAGCAGACTACCGTGCACGTCAATGCTCCGAAAGTGATCATCGCGGTCTTCGAGCCCGCTGAGGAATAACCCTTCGAGAGAAAGACAAGCGGCGGCGGCGGTCCCCTTTCGCCCACGATTATCGATCTGAGCACCCCCGGTTTCGGCATCGCCAGCAGCGGCGGAGGGACCGACACGACGACGGTGACCCCCATTCATACCCCCGAACCGACGACGGTCGCGCTGCTGGCCCTCGGCGCGATGGGCCTGCGCAGAAGAATCCGATAGCCTTCGTAGTGTGCCATGTCCGGGATCAGAACAATCGGCTGCTGTCGAGCAGGAAGGTGACCGGGCCGTCGTTGACGCTCGTGACGTGCATGTGCGCGCCGAAGACGCCCTTCTCGACCGGGACGCCCTGCTGCGCGATGACCTGGGCCACCTTCTCGTACAGACCCTCCGCAAGCGCCGGGTCGGCGGCGCCGTCGAAGCCGGGCCGGCGCCCCTTGCGGCAGTCGCCGTGCAGGGTGAAGTTGCTGATGAGCAGGACCCCCCCGCCGATGTCGATCACGCTGCGGTTCATCTTGCCCGCGTCGTCGGAGAAGATCCGAAGATTGGCCAGCTTCTCGGCCATGAACTGGACGTCGGTCTCGCTGTCGCCCTTGCCGACGCCGAGATAGACGAGCAGCCCCGGGCCGACCCGCCCGACGATCTTGCCTTCCACCTCGACCTTCGCCTCAATGACCCGCTGTATGACTGCTCGCATGATCGATCCCCTGTGTTTCTATGGTTCTGGAAAATGGAGGGTTAGGCCTACTTTGAGGGGGAAGAATCTCTTCGTTCGATTCTTCCCCCTCAAACCCCGGTCGCGCGCCGAGAGTTTCGTCCGCTCGATTCTTCAACGAAATCGAGCCAAGAGATTTCGTTGAAGAATATAGGCCTAACCCTCCATTTTCCAGAAGTCTATTCCGTTTCATCAACCGAACCACGGCGCCGCTGCGGCACGCCGGATGTGCAACTCGTCCACGACCGCGTTACCCGTTCGCGTCACCAGATACAACACCAACTCTGCAACCTCGGCCGGGCCGATAAGGTCGCTCGTCTTGATATCAGGGCGCACGTTCCCGACCATGCCCGTATCGACCGCGCCGGGACAGACGACGTGTACGCGGATGTTTGTGCCCCGCAGTTCCTCCGCGAGAGACATCGTCATACCGCGAAGGGCGTGCTTCGACGCGGTGTACGCGCTCTGGAGCGGATAGCCCTTGACCCCGACCACCGACGAGATATTCACGATGAACCCGGCCGGGGCCCGCCGCAACAGGGGCAACGCATCCCGGCACAGGATGAACGGAGCCCGCGCGTTGATGGTCCAGCAGCGGTCCAGGTCCGCGGTGCGGGTCTCGTCGAACCTGGCGGAATGCGTGATGCCCGCGTTGTTGATGAGGATATCGAGCCGGCCGAACCGTTCCTGCGTCACGCGCACGAGATTGCGGATCGATTCCTCCTCCGCCAGCTCGGTGCGGACGGTTTCCGCCCGCCCCCCTGCCCGGCGGACCAGTTCCGCCGCTTCGCTCAGCGCATCGGCCGACCGGGCAGCCAGCACAACGGCAGCGCCCTCCCCTGCCAGGGCCAGGCTGACCGCCCGCCCGATTCCGCGACTGCCCCCGGTGACAATCGCCACTTTCCCATCCAATCGTCCGGCCATTGAGACACTCCAATCGATATGATCGCCACGCGATTATACCTGAGAAGCGATGGTGTTGGGAGAGGAACTGTCCGCGAAGACGTTGCTGCGTGGCGAGACACGTCGCGCATTTGACAGGGAGGGACAAGTCCCCTGCGAGATGTTCAGGAACCGAACGGGTCCTCAAGCCATGTGTTTCACAATGATGAGACGCACAATGAGCTGGTTGCGCTCATCTTCGGCCGCGGCGGGTGCCTTGCTGGGTCCCCTGCTGCGTGCCCTGCATGGTGGGGTCTGTGCCCGTCCGCTCCTGTATCCTCTGCAGGCGCACGTCTTCCTCCTGCCATTTCACCACGATCTTGGCGATCCGTTGCTCGCGGAGCATCAGGAGGGCCTTGACGGCGACCTGGGTCTTGGCGGCCTTTTCTTCCTCCGCCGCAGCGTGCAGGGCCATGTACTCGGCGAGGTCGAGCTCGTGGGTGGTCGTGAGCAGGTCGGCCTTGCTGTCGGTGGTCGCGCTCAACCACGCCTGGACTTGGGCCTCGCTTTCGGCGCTGAGGGCCGGTTGGGCAGGCCCCTGGGCCGTCGTCGAGCGTCGGGACGCTCTGGCCTGCTGCCCGGTTCCTGCATAGGGGTCCTGACCCGTACCGCCGCCGGCCATCGTGGAAGATCGCCCTCGCGTGCCGCGAGTCGTCATGCCCCGGCCCCGTCCGGTGGTCGTGGTGGTCGCAGTCTCGCGGCTCTCGGCGGCGGCCTGTCTTCGCTGCTCGCGCAACTCCTGGCTGATCTGCTCGTATCGTGCCTTCCTGGCGGCCACCAGATCATCGACCGCCTTGGCCGTCTTGGCGGCCTTTTCTTCGACAGCCAGCCGTTTGACGAACTTCATCTCCTCGTCGAATTGCTTCTGCACTGCGCGAACCAGCAAGGTGCGGTTGTCGGCCCGGCGGACGATCCACGCCCGTTGCTCGCTCTCGCCGTTGGCGTCGATCACCTTGAGCGGAGCTTCGAGCATCGTGAATTTCGCAAGCTCCTCGCGAATCTCGTTCGGATCGATTGTGGAAGCGATCGTGACCTGCGACTGTGACGGTCCAGCCTGTGGAGACGCGGCGCCGTACTCTCCGTACGGGCCGAGCCGGGGGTCTACCGCGGGCACGGTCCCGCCATGCTTCGTGAGCAGCTCCTCCATCTCCGGCATGGTGCCTCTCTGCTTGGCGATGCTCAGGGGCGTCTGCCCGCCGCCGTTCGTGGCGTTGACGTCCGCGCCGGCATTGAGAAGCGCCTCCGCGATCTCCAGATACCCCATCAATGCGGCCAGGTGCAGAGCGGTATAACCGGAGCGGTTCTTCACCGTGAGGTCCGCTTTGGCGGCCAGCAGCGCGTCGACGATATCCTTCTGGCCGGCCTGGCAAGCTGGGAGCAGGACCGTCACGCCGTCTATGTCCTTGATGTTCGGATTTGCCCCCCCTTCCAGCAGGACCTTCGCTGCTTCCACCTGGTCGGACTCCACTGCTCGCTTGAGCGGCGTGTAGCCGTAGGCGTCCAGTGCATTGAGGTCGGCCTTCTTCTCGATGTACTGCTTGATATGATCGACCTTGCCGCTCGCAGCGGCCACATGGAGCGGCAGCAACGGGTCCTGCCCCTTGACCACCGCCACAGATCCGAACGCGAACACCAGTACGCCCGCCGCGAGCACCGTTAACCGTATCACAGGATGTCCTTTTCAATGCCGTTGCTGGAACTCGAGAATCTCCGCAGCTACACCGCGCGGCCGCCGACTATTATACACGATCCTCGTTCGTACACGCAGAAAAAAGGAGGGGCGCCCTCCGGCCCGCTGGAAGGCGGAATTTCTCCAGACTCTCCATTTTGTCTCTGGATTCCGGTCTGGGCCACGTCTACAATCCTCCCGACAACTATTCCAAGGAGGAACACCATGACGGATGAAACACCCGACCCACTGACGCAGCAACAGCTCAAGCAGGCCATGAAGGCGTTCAAGAAGCGTCTGAAACTGACTCGCCTGGATGCGGAGTCCTCGCTCGGAGGCGGGCCTTTCAGCAGCGGCCGAGGCTCCGGCATCGTGGGCATCCAGCCGCCGAATCAGTACCCGCGGGAGATCTGGGAGAAGCTCGCCGAGCAGGGCAGGCTCCGGCGGGTCGGAGGCGGACTCTACGAGTTGGTCCAGGACCCCAACGCTCCCCATCACGACATGGAGTGAGCTGCCGCGAGAAGAGAGGCCGGACGCGCGCGAAGGGGGGTGTTGCGCGCGCCCGGATGAGTCTCACAGAATAGGGCGGGCTCTTCCTCCTCCTTCGTACGAAGACGAGATTCGGGTTTAGGACGCTCCGCCCTATTTCGCACGAAGTGATGAGAAAGAACTGAGCGGGTAGTCCTCTGTTTCGCGAGTGTTGCGTTTACCACTATCGGACGTACCGCATTTCACAGCATCGAAAGCCGATATCATCTTACGATTGCTGGAGCATACGACAAGAAGAAAATCCCCATCCTTCCCAGATTCACAATCCGACCTGCCGTGCGGTGTGCTTGTGTTGGCAACGCATTATTGAAGTCAATAACGCGGGTTGGAGCGTAATCGACGCACCAGTCGAGACGCTGTGATCGTGGAAGGGCGAACGTGGGGGTCACTCATCGCCCGTGTACTTTACTTTGGATCGGCGTCCCGCCCACTTGGTTTGCCAGGAGTTGAAAACGATCTTCTCGCCTCTGGCATCCTCATCAATGCTGAAAATGGTGTTTCTTCGCCAATCGGTGATCTGCTTGCTGAGCGTCTCAGCCTCTGGCGCGGGGAGTTCCACGCCGTTGAGTTCGAGGGGGTCCACGTTGAGCGAGAAGACTTTGACCGTGCTGTTCTCCGGATCGTAGACGAACTTCATATCGCCCTGAACGAAGCCGGCGGGCCCCTGCTGCATCCAGCCGGAGAGAAAGACCTTGCGATCCGGCACCAGGGGAGCCAGGGCGTCGCAGCCGTCAAAGTTCATGGGCGACGTCTCGAATCCAAGCAGGCCGAGGATCGTGGGGGTGAAGTCCACAGAGCTGACGGCGGAGGTGACTCGCCGGCCCGGCTCGATCAGGAAAGGGGCGCGAATGCACATGGCGATGCGCAGGACCTCGTCATATGCGATCCGTTCGTGGCCCATCATTCGATGCTCGGAGAACGCCTCGCCATGATCGCCGACCACACAGAAGATAGTCTTTTCGGCCACGCCGAGTTCAGAGAGCTGGGCGTCCAGCGCTGCGAGGAAGCGGTCGGTGTACGTGACCGTCTGGAGATAACGAGCTTCCTGGCTGTCGGCCTTCGCGTCGAACCAGGCGGGCACCTCGTACGGATCGTGAGTGACAGAGCAGAGGATGGTCACAAAAAACGGCGTATTCTCGGACGCAATCCATTCTGTGATCGGGGCCAGCATCGCGAATTCATCGGCCCCGAGGTAACCGACGAACTGGTTTGGGTCATGTAAGTCCTCTCTCGGAAAGAACTTATCGAATCCGAGGTTGTAGACGAGACCTGGTCTGGATTCGAAGGTACCCGTAGCGGACTGGAAGAAGGCGGTCCGGAAGCCGAGACCCCTCTCAAGGATCGTAGCCAGGCTCGCATAAGGCTTGTCGACCGGCACGGTCTCGGAAATGTCCTGTGAAGCAGAGGGAAATCTGCCGGTCAGGAGGGCGAACAGGGCTTTAGTTGTGTGGGTCACCACGGAGCGAGCGTTGCTGAAGAAGACGCCTTGCGCTGCGAGCGTAGCCAGATAAGGCGTCGGGCCGTCGGCGGTCGAGCCATGCTGGGGGGCGATACCCCCCTGCTGCCAGGCCAGGGATGTGCAGTCGTACTGGACTCCTTCGAGAACCACGATCACTACGTTATGATTGACGTGGTGCGGCTCGAAGGCGATCGGGGTACTGTCGGCACTCGGCAGCCGGCGTGTCGCGTAGCGGAAATCATCGCGTGCGAGGTGCCGATAGCGAGGGAGAAGGAACGCAAGGACCGCACGGGCTTGGCAGTTATATCGCATTCCCGCCGCAGTGATCTGCGCGGAGCCAAGCGTGGAAACGGCGCCGTTGGCGAGGACGACCAGCACACTGACGATGAGCGACGCCGCGATTCGGATGCGAAAACGTCGAGGGTTATAGTCTGGCGGCGTGGGTCTGGCAAGGACCGAAAAAAGGAACGCTAATGCCACTGCGCTGGGGATGAAGAGGGCCGCGGATGCCCCAGGCATCGCAAGAAGGTTACGAAACACCATTTTTGCGACGTTCAGCGGGTCCCGAAACAATGGAACCAGTTCCATTGGCAGGATTTGCGTGCCGGTGCGGATAAGCCAGGCTGCGTTCATGACGGACCATGTGCAGACGATGGCCGAAGCGATCATCGCCGCGCGGAGGACGCGGATTGTGGGCCGGCGATAGCAGAGGAGAGCGAGGATCACCTCGAGCGTGAGCAGGATCGCCAGATCGGTGAGAATCCAGGTGGGATACTCCGGGAGGAGGCCGGACCTCACGGCGTGAAACAGCTTCACACCAAGATTGCATAGTAGGGCCGCGAACATGATGATCGTGTACGCGCGCAAAACCATCATGTGATGGATCGCGCCGCAACGTGACCGCACCGCTTGACACAGCATCCGCATGGCGAGACCGGCTTTCATGTGCAGAACATACAGTAACGACCAATCCGTGGCAACTCGTTTCCGTGAATTCCGAGGAGCTACGTGCCTGTGTAGACGCGGCTGGGCCTGCATCATTGCGCGAATCCCGCCTGGCAGAAACACCGATTCGCGATATGCAGCGATCCGTGCAGCAATGAGCGCCGTAGACCGGAGGACGCGGAGTACCCACATGGGATCTCGATCCTGGCCCGCCGAGGGAACGCGACAGGATATCCGGACGCCAAAGAGGTCTACGGGTGCCCCGTGGCGGGACTCTCGGCCGGGAGGAGACACGGTCCTTGCTGGCATTCGAGGGGCGAGCGAAGAGAGTGCAGAAAACGCGTACGTCCTATAATCCTTTCCGTCCTGATACCGCCCCACCACTCCCGTAACATATGTGCGTGCTCGCGCAAGGCCGCGGTTGACTCGATCGGACGTTGCCCATGCCGACCACGGTTGGTGAAAGAAGCGTTGGGGATGCCGGCACGGGAGCTGGATCCAGTGGCCGATGGTCCCCGGGACGGCAAATGGACTTGCTCTCAGATGCGTTGGGGTGGCTGAAGTGAGCGGGTTTGATGCCGCCCTACCATGGCGCCGCTGGATGCGACTGTGTCTGTATCTGTGGCTTGTGTGCAGAGTTTCCTGTAGATCGGGACTTCGCGGAAGGGGTCTCTTGGGGTCGCGGGACTGGCAGAGAGCGTCGGGTGGCTGGGGACTCTGACCATGTGCGGACTGAGACGCTGTTGCCGGCCAGCATGGGGGCGATACCTGTTGGATGTCGGCTTGGTCGAGGAGAATCCTGTCAGGAAGTCAGCAAAATGGGCTTTCATGCCTGGTTCGGCAAGGTTGGCGTGCCAGCAAACGGGGCGTCGTTCCACGTGCCGCGCGCGAATAGACGGGCGGAGAGAGCGGCGAAGGCTGAAGGATTGCCGGTCTGACTGTCATAACAGATGAATCCATCATGTGGGGTGGAGTGCCGCTGTGTATGGGGCGATGGTACGGACAGCACGTGGATCGCATACGCATCAGGGCGATTCGCCCTACCGTCGCGGCGACGATACATAGGGTGTCGGTGGAGGCCCTAACGGACTGCGCATCCTCTGTGACTGGTGGCAGAGATCGGCGCGCAAATGGGGGACATGCGACCTGTCGCAAGGATTGCGCGAGTATGTGAAATGCACCAGTGCCGATGCGATCTCAGAGAGTCGCAAGGAGAGGTCCGTCGCAGTGCGGGGCCCTGCCGATTATCATCGTCAGCCCAAGCGTGACGCTCGCTATCTGGCGGCGGATCGAAGGCGTGGGCGAGGGGGCGCCGAGGCTGCCCTTCCGCGCTGGGCACGTGGAACTTCTCCAGGAAATGTGCAGAAGTTCCGGCCCAGTGCCGAAATAAGTCTTGAGGTCTCTCGTGGTCTATGGATAGAATGCCGCCACTGACGAAGCCGACGCACCGTTCTTTAAGGAGAGCAACATGGCCACAGGCAAGGGCGATAAACCGAGACACCTTGGCAGGGGGCTCGAGGCACTCTTGGGTCCTATAAGTACGCCTCCTCTGGCCTCTCCAGAGCGAATCACTCCAGAGGCACCGGCCGAGACCGCTGGGTTTGTTCCATTTCCACCAGACACACAGCTCGCCGATTCCCTTCAGATGCTTGGGCTCAACACGATCCAGCCGAACCCGTACCAGGCGAGAACCCAGTGGAATGAAGCGGACCTCACCGAGCTCGCGGATTCCATCAAGGCCAACGGCGTTATCCAGCCCATCATCGTCCGGCCCTACCAAGGGGGGTACCAGCTCATCGCAGGCGAGCGCCGGTTCCGCGCTGCACAGCGGGTCGGACTGGCGACGATCCCCGCCGTGGTCCGAGAAGTCACCGACGAACAGCTCTTCGAATGGTCCCTCGTCGAGAACATCCACCGCCGGGATCTGAACCCCATCGAACGCGCCAAGGCCTATCAACACTACCTGGGGGCCTTTTCTCTGACCCAGACCGAAGCGGCCGAACGCTTGGGCGAAGACCGCTCGGTCATCGCTAACTACCTGAGATTGCTGGATTTACAGGACGAATTGAAGCAGATGCTCATCGACGGCCGCCTGACGATGGGCCACGCACGGGCCATCCTGTCGCTGCCGACGGACGAATTGCGGCGAAAACTCGCCAACCGCGCCCTGGCAGGGCGGCTCAGCGTCCGCGAAGTGGAGCGCCTCGTCCGCCTGCACACAGCCCAGCAGCCGGGCGCGAAGCCGCCGGCCAGGACTAAGCCCGCCAACATTATCGATCTGGAGACCAAGCTCTGCCGGCACCTGGGCACGCACGTCTCGATCGAGACGAAAAAGCACGGCCGCTCCGGCCGGATCACAATCGAGTTCCACTCAATCGACGAGTTCGAGCGAATCACCGACGTCCTCGGCGTCGCCTGCACCGAAGAGGCGTGAAGCAGGGGGGGGGTGCGGCGGCGACAGAGCGACGGCGGTCGGAGGAATGTGTTGATCGGCCGCATCTGCGATGATAGGATATGTGGTGCCAGTCGGCTGTAGGTGAAAGCTGGTCTCATACCATGCGCTCGATATCCGAGACTAGCCTACAGAGGGCTGGCT